>NZ_JBIAFE010000003.1:160755-416267 GCF_042869115.1 Micromonospora sp. NPDC007230 | reverse complement strand
CGTCGAATATGAGACCGCGCACTACGCTTCAACCCGAAACCACAACAGGGCCGCTGCGGCCTAACAACGCCCTCCGGCAACTCCAGGCCGATTCAGTTCACCGGGTTGGTGGTCGTGACGGTTGGATGTGCGGTGACTTCCGATCCGAGCGCTGGAGGCGCGGTGGCTGAGCCTGTCCGTGTACGCAGGCTGACCGACCAGGAGGGGCAGAAGCTGCAGCAGACCGTGCGCCGGGGCAGCACCAACTCGGTGCGCTACCGGCGCGCGATGATGCTGCTGGCCTCGGCGGGTGGGAACCGGGTGCCGGTGATCGCCCAGCTGGTCCAGGCCGACGAGGACACCGGCCGGGACGTGATCCACCGGTTCAACGAGATCGGCCTGGCCTGCCTGGACCCTCGCTGGGCGGGAGGCCGTCCCCGCCGACTCAGCCCTGACGAGGAAGACTTCCTCATCCAGACGGCTACCACCCGCCCCACCAAGCTCGGCCAGCCCTTCACCCGCTGGTCGATCCGCAAACTCGCCGCCTACCTGCGGAAAGTGCACGGCCGCGTCATCCGCATCGGCCGTGAAGCCTTACGGTGCCTGCTCCGGCGCCGCGGCATCACCTTCCAACGCACCAAGACCTGGAAGGAGTCACCCGACCCTGATCGCGACGCCAAGCTCGACCGGATCGAGCAGGTGCTGGACCGCTTCCCGGACCGGGTCGTCGCCTTCGACGAGTTCGGGCCCCTGGGGATCCGGCCCACCGGAGGCTCCTGCTGGGGGAAACAGGGCAAGCCAAACCGGCTGCCGGCGACCTACCGCCGCACCCACGGCGTCACCTACTTCCACGGCTGCTACTCCGTGGGCGACGACCGCCTGTTGGGCGTCAACCGCCGCTGCAAGGGCACCGCCAACACCCTGACCGCGCTCAAGTCGATCCGCGCCGCCCGACCCGACGGCGCCCCGATCTACACGTACTCACCGCCCAACGCAAGGAACGCGCCCGCACCCGCAGCGAAAAGGGCATTCGCTGGGGTGGACGCCCCCTCAACACCGCGGCCTGACCAACGGCGAACAGCAGCCCTCGAACGCCGACGGGGCAAGTTCAGGAGAAGGACAGCGACAGAAGGATGACTCAGGAGGCGGACGGTTCGATCTCCCCCGCAAAGACGATGAACTGGTCGATGAGGCTCCGCCGCAGATGGACGACATCCGTTCCCGCCAGGCGGGGACCTCCATCCGGCGTGGTAAAGACCCACTGGTACCGGGCCCACTCGTCAGGCATGTCCACCGCCGAGCAGCGCACCATCGTGCCGGTCCCCGCCGGGTGGCGCCGGATGTCCAGCACGAACCGCTCGACCGCCGCGATTCCTTCGCTGCGGCCCAACGGCCCCCAGAAGACCACGTCTGAGGTCAGAGCCTGGGAGAGCAGGGCAGTCACATAGCTGTCGTCCGAGGCGTTGAACGCGGAGATGAACGTGTCGATCGCGGAGCGTGCGGTCTCTTCCTGCATGCCCCAGTAATACCAGCCGTTTCGCGTGCGCTCGTCCCGCGAGCCGTCTTCCGATCACGGTGAGCCTTCCCGGTCACAGCACTAGCCGTGCCACTGCTCCGCGAGCAGTCCGTAGATCAGAGTGTCCGCCCACTCGCCTTTCATCCAGTAGTCCTGGCGCAGGTGCGCTTCCTGGACCATGCCCACACGTTGGCACAGTCGCGCCGATGCCTCGTTGCGCGCATCGAGTCGAGCAATGACCCGGTGCATGCCGCAGTGCTCGAAGGCCACGCCGATGAGCGCTCGAACTGCCTCTGTGGCAAACCCGCGGCCGGACATCGACGGATGAAAAATCCAGCCCATCTCGCCCCGAGACAGCGTCTCATCGGCCGGCCACAGAACAACATCGCCGACGACCTCGCCCTTGTGCTCGACCACCAGCGCCAGAGCGGAGTCGATCCCGGTTACACCCAAACGGTTGATGCGCTTGGCGACCTGCTCGGCTGCGTGCTCGCGCGACCACGGCTCCCAGGGAACGTAGCGAGCAACCAGCGGGTCGCCGTAGTAGGCGAGCAAGGCATCCACGTCATCCACCCGATATTGACGTAGGAGCAGTCGATCGGTACGAATCGGCAAAGCCAACTCAGACATGTCCCCCAACTCACCTTCCCTGACCATGACGTGATCGCGGCCACCATACGGATTCGTGCCAACCATCTGCCCGGAGGACACACCGCACCCCGCCCCGACCTCGCCGCCGCGCCAGCGTAGCCAGGATGTCGAGGTCTGCTTGACGCCACCGACCGGACGGCGGCGCTCAAAGCATCGCCACTGGCACCAGTCGCAGGGCCTCCACGCCATCAAGGCGTTCAATCCGGACCCGACCCTCACCGTCGTCAATGGCGCAGCTGACCACGGCGTACCGTCGGCCGTCCTCGCCCACGACCAGGCGCGCCTCCTTGTCGTCGAGCATTGCGCGCCACTCGTCATAGCCGTTGCGGCGCCATTCCGCCAGGCGAGCCTCGGCGAACTGCGCCGCAGTCTCCTTGTTCAGCCCCACGCGCTCACTCTCTTACCCCAGGGCGGCGCCGACACCAGCGCCGACAGCAACGAGCCGGGACACGGACAGCCGCCGGCGGCCGGGCGCGGACAGTCGCGCGAGGTCACGCACGCGATGAACGCCTCCGGACGAAGCGCGACCTACAAGCGAGGGGTCGGGCAGTGCGCGAAGCGGGTCGCGCCGGCCCGGCCCCGGCCGACTTGCGGCCTCCGATCAGCATCGGCCGGGCCGGCCGGCCATGCTGGGGTCAGGTCACGGTGTGGGCTGAAGCATTCGGCGGGCGACTCGGACAGCGAGCCAGATGCCGCCGCCCAAGAGGCTCAGACCGAACAAGGCCACAACAATCTCATAGGTCCGCGAAGGATCGCTGAGAGGCGGCCCATCCGACGGCATCCCATCCCAAGCGTTCCAAGCGCCGTAGACAAACAGCACGCCGACACTGCCAAGGTGAGCGCCACAAGCACAGACGTGGCCCGCCCGATCCACATCAATATCGCAGCAGTATCGCAGTAAAGCCTGCCTGCGGCGGGCCCAGCCGACCCAGGATGAGCTGCCGAACGGCGCGGCGGCGGAGTGTCTGGGAAGCACCGGCGACGACCAGCAGCACCCGAAGAAGCAGCAGGCCAGCCACCATGTGGCAGTGAAGCCGGCCACCGGTCGGCTACCAGGCCACCACGCAAACGGCCAGCAGCCCACCAGCCAGCAGGGCCGGGCCGAACGGCAGATGGCTCTTCCAGCCCACCCGACCGGAGGCGAGCAGAGCCAGCAGCAAGGGCGCGTTCAGTAGCCACGGCAGCAGCGCGCCGAGCAGCACGGCCTGCCAGCCGAGCCACCCGAAATACCAGCCGAGCAGGGCGGCCACCTTCGCGTCGCCCATTCCGTAGCCGCCACCAGGTAGCAGCGCCATTCCGATGAAGAACACACCGGACGCCAGGCAGGCCGCCAGCGCGCGGAGCCAGTCGCTCCACTGTGCCGTCCCGGCGGCGACGACCGCGAACAGGACCGGTGTCACCGCCAAGGCTGGCAGCACCAGGGTGTCGGGGAGACGACGACAGGCGAGGTCGATCGCGGCGAGCAGCACCCCGAGCACCGTGACGGCGAGAAAGAGCGGCAGGACGGCTACCGGGCCCAGCGCGGCGCCGACCAGCCCGCCAGCGAGTCCGGCTGCCACGCCGGTCGCCCACGCCGCGGGCCCCAACCGGGCCCGGCAGGTGGGACAGGTCGACCGAACCGGCAGCCAGCCGCCGACGCCCGGGCGCAGCGAGGCGCCGCAGTCGACACAGGTGTCTCGAAGCGGTTCACCGGACGGCACGGCGAAGCGATAGGCGGCCCGTGGCAGTAGCAGGCCAGCCACGCCGCACAGGGTCGCGCACGTACCGATCAGCAACGGTGACACCCGGGGAGCGTAGCGGTTGCGGAGGCGTTCGGAGCTTTCCTGCCAACCCGCGGTCACGGCACCCAGCGCTTCCGCCCAGGCGGTCCGAGCGCTTCCTCAACTCATGCTGGAATTGCCACCGCACAGCCGGGTTGAGCATGCCCGGCATTGCCTCGTCAGTGCGGACGGAACCGCACTGACGAGGCAATGATCACCGGATGGACGTGGCGCGGGACTACTACTTGGCGACCGTGATCGTCGCTGTGCGGTAGTTGTTGCGCGTGTCGTTGTTGGTCGGGTCGTAGTTCTGCTCGATGTTGCCGGCGGAGTCGACCGAGAACCACTTGAACGTGGTGGTCTCGGTCACGTGGAACACCTGCCCCGGCTCACGGAACTCGGTCGCTGCGTAGCGGGGCGACTCGAGGGTGGGCCGGCTGCCGTCCGTCGTGTAGTAGATGGTGGCCGGCTCGCTCGTCTCGAAGCGCACGTCGACGGGCCCGGAGTACTTCCCGCCGCCGGGGACGAGCTTGGACGTCGGCTTCTTGTTGTCCTGGCCCCAATCCGCCGCGACCCGGAACATTTCCATGATCCCGTTGGCGTACTCCATCGTCTCGGCGTGGCCGCTGACGAGCTCCGGGTTGCCCACCCACGCCGGCTGGAACGAGCCGCCCTGCCAGTTGCCGGTGGCCGGGTTGTAGATCGAGCCGCCGACCTCCCAGCCGAAGGCGTAGATCCCGTAGTTGTGATACAGGTCCTCGCGCACGTTGCCGGCGGAGGAGTAGAGGACGTCCGACGAGCCGCCGACGTTCTCCGGCGTGACGACGGTCTGCCGGTGCGCCTTGACCTGCGACAGGATCCGGGCGGCCGACTGCCAGTAGAACGCCTCGTCACCCAGCGGCGGGCGCGGCGTGGTGATCCGCCCGTCCGCGATGTAGGCGCCCGGCTGCCAGAACAGCTGGCCACCGTTGGAGTGCACCGACATCATGAACTTGATGTTCCGGTACTTCTCGACCAGCCAGATGATGTTCTTCGACTCGGGCTCGGACAGCTTCTCCGGTCCCTGGTAGGTGTCGCTGACGCAGCTGGTCGACCCGCCCGCGTAGCCGTCGTGGCCCGACCCGACCCGGTAGTTCCGGTTCAGGTCGACGCCCCACGAGTTACGCCGGGCCGGATCGGCGTTGTCGTCCGCGCAGTGGTTCGTCATGTTCCGACGCTGCGAGGCGAAGTTGTAGAAGCTGTAGTTCGCCCCGTCGGGGTTGTTCGACAGGATGAAGAAGACGTCGGTGTTGTCGACGATCTTCTTCGTCTCCCAGTCCGACTTGTAGTTGTGTACCAGGCGCTCGGCAGACTCCAGCGAGGTCGTCGCCGGCACCCACTCACGGGCGTGGTCCTGCGCCTGGATCAGGACACCCGGGTTCCTGCCGTCGCGGTGCTTGCCGATCCGCAGGACGGGGATCGTGGCCGGACCGCGCGGCACCTCGCCCTCCGGTGCGCCGGCGCGCTTCTCGTTGAGGAAGTCGGTCAGCGCGACCGGGCCGGACGTCGCGGCGACGATGCCGGTGCCCGCGTTGGTCCGGTACGGGTGCGCCCGGTCGATCAGGCCGTGGGACTGGGTCCGCAGCGCCGTCGCCACCTGGGCGGCCGTGCTCGCCAGCGCCCCGGAGGCGTCCTTGGCGAGAAGGACCCGCACCGACTTGCCCGCCACCTCGACCGTGAGCGGGAGGTTCGCCCCCGGGCGGTTCACGAACTCGACGGTGATGTCGTTGCCGCCCTCGTGGCCCCACGCCGCCGAGCTGACGACGACCGCCGATTGCCCGGTACCGCCGATCGTGGCCTGCGCCTTACGCTGGTAGCCGTTCGTCTTGTTCGGCAGGTAGACGATCTCGGCGATGTCCGGGTACTGACGGGCGATCTCCTCGGCGCGGCTGTAGAGCTGCTGCGGAGTCCGGTAGCCATCGACAAAGTCCCACTTGTAGGCCGGGTTCGCCGTCAGCGGCGGCGCGCCGTCCTCGAGCCAGTTGGAGACGTAGCCGGTGGCGGCGCCGCCGGTCGAGCTCGTGACCCGGATCTGGCTCGGGCGTGCGTCGAGCTTGAACAGGTTCCGGTGGAACATGTACTGCCCGGAGTCGACGAACCGGCTCATCGTCCGGGCGAACCCGAACGACGTGTCCGCGCCCGAGTCGTTCTCGAGCTGCATCGTGACGATCGGGTTCGTCTGCTGCCCCGCGGTGGTCCGGGCCTCGACGTAGAGGAAACCCTGGCCCTTCGTGGTGAACCAGTCGGCGCGGACGATCCGTACCGTCTCCTCGTGGCTGAGCAGTTGGACGGCCTGCGCGCGGCGGGCCTGGATGCCGCCGTCGGCCTCGTTGCTCCATGCGAAGCCCTCGTCGTCGCCGAGGATCTCGACGCCCATCGCCTCGAGTTCGGCGATCTGCTCGGCGGTCACCACCGCCTCGCCCTCGATGCCGTTCGGTACGCGCTTGAGGCCGTGCTCGAGGTCGAAGCCGGCGGCGACGACCTTGTCCAGCATGTCAGCGCCGGCCATCTGGATGTGTACGAGGCGTACCTGTGCCGGGTCCTCGAGCTGGGAACGCCCCGAGCCCGCCGTCGGCTCCGCGCCGGCGGGCGCGGTCGCCATGAGGACGCTCCCCACCAGGGCGGGCAGCGCGAGAAGTGCGATGCGCACTTGGGTACGTCGCATTCTCCCCTCCTTCTGCTTGTGGCATGTGGTTTGAAGTGGTGGCCGACCCTGCTGCGTCTCGGGCCGGTCCAACCAGGACGGTCGTGCTGAGCTCGCGCGCGGTGAGCCTGGGACGACGATGATCGCCGTCGTGAGAAGGATCGGGAGGTAGGTCTCCCCGCCGGGGTCGCGTCGATCTCGAACCGCTCCCACGTCGGGAGTCGGTTGTGCCATTGCACCTTTTGGATGCCCTTGGGCCTATCTCGGGATGCAACCTCCCTGTGGATCCGAAGCGATCGGAGCGGGCTGGAGCCGAGGGGAGCGTATGTGCATCTATTGGCGGCGTTGGGTCGCGTGAACTGGATTTGAGCATTACTTGAGGCATCGATGGATCGTGTCTGGACGGTCCGCGATAGCCGCCCGTGGTCGCCTCACCGACCACCCAGGTTTCCAGGCAGTCGGCGTGCTCTCGGCGTGCCGTCAGGGGCTGGTCATGCCTCGTCGAGGCCGGTCAAGGTCGGCCGGGAAACAGCTCATCGCCGGTTCGCCCGCGCGGGACGACGGCTCGCTCGAAGGTCACGCTGCTGGGGAGGAGACCCTTCCCCTCACTACTGCCCGTGTCTGCTGGCCCGGTCGACGCCCTTGTGCACCCGCACGGTCCGGTCGACGAGTTCACGCAACGCGCTCTCGTCGACGTCGTCGAGCCGTTTGAGATAGAGGCATCCCTTTCCGGTCTTGTGCGGGCCGAGCCGGGCGAGCACGGACGCGTGCCGTTCCTCGAAGCCGCCCACCAGGTAGACGACGAGCTGCTGCTTGCGCGGCGAGAAACCCACCAGCGGCCAGTCGCCCGTGCGTCCGCTGTCGTAGGTGTAGCGGTAGCTGCCGAAGCCGACGATGCTCGGGCCCCACATCACCGCTGGCTCGCCGGTCACTTCGCGCAGCAACGTGCGGAGGCGTTCCGCGTCGGCCCGCCGGCGTTCGTCGGGGACCGCGGCCAGGAAGTCATCGACGCTGGCGTCGGTCGGGACGGTCACCGGCTGCTTCGCTGTCGCCATGCCGGTCATGCTGCCACGGGAGTGCGACACCGAGCTCGATGTCGACGCCCTGCCCCCGGTCGCCGTGCGGGCGAGCGTACCCAGTGGATCGGCCAGCAGTTCCGAGAAGCCGAGTTCGGCGGCACCGACCAGGGTGGCGTCGTCGCCGAGCGCCGAGGTGTGCAGCCGTACCCGCTCCCTGGCGACCGGCAGCACGTTGGCCGCGATGCGGGCGCGGACCGGCTCGGCCGCGCCGGGATACACGTCGCGCAGCATCCCGCCGAAGATCACGATGCCGGGGTTGAACAGGTTGATCAGGTTCGCCACCCCGATGCCGAGCCAGTCGCCGACGCGGTGCAGCGCATCCCGGGCCACCGGGTCGCCGCGGCCGGCGTCGTCGACCACCGCGCGCAGGGCGTCGCGGCCGAACAGTTCGGCGGGCCGTCCGGCGGCGTCGAGCAGGGCCCGTTCGCCGACCTCCGCCTCCAGGCAGCCGCGCGAGCCGCAGCCGCAGGGCCGTCCGTCGTACGGGTTGACCACCATGTGCCCGAGCTCGCAGCCGTACCCGCCCTCACCATCCAGCAACTTGCCACCGACGATGATCCCGCCGCCCACGCCGACGTCGCCGTGCAGGTAGATCAGGTTCCGGAAGCCGACGCCCGCCCCGCGCTGCTGCTCGGCCAGCGCTCCGAGGTGGGCCTCGTTACCCACGGACACCGGCAGGCCGAGCCCCAGCTGGCGGCCGAGTTCGGTGCCGAACGCCTGGTCCACCCAGCCCATGTCGGGTCCGAAGCGGACCATGCCGTCGCCCGGCCGGATCATCCCGCAGTACGACGCGCTGACCCCGACGCACACCGAGGCCGGCGGTGCCGCCTCGTGCAGTTGCCGACCGAACCAGGCGAGGACCTCGACCACCCGGTCGAGGTCGGCTCCGGCACGCGGACGGGGGGCCCGCCGGCGGTCCAGGATGACGCCGCCCAGTCCGACCCGGGCGGCGACGAGCCAGTCCACGGCGACGTCGAACGCCAGCACGTACACCCGAGTGGACTCCGGGCGGACCACCAGCGACGGCCGGCCCGCCCGCCCGGTGTCGGTCGGCGGCTCCTCACGGACCAGACCGGCGGCGGTGAGTTCCGCGGTCAGCGCCATGATCGTGCTGCGGTTCAGCCCCATCCGTTCACCCAGCGCCGCACGGGAGAGCGAACCGCACAGGTGAACGTGTCGCAGCAGGGTGCCGATATTGCGTCGGCGGATCTCGTCCTGGACCAACCCGACCTCCGGCGGTGTTGCGGCGTCGCGGGTCCATTATCCCGGCGGCCGTGTGCGGGAGGCACCCCGTCGTAGAGCGGTAGCACCACAGAGCCAACCGACAAGGCAGATTGTCTTGACAAGAAAAATTGTCGGTGGGAGGGTGGGGTCATGTTCGACATCGCAGTGATCGAGGACCCGGCGGTGGCCGAGGCGTCGCTGGACCCCATGCGGGCCCGGCTGCTGGCCGCGCTCGCCGAGCCGGCCTCGGCGACGATGCTCGCCGCCCGGGTCGGCCTGCCTCGGCAGAAGGTCAACTACCACCTCCGCGCGCTCGAGCAGCACGGCCTTATCGAGTTGGTGGAGGAGCGCCGCAAGGGCAACGTCACCGAACGGGTCATGCAGGCCACCGCGGCGTCGTACGTGATCTCGCCGACGGCCCTCGCGGCCGTGCGGCCCAACCCGTCCGACGCGCCGGACCGGCTGTCCGCGCGGTGGCTGCTCGCGGTCGCCGCCCGGCTCGTGCAGGACGTCGGCGCGCTCATCACCGGCGCGGACCGGGCGAAGAAGCGGGTGGCGACGTTCGCCGTCGACGCCACCGTCCGGTTCGCCTCCGCCCGCGACCGGGCCGCCTTCGCCGAGGAACTGGCCGCCACGGTGAGCGCCCTGGTCAGCAGGTACCACGACGAGAACGCCCCCGGCGGCCGCGAGCACCGCGTGGTGCTCGCCCTGCACCCCAGCGTCACTCCCACGACCGGCAACGAATCCGAGGAGTCCTGACATGACCACCACGACCAGCCCGATCATTGCCCGGACCCGCCCGGCCAGCCGTACCGTCAGCGGCACGTCCCGCCGCCGCCAGCGCGCCCTGGGGGTGGCCGCCGCGGTGGCCGCGAACAGCCTCCTTTACCTGGTCGGCCGCGCGGCCGGCGTGGACTTCACGCTCACCGACCCCGGCGCCACCCAGGCACACCCGCTGATCCTGCCGGAGATCGCCGTGTTCAGCCTGGTCTTCGGGCTGCTCGGCTGGGGTGCCCTCACGCTGCTCGAACGGTTCACCCGGCACGCCCGGGCAGTCTGGAGCGGGCTGGCCGGGACGGTGCTGGTGGCGTCGTTCATCCCGGTCTTCATCGAGCAGGCCACGGGGGACACCCGGCTGATGCTCTGTGTGCTGCACGTCGTGGTGGCCGTGGCGCTGCTGCCGATGCTCCGCCACCGGGCCGGCGCGGCCGCCCACTGACCCACCCCGGGCCCACCACCTCCCCGCCCCAGCCGAGGCGTCGGGTAACCGACTCGACAGAACTCTCGACGACACCGATCACCGGAAAGGCTCTGCATCATGGGACACCACTTCGAACTGCAGAAGGACATCGAGCTGGCCACCACCCCCGAGCAGGTGTGGGAGGCGATCGCCACCGGGCCGGGCCTCGACTCCTGGTTCATGGGCCGCAACGAGGTGGAGCCGCGCGAAGGCGGTCGCAGCAGCCTCACCATGGCCGGCCACACCGACGAGGCGACCGTCACCGCATGGGAGCCGGGCAAGCGGTTCGCCATCCGCGCCGAGTCCGGCCCGGACGGCGCCTTCAACGCCATCGAGTACCTGATCGAAGGCCGCGACCAGGGCGCCACGGTGCTGCGGCTGGTCCAGAGCGGCGTCCTCGGCGACAACTGGGAGACCGAGTACGAGGCGATGCAGGCCGGCTGGGACATGTACCTGGGCACGCTGGCCGCCTACCTCACCCACTTCCCCGGCCGGACCGGCGCCCCGGTCGCCGCGTTCCGCCCCGGGGCCGGCACCCCGGACCAGGCCTTCCTGGCGGTGGCCGGCGCGTTCGGCATCACCGGCCCGATCACCGAGGGGCAGCGGGCACAGCTCACCGTCGACGGCCTGCCGCCGATCGACGGGGTCGTCGACCTCGCCGGCCTGCCGACCTACTTCGGCGTTCGCACCGGCGACGCGCTCTACCGGTTCCTGCACTCCGGCACCGAGCGCGGCAACGTCCTGGTCCTCGGCCACCACATCTTCGCCGCAAACCAGGACCCGGCCCAGGTCGAGCAGGCCTGGCAGAACTGGGTGAACGAACTTCCGATCGGCTGACCGGTCGGCGGCAAGCCCGTCGACCGCGACGACCGGGAACGGCCGCTCCCACGCCGGGAGCGGCCGTTCCCGCCGGACGCCTCGCGAAGGACGGCCAACCCCGCCGGGCATCCACTCTGACGGGATGCGCCGGCACGGGCCGACAGAACGAGTCATCGACATCGGGTCACCGGCTCCATAGACTCCGGTCTCTCTGCTGTCACAAGTCCAGGGAGGACCACGTGCCGAGCGAAACCCGACCGCACGCCATCCCGCAGTTGCTGTCCCGCCTCGCGGGCGTGGCGGTGGTGTCCGCCGCGCTGGTCGCCGCCGGTGGCGCCGCCGCGACCGCGGCACCGGCAGCCTCGCCGGCGCCCACGAAAGGCCCGTGCGCGTACACGCCCACGCCGGACGAGCCGGCCGCCCGGCCGGTGGCGCTGCCGCCGGACCCCCGGCACACGCTCGACCGGGGCACCGTCCGGGTCACCCTGCGGACCAGCCAGGGCCCGATCGGGCTGACCCTCGACCGTGAACAGGCCCCATGCACCGTGCAGAGCTTCCTGCACCTGGCCCGGCACAGGTTCTACGACCGGACGCCATGTCACCGGCTCACCGCGTACCCGACACTGAAGGTGCTGCAGTGCGGCGACCCGTCCGGCACCGGCGAGGGCGGTCCCGGCTACCGGTACGCCGACGAACTGCCCACCAACCTGCCGCCGGCGCCGACCGACCCGACCGGGGTCCGGCGGCTCTACGCCCGGGGCACCCTGGCGATGGCCAACGCCGGCCCGGACACCAACGGCAGCCAGTTCTTCCTGGTGCAGTCCGACTCTGCGCTGCGGCCCAACTACACCGTCTTCGGCACGGTGGACGAGGCCGGCCTCGCCACCCTGGACCGGATCGCGGCCGGCGGGATCGCCGCCACGCCGGAGGACCCGGCACCGGTCGACGGCGCACCGGCGCTGCCGGTGGAGATCGGCCGGGCCACCCGGGGCCGCTGAAACCCCAAGCGGCGGCCCCGCCGCGCCGAGTCGGCGTGACGGGGTCGCCGGTGGGCAACCAAGGCACCAGTGATGCCGTTCGACGGAGGGGTGCTCGGTCCGTGGCAGTGCGTGGTGTCAGGGCTCGTCGTTGAGCGTGGTGATGGCTCTGACGGGTGACAGGATCAGCCACAGGGCGGCGGAGACGCCGGCAAGGCCGGCGAGGACGAGGGTGGGACGCAGCCCGATGGTGGTGCCCAGCCAGCCGCCGATCAGCGCACCCAGGGGGCGGATGCCGTAGTTGATGGTGCTGTACGCGCCGGCCGTCCGCCCCCGGGCGTCGTCGGGCGTGACCTTGGTGATCAGGGCGTTGAGGTTGATGTCCATGAGCATGACGCCGACCGAGGAGACGAACTCGACCGCGGCGAGCAACGCGATCTTCGCCCAGGTCGGGCCGCTGCCCAGCGCCAGCAGTGCCAGCGGCGCCGGGAAGAGCGCGGTGCCGATGATGGCGGTGCGGCCGACGCCGATCGCTCGGGTCACCCGCGGGGCCAGGGCCGCGCCGGCCAGGCCGCCGAGGGCGCCGCCACCCATGCCCAGTCCGATGGCGCCCGCCGACAGGCCCAGCTCGCGGTTGGCGTAGAGCACCAGCAGCGCCGACGCGATGAAGGTGAAGAAGTTGACGGTGGTGGTGGCGC
The DNA here is from genome assembly GCF_042869115.1 of Micromonospora sp. NPDC007230. NCBI lineage: Bacteria > Bacillati > Actinomycetota > Actinomycetes > Micromonosporales > Micromonosporaceae > Micromonospora > Micromonospora sp. NPDC007230. The sequence goes on along the minus strand of NZ_JBIAFE010000003.1, from coordinate 403,641 downwards.
CGAGGGCGGCGCGCAGCACGCGGTGTCTCAGCAGCAGCGCCAGCCCGTCCCGGATCAGCGCGCGGGTCGACGAGTGGTTCGGTGCCTTCGGTGCCTCGCCGGCCGGGATGCGCCGGATCAGCAGCGCGGATCCCAGGAACGACAGGGCGTCGGCGGCGAGCGCGACGGGTGCGGTCAGGAGTTGGATGAGCGCGCCGCCGAGGGCGGGACCGGCGACGAACGATCCGGCTCGACTCAGACTGAGCTTGCTGTTGGCGTCGATGTAGGCCGCGCTCGGCACGAGCGTGACGAAGAACGACGGGTAGGCCATGCTGAACAGCACCGCGCCGGCGCCGCTGAGCACCGCGACGACGAACAGCTGGGTCAGGCTGACCATGTCGAGCAGGTAGGCGACGGGCAGGCTGAACAGCACGGCCGCGCGGGCCAGGTCCGCGATGATCAGCAGCCGCCGCTTGTGCGTACGCCGGTCGACCCAGGCGCCGACGAACACGCCGAGCAGGTACGGCAGCCAGATCAGGGCGGTGAGCAGGCCGACCTGGCCGGGGGTCGCGGCCAGCATGGTGACCGCGATGAGCGGGAGGGCGAGTTCGGTGATCCGGTCACCGAACTGCGAGATCGTCTGGGCCAGCCAGAACGCCCGGAAGTGCCGCCCGGCCCGGACCGTGCCGGCCGGGGCGGCGGTGACGGCGCTCATGCCTCGGTCTGCTCGTCGCCGTCGGACTCCGGCAGGACGTACTGCAGCAGCCGTACGCCCCGAGCCCCGGCCGGCGCCTCGGCCTCCGGGCGCTGCACGTATCTGGCGATCAGGGCTTCGACGTCCTCTTTGAGCTGCTGCATCTCCTCGGCGGTGAGCATGATCCGGGTGTTGGCCAGGCCCGCGGCCCGCCGCCACCCGGTGTCCAGCCGCGGCTCGTCGTGCAGCAGCCACTGCTGCGGCAGCTCGGCGCTCTGGGCGAACATCTCGCCCTGGAGTTGGCGTGCCGCGTTCTGCCCGTCGGCGTCGTCGGGCAGGTCGAACCGGAACCCCTTGGCCGCCGCCTGCCACCAGCGCTCGCGCCGGTTGGTGGCCCCGTCCCAGTCGGCCACCAGCCCGAACGAGGCCAGGTGGCGCAGGTGCCAGCTGACCACCGAGGGGGTGGCGCCCACGTGCGGCGACAGTTGGGTCGCGGTGGCCGGGCCATGGCGTTGGAGATGGCCCAGGACGGCCAGTCGAACGGGATGCGCGAGGGCCCGCAGCGCCTGCGGGTCGGTGATCTCGAAGTCCCCGTACGGATTTTTGAGAGACATGTTTCGAAAGTAGTCTCTCACGTCGCCGCTGGCAACGATGAGATTTCGCTTCGAGGCCTGGACGGGTCCGGTCAGTGCTTCTTCTTCGCCGGCTCATCGCGGTGGCCGACGATGTGCGGGGACGCGGCCAGCAGGTACACCGCGAGCGTCATCACGATCAGGCCGATGGCCTCCACCGAGATCGCCCCCGGGGTCAGCCGCAGCGTCCCACCGAGCACGCCGATGCCGACCGCGATACCGGCGAGCGGCTCGGCCGCGGCGAGCGGTGGATAGGCGACGGACAGCGGGGCGAGGTCGTACGCGCTCTGCGCGAGCAGCGTGCCCAGCAGTCCGATCAGCACCACGGCGTACGGCTGCCAGCTGGTCAGCAGCGCCAGCAGCCCCTGGGTGAACAGCCGGTGCGAGGCCGACTGGGTCAGCGCGGACTGGAGCCCGAACAGCATGCCCGCCCCGATCGCCAGCATCGGCGCTTCCTGGTTGGGGCGCAGCCGGCGCGCGGTGCGGACGAGTGCCCAGGTCAGCGCGCCGATGGCGGCCGCCGCCACCGCCCAGTCCCAGGCGGGCACGCCCTCCGGGTTGCCCGGTCCGGGACTGCCTGCCACCAGGAAGGCGACCATGCCGACGGTGACCGCGGACGCCACCGCCCAGTCCCGCCGCCGCAGCGGGCGCCGGGTCCACAGCGCCGCGACCGACAGGGCGAACAGCAGGCGCAGCACCAGGACGGGCTGCACCAGCACGACCGAGCCTTGGCCGAGGGCGAGACCGCTGAGCGCGCCGCCCATCAGGGTCGCGGCGAGACCCAGCAGCCACAGGCGCTGCCGGGCGAGATGCCACAGCAGTCCCACGTGCAGCGCCAGGCCGTCCGGGGCCTGGAAGGCGACCCGCTGCTGGATGACCGAGCCGGTCCCGAGCAGCAGGGCGGCGCCGAGCGCAAGGATGAAGACCACCGAAGGGCGTACCCCTTCTTCTCCGTCCGATGCGCCGGGCCGGCGCCGAGCCGTCGGCCCTCGTCCGCGGCTGCCGGCGGATGAAGTTGCGGAACGAATGGGTGAGGAATCGTCTCACCAATTCCGCTGCCGCTGGAAAGGCAACGAGCGGCTGCCGGCCGCCCGACTAATGGACTTCGGTGAGGATTTCGTAGATACCGGCCACCCGCAGTTGCTTTTGCACAAAAGCGCTGAGTTCACGTACGACCAACGTCGTGCCGAGTTGCTGGGCGGCCCGATGAGCGGAAAGAAGGGTCGTCAAGCCGGTGGAGTCGAGGAACGTCACATGCAGCATGTCGACCACCAGCTTGGGCGGACGTCGTCGGTTGACCTCGTTCACGACAGCGGCCAGGAGTTCGGCGGAGGTGGAGACATCGATTTCACCGCGGACATGGAGCAGCGTTGTGCCGTCCGCCGCGAAAGACGTACTGATGGTGAAGTTACTCACGAGTCCCGTGTTCTTTCATGCGTCGATTCCCTCGTGGCTCGCCGTTGTTCCAGCACCATATGCTGCTGCCTGCCCACTCAGAGATTGTCCTCTGACAAGGAACCTGAGCGGGGCTTTTGCCAGCCACCCTGACTATGCCGCCGAGGCGGCCCGATACGGGCAGATCGCCGGGCTGAGCGGGCGGTGGCCGACCCGCCATCGTCCCGGGCCGCGCCACATCGGGTACGCGGTGCTGCCGTCGGGGAGCCGGAACGGCTCGTGGGCGACGTAGCCGTGCCGCGCGTACAGGTCTCGCTCGGCGATCGTGGTCGCCTCCGCGTAGGCGGGGAGCAGGGCCTGGCCCATCCGCGCGTTGCTCGTGGTGAGCAGTGCGGTGGCCCGCCTGATCCGGTGCGGGTTCGGCGCGACCGTGAAGAACGCCAGGTGGTTGTGGGGATTGGCGGGCCGGTGGGTGGCCAGGACGTCGTCGAGGTGGAGGAACCGGTCCAGGTAGTCGCCGCAGGCGACGGCGAGCCGCTCGCCGTACTCGGTCGACGGTGGGACGGGACCGTACCGGTGCAGCCATACCGCGGCGGCGGAGTGGCCGGGCAGGAGGTAGGCCTCGCCGCAGAGGAGAGCGTGCTCGATCCAGAGGCGGATGGTGGCGGTGAGCACGTCACGTCGGTGGCGTTCGTCGGGTACCAGCCACGCGCCGACGGTGCTGCCGGCGAAGGGGTCGACGACGAGCGCGACGATGTCGGGGATGTCCTGCCAACGGGCGCGGCAGACGGGCAGTGTGCGGTGCACGAAGTTCTCCTGGTTGCAGGTGGTCGGTGGACGGCCGAGCGGTCCCGGTTGCGAGCGGACCAAGGCGGCGGCAGTTGGGCTTCAGCGCGGTGACGGCAGCTGTGCCGGTGCGGGGACTCGAGATCGACCAGGAATCCGGTTGAGCAGGCACGAGCGCACCAGGCGCGGTCACCCACTCACCCCCCGGCCCCGCCGCTGCCGTCTCCGTCGGCGGCAGCGGCCCGGGATGCTCAGGCGGGTCTGGGGTCCGGTCGGTACGAGGGGTCCGCGAGCGGGTCGCACCCACCGGCGCACAGGCCGAGTAGATGCAGGTCCGGGGCCCAGGAGGGCTGGCACGCGTCGGCCGGGAGGCTGATCCCGCCGTGGGCGGAGCCGCTGGCGGCGGTGCGGGCGGGAGCGGTAGGCGTCGCGCCGGGGGTGTGGCCGGGGTGGCCCGGCCATCGCACCCGCGTCAGCGCGGCGGCATCCGGTGGCTCCGCGCCGCGGCCCGCGGGCGGTGACCAGCGGGGCGGTGCCGGGGGCGCCGGATAGTTGGCGGCCACCGGTGGCGCCGGGCGGCCGAGCGCGGTGGGTGCGGTGACCGCCGGCGTGCCGGCGGCCACCGCCGGCGGCGCGGCCCCGACCGGGTCGGTGGGCGCGGCGGGTGGGCCGATGATCGGCTGGGTCAGGTCGAGGACCGGGTCCAGGGCCGGCGGCAGCACGTCCACGATCGGCTCGACCAGCGGCCGGAGCACACTGCCGACCGGTTTCAGCAGCCGTGCCTCGGCGACTTCCGCAACGACGGGCGAGGCGAGGTCCACGACCCGACCGGTCACCGATGTGGTCGCTTCGACGACGGTGTCCGCGCTCGGGCGGACGGGGGCCTGCGGCGCGGGCCGTGCCGGTGCCGGCACCCGCGCGGGCGGGACATTCGCCGAAACTCGCCTCGGTGGCTGGCGCCTGTTCACCGCGCCGCTCTCGGCGGCGGATGCTTCACCCTCGCTGTGCGAACCGGGCGCGGAGTGCGGCGTGCAGCTCAGGACACCGCCGAGGATCCGGTCGGCGCCGTCGAGCGCGTCCCCGAGGAGGCAGGACCGAGTCGGCGCGGCAGCCTGAGCCGGGTCAGCCGCGACCGTGTCGGACAGGCCCCAGACGGCGAGAACGCCGCCGAACAGGAGGATGCCACGCAGCGTCCACCTGGTCAGTCGGCCTCGACACCGCGACAACGGGCACCTCCGGAGGGAGCACCTCTGCTCACGCCACGACCCCCGATTGTGCCCGGCGTGACCGTCCGGGCACCCTCCGACACACGGGCTGGCTGATTGCCGTCGCGGTTTCCGGGTACGCAGGCGGGTCTTGACGAGTCGAGGGAGGCCCGATGAGTGACACCGTCGGAGCTGGCGGGCCCGCGGGGCGGGGCGCCCCGGTCGAGCGCCTGGCGGCGGACGTGGCCGACGTGGTCCGCGAGGAGGTGCGGGCGGTGCGGGCGCAGCTGACCGACGCCGCCCGGCCGGCGGGTGTCGGTTTCCTGCTGCTGGCCGCCGCCGGCGGGTGCGTGGTGCTGGGGATCGGGGCGGCCTCGACGACCACGCTGCGGATGCTGGAGGCGATGCTGCCGCGGCGGATGGCGGCGGCGGGGCTGACCGCCGGCTACCTCGCGGCAGCCGTGTTCCTCGGCGGCCTGGGCCTGCAGCGGCTGCGTACCGCGGGCGGCAGCTCGGCACGCCTGGCCGACCAGGTCGGGAACGCCGTGTCGAGCACCGCTGGTCGGGTCATGCCCGCCGGCACCTCCGCCGCCCGCGACGGCTGGGAGCGATGACACGACCGGCGCCGTGCCGGCCGGAACCGGCCGCGGGCAGCAGCGCCGGGCAGGGAACCGCAGGGGAGGGAGCAGCCATGGGGGACAAGCACGAGCAGGCGGAACAGATGCGGCCCGAGGTGCCGTCGACCGTCGCCCGCTCCGACGACAAGGCGGTACGCACCTACAAGAAGACCCTGGAGTCGGCCGAGGAGACCTACGGCGACGGGGAGCGGGCGCACCGGACCGCGTTCGCCTCGCTGAAGCACACCCACGAGAAGGTCGGCGACCACTGGGAGCCGAAGGAGCACAAGGGGCCGTCGGACCCGCAGGCGGCGCTGGGCACACCGGAGTCGGCGCAACGGCGGCGGCCCACCGCGCAGGGCGTGGACGTCAACGCCAGCAAGGGCCACCTCGACGAGGTGGCCCGGAAGGTGGGCATCGAGGACCCGCAGAACCTGAACAAGGACGACCTGGTCCGGGCGATCGACAAGGCGAACGCGCGGGCCACCGCCCGGGCCCGCAAACGCTGAGCCGGACCGGCCCCGGCAGGGCGGTGCGGGTACGCGTGGCGGCCGGCCGAGCTACAGCCGCAACCGGCTGGCGCGCTGGTACGTGTCGGCCGGATCCTCGCCCTCGGTGAGGTCGACGTCCTCGACGACCCGTCCGTCGTTGAGGCGGATCAACCGGTCGCAGCGGGCAGCGATGGCCCGCTCGTGGGTGGCGAGCAGGATCGTCATGCCGTGCCGGTCGCGCAGGTCGAGCAGCAGGTCGAGGATCTGTGCACCAGTCGTCGAGTCCAGGTTTCCGGTCGGTTCGTCCGCGAGCAGCAGCCGGGGCGCACCCATCAGGGCCCGGGCGATCGCCACCCGCTGTTGCTGACCGCCGGAGAGCTGGGCGGGCAGCGCCCGTTCCCGGCCGGCCAGCCCCACCGCCGCCAGGAGCTCCCGGGCCCGGGTCGGGTGGTCGCCGCGTCCCCGTCGAGGTAGCACCGGCGCGATCACGTTGTCCAGCACGGTGAGCGCCGGCAGCAGGTGGTAGCGCTGGAAGACGAAACCGACCCGCTGCCGGTAGCGGGCCAGGGCGGCCCGGCGCAGCGCGGTGACCTCGACGTCGTCCACCGTCACGGTCCCCCGGTCGGCCTGCTCGATCGCGCCGATCATGTGCAGCAGGGTGGACTTGCCGGAGCCGCTCGGCCCGGTCAGCGCGACGACCGAGCCCGGTGCGATCTCCAGCGACACGTCGTCGATGGCGGTGAGCCGCTCGGCGCCGGTGCGGAACTGCCGGACCAGTCCCGATGCCCGGACCGCGCTGCCGGGGGTCGCGTCCATGGTCACTCCTCTGCGAGTAGTCGTGCGGTGGGGAGGCGGTGCAGCAGCGCGGCCGGGACGAGCGCGGCGAGGCAGGTGACCAGCATCCCGGCCAGTGCCACGGCGGTCGCCACCAGCAGCAGCGACGGGGGCAGCTCGCCGACCAGCCAGGCCGCCCCGCCCAGGCCCAGGCCCGCGCCGGTGAGCGCGCCGAGCGCGCCGAGGAGCAGTCCCTCGTAGCCGATCAGGCGGCGCAGCGCGGCGTCGGTCCAGCCGGTGGCCCGCAGCGCCGCCAGTTCGGCGGCGCGGTCGCGGATGTTCAGGTAGAGCACGTCGGCCACCGCGGCCGCCCCCAGCAGCACCGTCGCCACCGCAGCCATGGCGTCCGCGCCGCGCACGCTCAGCGACACGGTGTCGCCGAGCAGGCTGCCGACGATGGCGCCGCGGAAGGCGTACGCGGCGGCGGCGACCACGGTCAGCGCGGCCACCCCGATGGCCAGCGCGCCCGCGCCGAGCAGGGTGCGACCAGGGGCACGGACCAGGTTCACCAGGGCCAGGCCGGGCAGCGAGCGGGGTCGGCGTACCCAGCGGGCGGTGGCCACCGGCGGGCGCAGCGCGGCGGCCGGGTGGGCGCGCGCGGCCCGCAGCGCCGGCGCCAGGCCCGCGACCAGCGCCAGCAGCAGGGCCACCGGTACGGCGAGCAGCGCTCGCCGCCAGTCGAGGGCGATGTCCAGCGCGGCGCCGAGCGGGAACGCCAAGCCGACCGAGAGCAGCCCGGCGGCCAGCCCCAGCGCGGTGACCTCACCGAGGATCAGCGCCCCGATCCGGCGCGCCGGCCAGCCGAGGCAGGCGAGCACCGCCAGCTCGGGGCGGCGGTCCCGAACGGCGGCGGAGACCGCGTTGCCGAGGAACAGCACGCAGACCACCAGCACCAGCACGAAGAGCGCGGCGCTCTTGCGGTCCACCGCCTTGACGATCGCGGAGGCCACCCCGAGCGCGGACCAGTTCTCGGTCAGCCGCAGCTCCGGCCGGCCGAACGCGCCGGCGGGCAGCTCCACGGTCTGCGGAGCCGGCGACGAACCGAGGGTGATGTCCACGTCCAGACCGGTCTCGGTGGCGATCCGTTCGGCGATCAGCCGGACCCGCTCGGCCGAGCGCTCGCTGTAGCCGTGCACGTCGGCGACCCGGACCCGGATGGCGCTGATCGGCGCCGTCAACTGCCGGCTGGTGCCGCCTTTCAGCAGCTCCGGCACGCTGGCCAGATTGGTGAGCAGCAGCGGCGGTGCCGAGAGGTAGCCGGCCGGGTTGCCGCTCGGCTCCAGCGGCTGCCCATCCAGCGCGTCGCGGCTGCGCGCGTCGGCGCCCTCCGCCACGGGCGGCTCGTACGTCTCCAGGGGCACCTTGCCCAGGTCGCTGAAGCCGGTCAGCTTCGCCGGATCGAACACCCCCACCGCCCGCCAGAACCGGAACGGGGTCAGGGCCCCTCCCGTCGGCAGCGGGAGTGCGCGCAGCGGGCGGCTCGGGGTGTCGTCGGACAGCCAGGGCCGGGGGAGCGGACTGAAGGCCCTCTCGTCGCCGTACACCTTGGGGTCGATCGGCGGCAGCGCGCGGGCCCGGAGTGTGCCGTCGGGCTGGCGGTCGTATTCCACCGTGCCGGCCTGCAGCACCGACTGGACCTGCCCGAAGCAGCACCCCGTCTCCGAGATCCCCTCGGCCAGTTGGGCCTGGAACGCGTCGGCCACCTCGGACCGGTCGGATCCCACCCGGACCCCCGTGGCCTGACTCAGGGTCTGTTCGAGATCCTCAGCCGGGATCCCGGCGGCCCGCACCCCGGGCAGGCGGGTAAGGGTGGTGCGCAGCGCCCCGTCGAGAAACGGACGGCTGGTGGTCAGCACCGGGAGCGTCCGGTTGAGCGCCGTGCCCCGAGTGAGCTCGGTGACCGTGTCGTCGGTCCGGAGCGCGCGACCCTGCACCACCGCCTCGGCCAGCCCGGCCAGGCGTTCCTCGGCGGCGGGATCGACCGCGGCCAGCAGGAACGGCACGATCACCTGGTGGGTGAGCACCAGGCGATCGGCGGTGGTGGCGAAACCGTCGTCGTCGGAGAGCACGCCGCTGCGGGCCTCGAACCGTCCGTCGGGCAGCAGCCGGACCGTGTCCACCTGCCACCTGTCACGTTCGTTGAAGGACACGTCGTAGTTGGTCAGGTCGCCGAACTCCGGATCGCAGACCGGTAGCGTCCGGCCGTCCGGCAGCACCTCGCGCGGCACCAGTCCGCACAGACCCGACCACGGGTAGGCGTGGCCGTCGGAGTACTCGAGCGGCTGGTCGGGGGCGGGGATGACGTCCAGCCGCGGATAGATCACCGGCCGCTTCGTGACGTACACGAAACGGGGCTTGCCGGTGGCGGTGGAGAGCCCGCGCTCGGCGAGGTAGGTGGGCTCGACCCGGATCACCTGCCGTTCCAGTGACCGGTCGACCGCGTCGGTGGCGTCGAACCGGACGGGCACCGGTGTGGTCGAGTAGCCGAGCATCGCGATCGGGGCGGCCACGTCGACCCCCGCGACCGCCCGCACCTGGTCGTACTGTGCGGTGGTGATGCCACCGAAGAGGCCGGAGAGGTAGTTGGGGCGGACCAGCCCGCGTTCGGCCTCCAGGGCGGTGCGCGTCCCCTTCGGACGGACCAGGATGTCGTAGGCGGCCCGGGTGTCCCGCTCGACGGCGCCGGTCACCGCCAGGCGGGAGGTGGTGGTGGCGCCGGTGAGGACGACGAAACCGGTGGTGGCCACCAGTACGCCGACCAGCAGCGCCACCGACCGTCCCGCACGGCCGCGCAGCTGCCTCCAGACGAAGTTGAGCATGTCGCGCCTCCCCGTGTGCTGCCCCACACTCTGCGCGATACATTGTGACAATGCAAGACCCCTACGGGCCGGACACGCCCAGCCCGGATTGGAGGAGACGGTGGCGATCCAGCACGCGGTCCTGGCCCTGCTCGCCCGGGGCCCCAGCTACGGCTACGAGCTGAAGAGCGCCTTCGAGGCGGCCGTCGGCCCACAGTGGGGGCCGCTCAACATCGGCCATCTCTACCAGATCCTCGACCGGCTCTCCCGCGACGAGCTGGTGGTCGCCGAGCGGCAGCCCCAGCCGGTCAAACCCGACCGGGTCGTCTATGAGATCACCCCGGCCGGCCGCGCCGAGCTGGACCGGTGGCTCGCCGAGCCCAGCCCCCGCAGCGGCGGATTCCGGGACGACTTCTTCCTCAAGGTCACCGCCGCCGCCCGCTCCGGCGCCGAGGCAACCGTCCGGACCGTGCTCGGCAACCAGCGCGGCCACCTCATGCGGGAGCTGCGCAACCTCGACGGGCTGCGCCGCAGGACCGACGACCCGCTGGTCCGACTGCTGCTCTCGGCCGCCACCCGGCACGTCGAGGCCGATCTCGCCTTCGTCGACGACGCCGAAGCGGCGCTGCTCGCCGACGGTGGCGCGCTGCTCGCCACCCTGGCCGCCGACCGCACCGGGACGGCGGCGGACGCCGCCGGCGAGGCCCGCGCCGCCGGCTGAGCTGGTCAGGAGAGGCGCTCGATCGTGGCGGGGACCAGACCATGGCCGCGCGCCACGGCGACGAGCTGACGGAGCACCCAGGGCAGCGCGTCGCCGCCGGCCGGCTCGGACGTCACGTCGAGGCACCAGGCGATGCCGCCGCCGATGCGCCGGAGGTCCCAGCGGACGTTCGTGTCGTTGACCCGGAGTCGCCCGGTGCCGACCACACCGGGTCGCGCCCCGTCCGGGTCGTCCAGCCGGAGCAGCGCGCCCAGCCGGGTCAACCGGCCGTCGTCCAGTTCGCCGGCGAAGAGGATCCGGTGGACGTCCGGCCCGGCGTTCAACCGCAGCGGCGCCCCGGTGGCGAGCGGAACGTCGTCCTGGAAGTGGCCGCGCAGCTCCTGCTCGCCAGGCAGGGTGCCGCCGCCGAGCCGGCGGTAGGTCGCCTCGGCGTCGGCCCGGTCGACGGCCGCCAGGCGGGCGCGCAGCCGCGGTTCGGTGCGGACCGCCCGGGCGTACGCGGCCGAGCTCCACCAGCCACCGTCGGCCGGCGTCCAACCGGCGCTACGCAGCCGTGCCGCGGACAGGTCGTCGGCCAGGACGAACTCCTCGACCAGCAGGCCCGCCGGCTGGCCGGGGTCCGCCTCGGCGCGCAGGACGTAGTAGTCGAGCAGGGCGCTGCTGGTGTGCCGGGCGGCGGTTTCCCTGGTCATCTCGGGACCGTACTCCCGCGCGTCGGCGGATCAGGGGAACGACACCGCGCCGGGGTGGCAGCGGGGGCGGGGCTTGCCCGGCGGGCGGCCCGCGCGGATGCTGAGATGTATCGATCCCCAACGATTGAAGAGGAGCTCTGGATGCGTCGCCTGCCACTCGTCGCGCTCGTCCTGGCCGCTCTGCTCGTCGGCACCCCGGCCGCCGCCCAGGCCCGGCCCGGCCCGGACCGCGCCACCGCGGTGCTCGCGGAGATGCGTACCCCCGGCACCGCCTGGGTCCTCGACCCGGCCACCGGCCGGATGACCCTCACCGTCGACGGCACCGTCACCGGGGCCGAGCTGGCGGCGCTGCGGGACGCGGCGGCCCGCGGCGGCGCCGTGCTCCGCCGGGAGCCCGGCCGGTTGCGCCCCCTGATCGCCGGCGGCCAGGCCGTCTACGGTGGCGGCAGTCGCTGCTCGCTCGGCGCCAACGTCCGCAGCGGCAGCACCTACTACTTCGTCACCGCCGGGCACTGCACCAGCCTCGCCGGCACCTGGTACGCCGACAGCGCGCACACCACAGTGCTCGGCCCCGTGACCGGCAGCAGCTTCCCCGGCAACGATTACGGCGTGGTGCGCTACACCGGCGCGGTCGACCACCCCAGCGCCATCTACACCTATCCGGGCATGCTCACCATCTACCGCGCCGGCAACGCGTACGTCGGTCAAAGGGTCTGCCGCAGCGGCGCCACCACCGGCGTGCGGTGCGGCAGCGTCACGGCGCTGAACGCGACCGTCAACTACGCTGAGGGCACGGTGTACGGGCTGATCCGGACCAACATCTGCGCGGAGCCCGGCGACAGCGGCGGTCCGCTCTACGACCCCTCGACCGGCACGATCCTCGGCATCCTCTCCGGTGGCAGCGGGAACTGCGCGAGCGGCGGCACCAGCTACTACCAGCCGATCGGGGAGATCCTCACCGCGTACGGCCTGACCATCCCCTGAGCCGGCCCGGCAAGCCCGGTGGGGTGCCGGGCGGGCAGCGGCGACGCCGCCCGCCCGGCGAAGCCGGTCAGCAGACATTCCGCCGGAGAGCCAGGGCGCGGGCCGGCCGCGGCGCGAGCGGTCAGCGGGCCACCGAGACGGCCGTGACGACCAGACCCGCGGCGACCAGGTACCGGCCGCGCAGCTCGGTCAGCGGCGGGCCGCCGTCCGCACGCGTGCCGTCCACCAGCAGCCGGGCCGCGAAGGCTCCAGTGGCGGGGTCGATGGACAGCTCGGCGTCCTCGAAGCCGAGCCAGCGCCCGGTCAGCGGGTACCACGCCTTGTAGACCGACTCCTTGGCGCTGAACAGCAACCGGTCCCAATGCACGCCCGGGTCGGCGTCGGCGAGGCGGCCCAGCAGGTCCGGCTCACCGGCGACGGTCACCAGCGCGCCCACGCCGTCCGGCAGCCGAGCGTGCGGTTCCGCGTCGATGCCGAGGCCGGCCAGCTCGGTGACCCGGCCGACCGCCGCGGCCCGGTAGCCGGCGCAGTGGGTGATGCTGCCGACCACGCCCGCCGGCCACACCGGTTCCCGCCGCGGGCCGGAGCGGATCGGGGCCGGGGCGTACCCGAGGCGGGCGAGGGCCTCCCGGGCGCACCGGCGGGCGGTGACGAACTCGCGTCGGCGGGTCTCCACCGCCCTCGCGACGAGATCCTCCTCGCCCGGGTACGGGGACTCACCGGGAAGATCCGAGAACGCCTCGACGGGTACGGCAGCCGGCGGCAGCAGCGCCTCGATCACGCCGCACCGCCCAGGATCCGCCGCATCGGTCGCGGCTCACCACCGCGCCGGGTCCACTCGCGCGGGTAGCCCAGCGACACCTCCTCGAAACGCACCCCGTCGTAGTGCGTGGTGCGCGGGATGTGCAGGTGCCCGTAGACCGCGACGACGGCCCGGTGGCGGACGTGCCAGTCCGCGGTCCGGTCGGTGCCGCACCACTGCGCGAACTCCGGGTACCACAGGACCTCGGTGGGTTCGCGGACCAGCGGCCAGTGGCTGACCAGCACCGTCGGCAGCGCCGGGTCGACGGCGGCCAGCCGCCGCTCGGTCTCGGCGAGCCGGGCCCAGCACCAGGACTCGCGGTCCGGGTACGGGTCGGGGTGCAGCAGCAGCTCGTCGGTGCAGACCACCCCGGCGTCGTACGCGCGCTGCAGCGACGCCTCCTTCGACGTGGTGCCGGGCGCCCGGAACGAGTAGTCGTACAACTGGAACAGCGGCGCGACGGTGACCGGCCCGCCGTCGCCGTGCCACACCGGATAGTCGTCCTCCGGGGTCAGCACGCCGAGGTCGCGGCACATCCGGACCAGCGCGTCATACCGGTCCCGGCCGCGCAGCTGCACCGGGTCGGCCGGGTGCGTCCAGAGCTCGTGGTTGCCCGGCACCCAGATCACCCTGGCGAACCGGTCGCGGAGCTGGCGCAACGTCCGCTCCACGTGGCCGAACAGCTCGGCGACGTCGCCGGCCACGATGAGCCAGTCGTCCGTCGACTCCGGTCGCAGGCCGTCCACGATGCGGCGGTTCTCGGCGTACGACACATGGAGGTCACTGACCGCCAACAGCGAACCCGTCACCCGGTCGATCTTGCCACTGTCGGCCGGGGCGGGACAGGTGCGCTTGTGCGACATCCGCCGGAGAACGATGATGGGCCGCATCGGTGTCGCGACCCCGGCGGCGAGCAGGGCCGTACGGGCTGAAACGTCGACTCTTCACGGAAGGGACGACGGCTTGCACCCGATGCTGCGTCGACTCGACGAGCTCGCCGCTCACCTCGCCACCCGGCCGGACACCGTGGCGCTGCTCGGCCTCGGCTCGGCCGGCGCCGAGCACGACCGGCTGGACGCCCACTCCGACCTGGACTTCTTCCTCGTCGTCGCGGACGGCGCGGTGCCCCGCTACGTCGAGTCGATCGACTGGCTGGCCGCGCCCGGTCCGGTGGCGTACAGCTTCGCCAACGAACGCAACGGCCGCAAGGCGCGCTACGCCGACGGGATCTTCGTGGAGTACGCGGTCTTCACCGTGGACGAGTTGCGGCGCCTGCCGTTCACCGGCGCCCGGGTGGTGTGGCAGCGGCCCGACGCGCCCGCCGGGCTGGCCGAGTGCGGCCCACCGGCCCGCCCTGCCACGCCGTACGACACCGTCGAGTTCCACCTCAACGAGGCGCTCACCAACCTCTACGTCGGCCTGCACCGCGAGCTGCGCGGGGAACGGCTCACCGCGGCGCGGTTCATCCAGTCGTACGCGGTGGACCGGGTGCTCGCCCTGCTGCGGCTCACCGCTCCGGCGGCGGCGCACCGGCGGGACCCGTTCGACTCGAGCCGCCGGGTCGAGCGGGCGTACCCGCCGGAGGTGCTGCCGCTGGCCGAGATGGTGCCCGGCTACCGGGGCAACCGAGAGGCGGCCCGGGTCACGCTGGGCTGGCTGGAGCAGCGGTTCCCGGTCGACCCGGTGATCGCCGGCGCCGTCCGGGCCCTCCTGGACGAATGACGGGTGACTGCGGCGGTCAGCCCGACGAAGGCCGGCCTGCGGACGGGGCTCAGCCGGTGAGCAGGTCGGCGAAGTGGTCGGTGGCGCGCAGCAGTTCCCGGGCGACCGCCGGTTCCGCCGCCGAGTGGCCGGCGTCGGGCACGATCCGCAGTTCGGCCTCCGGCCAGCGCCGCGCCAGGTCGTACGCCGACACCGGTGGGCAGCAGAGGTCGTAGCGGCCGTTGATGATGACGGCGGGAAGGTGGCGGATCCGGTCCACCCCGTCGAGGAGTTGCGTCTCGCTGGTGAAGAAGCCGCCGTGCAGCGCGTAGTGGGAGAGGATCCGCGCGATCGGCAGCGCGTGCTCGTCAGCGGTGAAGTGGGCGAGCAGGCCCGGGTCGGGGCGCAGCGCGGAGTTCACCGCCTCCCACCGCCCCCAGGCGACGGCGCACGCGCGGGCCTCGGCGTCGGCGGGCCCGTGCAGCCGCCGGTGGTACGCGCCCAGCAGGTCGTCCCGCTCCGCTTCCGGGATCGGGGCGATGAACCGGTCCCACTCGTCCGGCTGGAGGTGGCGCAGCCCGCCCTGGTAGAACCAGTTCCGCTCGCTGCGCCGCAGCAGCAGGACGCCGCGCAGGATCAGGCCGGTGACCCGGTCCGGGTGGCTCTGCGCGTACGCCAGGCCGAGGGTGACCCCCCACGAGCCACCGAACACCAGCCAGGAGTCGATCCCGAGCCGGTCGCGGATCACCTCGATGTCGTCGACCAGATGCCAGGTGGTGTTGGCGCGCAGTCCGCCCAGCGGGGTGCTCCGGCCCGCGCCGCGCTGGTCGAACAGCACGGCCCGGTAGCGGTCCGGGTCGAAGAACCGCCGTGCCGCCGGGACGAGGCCACCGCCGGGCCCGCCGTGCAGGAACACCACGGGTACGCCGTCCGGCCGGCCCACCTCCTCCACGTACAGCTCGTGGCCGTCACCGACGGCGATCCGGTGGGTGGCGTACGGCTCGATCGGCGGGTAGAGGCGGGGCTCGGCGGTCATGCCGAACCATCCTGCCCGTTCGCGAGCCGCCGGTGGGGGCGGCCGGCGGTCAGCAGGCGATGTTGCTGCCGAGGTTGTCGAGGAGGGCATCCGCCACCCAGCCGGACACGCCGGTCGTGGTGTCCTTCAGGTAGGTCCAGGTGTAGGTCGTGTGCCCGTTGGCAGTGACCTTGTCGCCGTTGGTGAAGCACCAGAAGTCGACGTTGTGGGTGTACTGCCCGTACCCCAGGGAGGCGCAGCTGGTGTGCGGGCCGGAGCGGATGTTGACGTTGCTGGCGTTGAAGAGTTGGCCGCCCGCGGTGTCGACGTTGGTGCGGGAGTGGCTGCAGGATGCGCCGGCCGGCGCCGCCGCGCTGACGACGGCGACGCCGGAGCAGGCGGTCGCCAGTGCGACGGCCGTCGCGACGGAGGAAACCTTCCGCACGTTGATCAACCCCTCGAAGTCGGAGCAGCACGCAAAGTGATCCAAATATTTGCATGCTTCAAGATGCAGATCAAGAGTTCGCCGGTCCGGCGTTCCGGCGGCCTGGCCGTGGTGCGATGCCGGGCAGCCGACGACCTGCCTCGACAGCGGACGGAGCCGGCGCCGGGCCGGCCGGATCCTGACCGGCACCCGGACAGCGCACCGGTCAGGACGGGGCCGGCTCAGGCGTTGGCCGAGATCCCGACGTCGGGGCCCGCCGCCGGCTCCTCGGCGGTCCGCACGGCCGACTCCGCCTCGGGGGCGGTGCGTTGCGCCGGCGGACGCACCGCGAACGCGTCGAAGGTGGGGCCGTTCAGCGGCGCGCGCGAGGCGTTCGCGTCACCGGTCGGCAGTTCCGGGCCCTCGAGGCGCTCCGCCGCCGGACGGTCGGCCGCGTCGTGCCCCGCGCCGTCGCCGAGGGGGCGGGGAGCGACCTGCGGATACTCGGCGGTTGCCGCGCCACCCGCGGCGGCCGCCATGACCGCCGCGGCGGCCAGGTCGGCCACCCGCTTCGCCTCGCGCTGCACCCGGGCCCGAGTCTCCTTGGCGTGCTGCTCGGCGAGGTCCGCCGCCCGCCGCGCCTCGTCGAGCCGCTTGGTCTCGGCCGCCAGGTCCCGGCGTACCTCGATCAGGCGCTCCTCCAGCGCGGCCCCCTCCTGCTCGACCGTGGCGATCTCCTGGCGGGTCCCTTCCAGCCGCTGGCCGACGGTCCCCAGCTCGGCCTGGAGCTGCGTGAGGGTCTCCTGCCGCTGCTGGATCTCCTGCTGCACCGTGGCGAGCTGCTCCTGGTGCGCCGCGGTCTCCTCGTCGACCCGTTCGCGGACCTCGGTGGCGTACTCCTGGGCCTCGGCGACCAGCGCGGCGATGTCCCGTTCGGCGGCGCTGGCCCGGTCGGCCAGCTCCTGCTCGGCGGCGGCCCGCCGCTCGTCCAACTCGCGGGCCATGGTGGCCTGCCACTGGGCCAGCTCCTGCTGGGCCTTGCTCCGGGTGGCCTGGACCTCCTGCTGGATCTGGGTGCGGGCCGCCTTCACCAGCGCCTCCGAGGCGGAGCGGGCCTGGTCGACCTGCTGCGCGCTCTGCTCGGCGATCCGCTTCGCCTCCTGCTGCGCCCGCTCGTGGGCGGCCTGCCCCTCGACGCGCAGCTTCTCGGCCATCTCCCGGATCGCGGTGAGCTCCGCCTGCGCGGCGGCGCGCTGCTCCTCGTGCGCGTTCTCCTGCTCGGCGCGGCGCGCCGACAGCTCGTCCTCCAGCTCCCGCAGCTGGCGGACGGCCTCCTCCTGCGCCGAGGCCAGTACCTTCTCGGCCTGCTCCTGCAGATCGGCGGCGCGCCGGGTCGCGGTTTCGGTGATCTGGGCGGACTGCCGCTCGGCCAGGTCGAGGATCTGCTCGACCATCGGACCGAGGTCCCGGAAGGACGCCCGGTCCACCTCGGCCGGTCGCTGCCGCAGCTCCGCCGCCTCGGCCTGGGTCCGCTGCACCTGCGTGGTCAGCTCCCGCACCTGCGCGTACGCCCGGTCCCGGCCGGCCGCCAATGCGGACAGTTCGGCTTCCATCTGCTCGACGTACCGGTCCACCTGGCGTTTGTCGTAGCCGCGCAGCGCCGGGTCGAACCTCGGCCGTGCGGACACGTCGTCGTGGGATGCGAACGGTTCCTCGCCGTTGGACATTGCGCCATCCTCCGTCAGGTTCGCCAGCGCCGGGCCGGCGGACGACCGCCCCGCAAGGGCATGATGAGGCGCAACGGTACCGTCGCCGGTGCGCGGGTCCTGCCCCACCCCGGTCCTCGGCCGCGCGCCGTCCGCGTCCAGCCGGTCGTGCACCACGTCGACCCGGTGCCGTCGTCGACCCGAGTGAACCGGCCGGAGTGGTCCGCTGGACCCGCCCGGCCCGAAACCGGCTGGCCGGAAGCCACCCTCGGCCCGCATCCTGGCCGGCATGACCGTACGGAAGCTGACCGCCGCCGACTGGCCGCAGCTGTGGCCGATGCTGCGCGACATGGGCGTCGGTGACGAGCCCGCCGAGACGCACCGGGAGCGCTTCCTGCGCCTGCTCGCCGACCCGCGCTGGGCGCTGCTCGGCGCGGTGGACGCCGGCGGGCTGACCGGGTACGCGGCCGCCCAGGATCACGGCCCGCACCTGCGCTCCGGCGACACGCACCGGACCGCACGCCTGCACGACCTCTACGTACGCCCCGACCGGCGCCGGCACGGGGTGGGCCGGGCGCTGCTCGCGGCGGTGACGCGGTGGGCGGCCGGCCGGGCCCGCTACCTGGAGTGGCAGGCGCACCGGGAGCGGGCGGCGCCTTTCTACGAGCGGCTCGGCCACCGCGGTGAGCCCTGCCCGCAACCCGAGTACCCGACCTTCATCGTCGACCTCGGCCCGCGCTGAACCTCACGGAAGCGGATGGGAGATGCCCCGGGCGTGGTCGGTGATGGCCGCGCCGACCACGGTGGCGGTCAGCGGCAGCACCTCCAGGCAGCGGCGCACCGCCGCGCCCATCAGCGGGTTCGGCACCCGCATGGACAGCGTGCAGTGCGGCACCCAGCGTCCCGGCTGGTAGTGCTCGACCAGGCCGATCCCGGCCCGGGCCAGCCGCTGGTGCACCTGGGCGTGGTGGGCCAGCAACTCGGCGGTCGGGGCCGGCCCGAGCCACAGCACCCGCCCGACGAACTGCCCCGCGTGCTGGAACTCCAGCCGCAACGGCGCGGCCACCACCATCCCGGCGAGCGCCTCGGCCACCCGTTCCGGGTCGAACCGGGGCGCCACCGCGAGCGAGACGTGCGGGCGGTGCCGCTGCTCCAGCAGCGACCGCATGCTCTGCACACCCTCGGACTCCAGCGCGTCCCAGAGCACCCGGATCCGCCGGGTGGCGTCCGTGTCGAGATACAGCTCCAGCGCCGCGACCACGCGATCACCCTAAGAGGTGAGGTTTGCCCGGCCCGGTGGGCGGTACTGCCCCGGTGGCACCGACGGCGAGGAGCGTGGACGAGTGGACGTGAACGACCTGCTGACCGAGGCGTACGACCGGCTGCCCGATCTGGTGGCGGCGGCGGTCGACGGGCTGAGCCCGGAGCAGTTGCGCCAGCCTCCGGCGCCCGGGGCGAACACGGTGGGCTGGCTGGTCTGGCACCTGACCCGGATCCAGGATCACGGCGTCGCCGACCTGCTGGGGGAGGAGCAGATCTGGGTCACCGGCGACTGGGCGCGGAGCTTCGGGCTGACCGCCGACCCGGACGACACCGGCTTCGGGTACGGCCCCGAACAGGTCGCCACCGTCCGGCCGGAGAACGGTCAGGTGCTCCTCGACTACCACGCTGCGGTGGTCGACCGGACCCGGCGGTATCTGCGCGGGGTGCGCCCCGCCGACCTCGACCGGGTGGTCGACCTGAACTGGGACCCGCCGGTCACCCTCGGCGTGCGGCTGGTGAGCCTGCTCGACGACGATCTGCAGCACGCCGGTCAGGCCGCGTATGTGCGCGGGCTCGTCGAGCGGGGGTGACCGCCGCCCGCGCGCAGCTGAACCCCGGTCACCGCTGCCCCGCCGTGGTCTCCTCCGCCGGCCCGGCGGATCCCGCGGCGGCGGGCCGGGCCGCGACGGCGCCGGCGGGGGCGGGGACCGCTCGGGTCCGCCGGGCCAGCCCCTTGTCGACGCCGACGAACAGGAGCCCGAGCAGCCAGAACGCGAACGCGAAACCGAGCGAGCTGAGCCCCACCCCGTCGTAGCCGAGCTGACCGGCGTCGACGAACGGGTACGGGTAGCGGTGCACGATCAGGCCGCGCACCAGGGCGAACCCGAGATACGCCAGCGGGAACGCCAGCCACCAGGCCGCGTAGCGCAGGCGCAGCCGGCCGCGCTGGTCGAACAGCACCCAGTCGGCGACCGCGAGCAGTGGCACGACGGTGTGCAGGAACTGGTTGCCCAGCGCCTCGCCGAGCGCCCGGTTGGGCTGGGCCATCGCGAACGGGCTGGCCGGGTTCGCCAGCACCAGGTGATAGACCACCCCGGTGATGGTGATGTAGAGAGTCACCGCACCCTTGAGCACGGACGGCGGCTCCGGCCGGTCGTGCCAGCACCGCCAGGCGGCGTATCCGGCGAACCCGCCGACCGCCACGTTGCTCTGAATGGTGAAGTAGGGCAGCAGCCCCGTCACCGTGGCCGGGCCGAGGGCGGTGAGCACGACGCCGGCCACCACGCTGAGCACGGTGGCCAGGCGAAAGAGGATCGCCAGCCGGCGACGCCGCGGGGTCACCGGGGCAAGCTATCAGCCCGGCCGCCGCAGGTCACCGGCCCGAGGCGCGCCGGCCGAACGGGACCGCCGGCAGTGGCCGCGCCGCGCGGCCGGACGGGGCATCCGGCGACGTGCCCGGCCGCTCAGCGCAGGGCCGGGCGGACCGGGGCGGACAGGTGCACGGAAGGACTCGGCGGGCGGATCGCCGGCCCCGTGACGGCCGGGGTGGCGGCGGTGGTTGCCGGGCCACCGGCCGGCTGGCCGGTAGTGGGTCCGGTGGGCGGGCTGTCGGTCCGCTCTTTCGTCCCGTTGCTGGCGTCCTTTTCCTTGTCCGGCGTGTCGAGCAGCCGCTCGCAGTAGCCGGTGACCTTGTCCCGGCCGCCGGCGGTCGAGACCAGGTCGGCGAAGCTCGGTGTCTCCAGCACGTGCCGTCGCTGTTCAGCTGCCTTCACGAGGTATGCGCGGCAGAGCCCGGTGAGGCGAGCCGAGGTGCTCGGCTGGCCGGTCGGACCGGCGGTCGGGCTGGGTTCGGCGGCCGGGGTGGGCGAGGTGCCCGGCCCGGTCGTCGGCGAGCCCGGCAACCCGACCCCGGCCTTCGGCGTCGCGGTGGTCCCGGCACCGCCGCTGATCGGCGCCGGCAGCGTGTCAGTGGCGGCGGCGAGCGCCACGCCACCGGTGGCGGCGGCCAGCAGCGCGGCGAGCGCGATCTTCGCGCTGAGCAGGCTGGCGACGAACCCCTGCCTGGGGCGGGGCGCCGCCGGGAGCAGTCCGGCGCGCGCCGTGCGGAACGCCTGGAGGGCGGCCGCCTCGCCGCCGAGTTCGTGCGGGCGGGCGGCGACGCGGACGGCGGCGAGGAGCCGGACGAGCACCTCGGGAACGTCCTGCGCGTCGGCGACCGGACCGACGAGCAGCCGCTCGACGGTCTCCTGGTCCATCCGGTGTGTGGTCATCTCGTGTCCCTCAGCGCCGCCACGCTTCGTGACGTCACATCGAAACCCCCGCCGGTAACCCGAACCGGACGTGAGACCGCTCACCTGCGTCGGTGGTCACCCCATCGTCTTCGCCCCGTCGATCGCCTCGCGGATGATGTCCGCGTGGCCGGCGTGCTGCGCGGTCTCGGCGATCAGGTGCAGCAGCACCCGGCGCACCGACCAGCTCGCCCCCGGCTCGAACCACGGCGCCACCGGCAGTGGGTGCGCCTGGTCCAGGTCGACGGTGGCGACCAGGGCGTCGGTCTCGGCGGCCACCCGGTCGAACTCGGCGAGCAACCCGGCCAGGGTCTCGCCCTCCGTCATCCGGAACTGCCCGACCCAGTCGACCGGCTCGCTCTCCATCGCCTCGGCCCCGCCCACGGCGAACCGCATCCACCGCTTCTCGACGCCCGCCACGTGCTTGATCAGCCCGCCGAGGCAGAGCTCGCTCACCGTGCTGCGCCGGGCCGCCTGCTCGTCGGTCATGCCCTGCACGGTCTGCCGGAGGAACCCGCGGTGCAGGCGCAGGCTGGCGAGCAGATCCGCCCGCTCACCGGTGAGGACCTGGTCGGAGACGCTCATGTTGTCCGCCTTTCGCTTGATGACCGCGGACACCGT
Organism: Micromonospora sp. NPDC007230; assembly: GCF_042869115.1. NCBI lineage: Bacteria > Bacillati > Actinomycetota > Actinomycetes > Micromonosporales > Micromonosporaceae > Micromonospora > Micromonospora sp. NPDC007230. The sequence goes on along the minus strand of NZ_JBIAFE010000003.1, from coordinate 381,993 downwards.
ACGACGGCCCACCGACAGGTTTCCGGCTTCCACACGGGACCGTCCCGGTTGCCGATTCGTCCGGTTGGCGGTGCACTGAATGACATGGGTGTCATCAAGGTGGGCACATCATCCTGGGCCGACCAGTTGCTGGTGCGCTCCGGCTGGTATCCCCGCGCGGTCAACACCCCCGCGGGCCGCCTCGGCTTCTACGCCGAGCGGTTCGGGCTGGTCGAGGCGGACACGTCGTACTACGCGATCCCGCTGCCGGAGACGGCGGCGGGCTGGGCGGCCGCCACCCCGCCGGGGTTCACCTTCGACGTCAAGGCGTTCCGCCTCTTCACCGGCCACCACACCCCGGTCGCGGCGCTGCCCCGCGAGCTGCGGCCGGCCGGCGGGCCGAGCCTGATCCGCTGGCGGGATCTGCCCGCCGGGGCGTACGACGAACTCTGGGACCGGTTCCACGCGGCGCTGGCGCCGCTCGCGGCGGCCGACCGGCTCGGCGCCGTGCTGCTGCAGTTCCCGCCCTGGCTGGCCCGCGGGGACGCCGCCAAACGGCGGATCCGGGAGACGGCCCGGCGGTGCCGGCCCTGGCCGGTCTGCGTCGAGCTGCGGCACTCCTCGTGGTTCAGCGAGGAAGCGGTGGTGGACACCGTGACCTTCCTGCGCGAGCAGGGGCTCGGGTACGTCTGCGTGGACATGCCGCAGGGCCACGTCTCCTCGGTGCCGCCGATCCTGATCACCACCGCCGACCTCGCGGTGGTCCGGTTCCACGGGCACAGCACGGCCTGGGAGAGCGGCGACCGGCAGGACAGGTTCCGCTACGCCTACGGCGAGCAGGAACTGCGGCACTGGTCCGAGCTGCTGCGTGAACTGGCCGACCAGTGCGCCGAGCTGCACGTCCTGATGAACAACTGCTGCGGCGACCAGGCCCAACGGGACGCCGCCCGGCTCGCCGAACTGCTCGGCGTCGAGGCCGTCCGGGAGCGGGCCGGCGCGGGATCCTGACCCCGGGCCGAGCGGGGTCCGGCTCGGTCCGTGCGTCGGGTCGCCAGCGGGGGCGGCGCGCGTCGGTGTCCTCGCCGCCACTCCCGTACCGGGTCAGCCGCGCCGCCGGACGCCCTCCGGGTGCATGCCGGTGGCCTCCTCCAGCGCGTTGTCCGGCAGGTCGCCCTCGGCGCTGTCGTCGGGAAACGTCCGGGCGGACGGCGCCGGATCCGGCGGCGCGCCCGGTCCGGCCTCAGCGGTGCGGGTCGGCTCCACCGACCCGAAGCCGTGCCGCCCGGCCGCCGGCCCGCCCGCCGCCGCCCCGCGCGCCCGGCGCTCACCCCGCCGGCCCTCCGGGACCGCGGGCTCCTCGCTACCCTCGTCCATCGGCGAGTCCTGGCCCGCGCCCCAGGGCGGGTCGGCGTCGAAACCGTCAGTGGTGCCCCACGGCTTGCTCGCCTCGGGCCCCCGCCCCTCGCCCGTCCTCGGTCGTTTCTTGCTGCTCATCGCCACCTCACCCTGGCTGGGTTCCCGTGCCCGCGCTGAATGCCCGCCACCCGCCCGGTCATGCCGGATCGGCGTCCGCGAGCGGCCGGCGGCGCACGTCGTTGTGCGCCGCCGGCCGCTCAGCGGGTCAACGGCCGGCCGTGACCAGGTGCCGCGTGGCCGCGCCCATCGCGGCGACCTTGGCGATCGTCCTCGGCGAGCCCAGGGCGACCTTGCCGATCTTCGGCGCGCCCTTGCCGACGACCTTCCCGATCTTCGGAGCACCCATCGCGGCGACCCTCAGGCCGGCGATCTTGCCGATCTTCGGAGCAGTCATCCCGACTGCCTTGCCGATCTTCGGCCCGCCCATCGCGATGACCTTGCCGGCCATCCTCGGCCGGGTGATCACCCCGCCGGCCCGGCCGAGCATGCCCCGGAGCACCTGGCCCGGCTTCTGTTGCTCGCTCATGTATGCGGTCACCACCACCAGCGCGCCGGTCAGCGCCGGCACCGCCCACTGGAGCAGCTTCATCTGCCGCTGGCAGGAGGCCACGCTCGCCGGGGTCTGATAGCTCGGCTCGGTGATCCCCTCGACGGGCGGCCCGCCCGCCCGCTCCAGCTTCTTGCCGAGCATCCGGCTGTAGCCGGTGACCGCCAGCGCGCCCACGGTCAGCGCGGTCTTCACCGCGCTGATCTTCCCCACCCCGGACTGCACCGCCATCCGTGGGCTCTCGGTGACCATTTCGCCGACCGCGCCGGCCAGGTGGGCACCGATCGCCGCCGCGTTGACCGGGGTCCAGCGCGCCCAGCCCGCCGAGGCCACCGGCAGCCGCTGCGTCGAGTCGTCGACCCGAGCCGCCGCCGCGTTGACGCCGAGCGCGCCCATCAGCGAGCCGCCGAACCATGCCGCCAGGCCCAGATCGTGCATCGACCGCAACGCGGTGTGCCGTTCGGACATCTGATCCCCCTCCGCCGTGTTCGGGCGGTGCGGCATACCCACGTTCCAACCAGCTACGCCCCCGATCACTCCCGTCCGGCCGACCCGGCGTGCCGCCCGGCCACCCGGTCAGCGGCGCGGCAGGGTGGCGGCGAACGCGGCGACCCGGGCGGCCAGCGGGATCGCCGCGCGTACCCAGGTGAAATGGTCCAGCGGGCCGCCGGCCTCGGCCACCGTGTAGCGGTGCCGGGTCACCGGCGCGGCGGTGAGCTTGCCGCAGAGGTGGTCCAGGGTCTCGTGCGGGGTGTACTGGTCGTCGTCCACGCTCACCGCGAGGACCGGCGTACGCACCCGGCGTACCGCCGCCTCGGCGTCGACCCCGTCGAGCACCGGGAACCGGCCGGTCCGGGCGGTGTACGCCCAGTCCCGGATCACCCCGCGGGCCTGCCGGCCGCCGAACCCCCAGCCCGGCCACACGCCGAGCAGCCGGGCCACCGCCGCGATCCCCTGGGTGTACGGCAGCACCCCCCAGCCGCGCAGCCCCGGGTATCCGCGCCACCACGGCAGGCCGACCGCCACCAGGGCCAGCCCGTCCACCGCGTCCGCGTCGTGCAGGGCCTGGTGCAGCAGCGCGACCTGGCCGCCGAGGGAGTGCCCGAGCAGCAGCCGGGTACGGCCGTCCAGCCGGGGCTTGAGCGCGTCGAGCACGGCGCCGACGTCAACGGCCAGTTCGGGGTAGCCGTAGCGGCAGGTGCGCGCGGGAGCCGGGGTGCTCTCGCCGGTGCCCCGCAGGTCGACCACGACGACGGCGAGCCCGGCGTCGCGCAGCGCGGCGGCGAAGGGCCGGTAGTAGCGGGCCCGCACCCCCATCGCCGGCCAGAGCACCACCACCGGCGCGCCGGGCGGCCCGTCCGGCTCCGGGTAGACCTGGACGCCGATCCGCGCCCCGTCGACGTCGACGAACTCCTGCGTGTACTCCCCGCTCACCGGCTCAGGGTACGGCGGCAAGCTACCGGCAGGTAGCCGCAGGGGTGCCGCACCGGGCCGCCGGTCCGGGCGGCGCGGGCCGGTCCGTCCCGTCCCAGGCGGCCGGGACGAGCCGCCCCACCGCGCCGGGAAAGGCCCGTTCGACCCGGTCGACGGCCGCCAGCACCGCGGGCACCGCAAGCTCGGCCAGCGCCGGGTGGAGCCCGTCCCCGGGCGGCCGTGGCCCCGCCCAGAGCGCCTGATGCCACGGCCGGTCCGGCGGCGGGCCCCAGAGCGCGGGCGAAACCGGGCCGAAGAGCAGCACCGACGGGGTGCCGTAGGCGGTGGCCAGGTGGCCGATGCCGGTGTCGCCGGCGAGCACCAGCCGGGCGTGGGCCACCAGGGCGGCCAGCTCGCCGAGGCCGGTCCGCCCGGCCAGCACCGCCGCCGGCGGCAGCGCGGCGCCGCGGGCCACCTCCTCGGCGATGCCCCGCTCACCCGGGCTGCCGGTCACCACCACCCGGTGGCCGCGCGCGGTCAGCTCCCGGGCCACCGCCGCGAAGCGCGCCGGTGGCCAGCGCCGCTCGGCGGCCTTCGCCCCGGGGTGGACGATGCTGAGCCCGCTGGGCCGCGCACCAGGTCCGGGGCGGCGCAGCGCCAGGTCCGTCCGGTCAGCCGGGATGCCGTACCAGGCCAGCAGCCGGCACCACCGGTCCACCTCGTGCTCGTCGGCCCGCCACGGTGGACCGTCGTGGTGCCCGGCCTCGGCGTTGGCGAAGGCGAGCAGCCGGCCGGGCCTGACCTCGGCCAGCATCCGGTGCGACTGGGGGCCCCGGCCGTGCAGGTTCACCGCGAGCGCAGCCGTCGGTCCGGACCACCCCAGGTGGCCCAGCCCGTCCGCCTCGACCAGCCGGTCCACCCCGCCGACCAGCTCGACCAGCGGCGCCAGCCAGCGCGGCGCGACCAGCGCCAGCTCATCACCGGGGTACGCGGCGCGCAGCGCGCGCAGCGCCGGCACCCCGGTGGCGAGGTCGCCGACGCCGAGCGCGCGGAGCACGAGGATCACGGGTACGAGGACTCCTGCTCGGCGCAGACCACCAGCTCGCGTACTGCGCAGCCCGGCGGCTGGGCGAGGGCGAACAGCACCGCCTCCGCGGTGTCGGCCGGGTCGTTGAGGATCGCGTCCGGGCCGGGCCGGTACTTCTCGTCCCGGTCGTCGAAGAACGCCGTTCGCATGCCACCGGGGATCAGCAGCGTCACGCCGATCGTCCCGGCCAGCTCGGCGGCGAGCGCCCGGGTGAAGCCGACCACCCCGAACTTCGCCGCGCAGTACGCGGTGGCGTCGCTGACCGCCTTGACGCCCAGCGTGGACGCCACGGTGACCACCGTGCCGTGCCCGCATTCCAGGTACGGCACGGCCGCCCGGACCACCGCGGCGGTGCCGAGCAGGTTGATCGCCACGATCCGGTCCCAGGTGTCGCCCGGCACGTCGGCCAGCCGCCCCGGCACGTCCACGCCGGCGGCGGTCACCACGCCGTCGAGCCCGCCGGCCTGCTCGGCGAGCTGGCGGGTGGCCGCCTCCGCGGCGCGGGTGTCGGCGAGGTCGCAGTCGACCCAGGGCACCCCGTCGGCCGGCGCCTGCCGGTCCAGCACGTACGGCCGCCCGCCGGCCTTGGCGACCGCGGTCACCACCGCCGCGCCCAGGCCGCTCGACCCGCCGGTCACGAGGACGGTCCTGCCGTTGATGTCCCTGCCAGCACTCCGCTGACGCTCGCTCATACTGCCGCTCCCTTGACGAGGTGAAGGCCGCGCTGGCGCGCGGCGGAGATGGTGCCGGTGGTGGATCGGCCGGCCAGGTAGGGGACGGTGACGACCCGGCCGCCCCAGCGGTGGACCAGGTCCGCCTCGGGCAGCTCCGGCCCGCCGTCTTCCCCGGCGTAGTCACCGCCCTTGACCCAGACGTCGGGCCGCAGCCGGGCCAGCACCCGGTGCGGGGTGGGCTCGTCGAACACCAGCACGCCGTCGACACAGTCCAGGGCGGCCAGCAGCCGGACCCGGTCCGCTTCCGGGTTGACCGGGCGCTCCGGCCCCTTCAGCCCGCGTACGCTGCGGTCGGAGTTGAGGCAGACCACCAGGCAGTCGCCGAGACGGCGGGCCGCCTGGAGGGTGGCGACGTGCCCGGCGTGCAGGATGTCGAAGCAGCCGCCAGTGGCGACGACGGTGCCGCCGTCGGCGCGTACCGCAGCCACCAGCTCCTCGGCGGTGCGGGCGGCGGCGGGTGCCGGGGGCTGCGCCGGCTCGCGGTGCAGGCCGGCCGCCCCGCCCGCCGCCACGTACGCCGACGCGGCGGCCACCGCCGCGCCGACCGCCTCGGAGACCAGCGCGCCGTCGCCGAGCGCCAGGGCGGCGGTGGCGGCGAACCGGTCGCCAGCGCCGCAGGTGTCCTCGACCCGGTCCGGAATGGACGGTGGCGGCACGACCAGCGGGGTGCTGCCGGCGTGGCAGAGCGCCGCGCCGTCCGGACCCATGGTCACCGCGACCGCGCCAACCCGCCAGCGGCGCCGCAGCTCGTGCCCGGCCCGAGTCGCGGTGGACAGCGCCGAACCGGCCCCCGCGTCGCCGGTGAGCTGCCGCAGCTCGGCGAGGTTCGGCGTGGCCAGCCGGGCCCCGGCTACGGCGGCCGGGCCGCGCGGGTGCGGGTCCCACACCACCGGGGCGGACGCCTCGGCGAGCGCGGCGCGCAGCGCCGGCTGCCGGACCAGGCCGCGACCGTAGTCGCTGACCAGGATGGCCCGGGCCTGGGACAGCACCTCCAGCACCGCCTCCGGCGGCTCGCCGGGAGGCTGCGGGCCGCCGCCCCGGTCCAGCCGGAGCAGCGTCTGTCCGCCCGCCCGCAGCCGGATCTTCTCGGCGGTCGCGCCGGGCAGGTGCATCGGATAGACCCCCACCCCCGCTTCGGCCAACAACTCGGCCAGGCGGGCCGCACCGGCGTCGTCGGCGAGCGCGGTTACCAGCGCGACCTCGGTGTCCTGGGCGGCGGCGAGCAGCGCGGCCAGGCCGGCCCCGCCGGGCCGGTCCACGGCGGTGCGCTCGTCCAACACCGGTACGGGGGCGTCCGGGCAGACCCGGTTCACCGTGCCCGTCACGTCCCGGTCCAGCAGGGCGTCGCCGACCACGACGAGCGGCCCGCTCACCGCTCCACCCAACCGGTGCCGGTGGACCCGTTGCGGTGGTGCCCGTTCCGTCCGTGGCCGTCGACGCTGTGGCCGGTGCCGCGGTGTCCGTTGGCGCTCTGCCCGTTGGCGCTGTGTCCGTTGGCGGTGTGTCCGTTGGCGGTGTGCCCGTCGCCGAGGACCGGGACGAGCGGTGGTGCCCACCCGGCGATGCTGGTGCCCCGGGGCGCGGTCACGGTCGTCGTGGGCAGCTGCCGGATCAAGGGGAGGGCCTGGTCGACGTACTCGCAGAGCACGTGGGTGGCGACCAGGTGCAGCTCCTGCACCACCTGGCTGTCCGGTGACGGGACGGCGAGGACTTCGTGGCAGGCGTTGGCGAGTGGGTTGGGTGTCGGGCCGGTGAAGGCCCAGCAGCGCAGTCCGGTCTCGCGTGCGGCGTGGGCGGCGGTGAGCAGGTTGGTGCTGGTGCCGCTGGTGGTCAGGAGCAGGAGGATGTCGTCGGTTCGGCCGTGGGCGCGGACCTGGCGGGCGAAGACCTCGTTGTAGCCGTAGTCGTTGCCGATGGCGGTGAGGGCGGAGGTTTCGGCGTGCAGGGCGATGGCGGACAGGGGTTCCCGGTCGTCGCGGAGTTTGCCGACGAGTTCGGCGGTGAGGTGTTGGGCCTCCGCGGCGCTGCCCCCGTTGCCCGCCACCAGCAACCGCCCGCCCCGGGCGAGCGTCCAGGCCAGCTCCGTGCCCCAGTCGGCGAGCCGCTCGGCCTCCCGCCGGAACGGCAGCAGCGCCGCCGCCAGCCCGGACAGGTGCGCGTCGATCATGTCGCCCCGGCTCATCAGGCCACCGCCCGGGCGGGACGGGCGACCGTGGTCACCGTGGCGTAGACCGCGCTGAGTTGTTCGGCGCAGCGCTTCCACGAGTACCGGCTGCGGATCCGGTCCAGCGCCGCCGTGGCGTACGCGAAGCGGCGTACCTTGTCGGCGAGCAGCCGGCGGATCGCGGTGGCCAGCGCGCGAGGGTCGCGCGGCGGCACAAGGTCGCCGGTGAGCCCGTCGACGACGGTGTCGGCGATGCCGCCGACGTTGCTGCCGATCACCGGTACGCCGCAGGCCATCCCCTCCAGCGGGGTGAGCCCGAACGGCTCGTACCAGGGGGTGGCCACCAGCACGTCGGCCGAGCGGTACCAGCCGGCCATCTCCTCCCGGGGCACCCCGCCGACCAGCCGGACCCGGTCGGCGACCCCGCAGGACTCGGCGAGCGCCCGCAGCCGCCGGGCGAAGGCGTCGGCGGGCAGCAGCTCGGCCGGCGGGCCGCCGACCACGACGCACTCGGCGTCCGGCACCGCCGGCAGCGCCCGGACCACGTCCAGGAAACCCTTGCGTTCCACCAGCCGGCCGGCCGTGAGGATGCGGGGCCTGGCCGGGTCGCGCGGCGCGGCCGGGCCGTCAGGGTGGAACACGCGCTGGTTGACGCCGGAGGGGACCAGCGCCATCCGGGACCGGGGTACGCCCATCCGGACCAGCTCGGCCACCTCGTCGCTGCACTGCACGACGACCCGGTCGACGGCCCGCCCGAGCGCCCGTTCGTAGCCGATCCGTCCTGGTGGGCTGGTGTCCCGGGCGCCCTGGTGGCGGCGCTTCACGGTGCCGAGCGCGTGGTACGTGAGCACGGTCGGCACCCCGGTCCGTCGGCCCGCGTGCACGGTGGCCAGTCCGCTCATCCAGAAGTGTGCGTGGGCCACCTCCGGGGTCCAGCCGTCGCGCCGCCAGGTGTCGGCCAGCCAGCTGCCGAACTCGCCCATGTACGGCAGCAGTTCGTCCTTCGGGACCCGCCGTGGCGGCCCGGCCGGCACGTGGCAGACGTGGTAGCCGTCCGGGGTGGACACAGCGTCGGGCAGGGTGGGGGAGTCGCGGCGGGTGTAGACGCGGACGTCGTGTCCCTCGCCGGCCAGCGCGGCCGCGAGTTCCGCCACGTGGGTGTTCTGGCCGCCGGCGTCCTCCTCGCCGAGGACGGCGAGCGGGCTGGCGTGCTCCGAGATCATCGCGATGCGCATGTTTCCTCCTCCATCAGCCGGTTCCAGTCGGCGAGGAACCGGTCGAGCCCGAAGCGTTCCTTCGTCACCTCGCGCGCCCGCGCCCCGAGCCGGTACGCCGCGTCGCGGTCCTCGGCGAGCCAGCGGGCCGCCTCGACCAGCGTGTCCAGCCGGGTGGAGAGCACTCCCGCGTCGGGCGGCACGGCGTCCACCGCCTCGGTGGTGGCGAGTGCGATCACGGGCATGCCCATGGTCATCGCCTCGATCAGGCTCAGTCCGAGGGATGTCCACCGGCACAGGTGCAGGTATGCCCGTCGTCGGGCGAGTTCGGTGTGCATGGCGTGTTGTGGCACGTCGTCGTGGCTGGTGAGCCGGTCGGGTGGTCGTGCGAGGTGGTGGGCCAGTCCGGTTACGCCCATGCCGTAGACGTCCAGCGGGGCGATCTCGGCGAAGCGGGGGAGCAGGTCGGTGCCGGTGACGCGCCAGCGGCGTACCGGTTCGTTGATGACCACGGCCAGGCGGTTCAGCTCGCCGGTCCATTCGACGGCCGGTGGGAGCACTCCGTGTTCGATGACTGTGGTGCGGGTGTTGCCGTTGTCCCAGAACAGCTCGTTGAAGTGGGTGACGTGGGCGATGGTCAGGTCGTCCCGGTCGGCCATCGGGTGGCGGGTGTTCGGCACGTCGCCCTTGGGGGTGTTGTGCTCGACGTAGATCGCGGGCAGGTCGCGGCCGGGGCGGCGGCCCAGCCACTGCTCGGCCAGCTCCAGCTCCTCGGGCCGTTGCAGGACGACCAGGTCGACGTCGGTCCGCCCCAGTTCCTGCGGGGTCACCTCGACGGCGTTCGCCGGCCAGGCGTACGTCCGCGCCCGCCCGAGGCCGTACGGACCCCGATCGGGGGTGACCGGCACCAGGTAGCGGTGCCGTCCGCGGACGAACGACGTCGTCCAGGAGCCGTGTACGTGCCACAGCAGAACGTTCATGCCTCTCCTCACGATCGGGCTGGTCGGGGCGCGGCGGACGGGGCGGTCAGTCGGGCGGGTCGAGGAGCCGCACGGCGGCAACCACCTCGGCCGGGTCGATGCCGGCCAGACAGGGGTGCCCGGCGACCGGGCAGACGGCCGCGCGGGTGTCCCGGCAGGCCGCCCTGGCGTCGCCGAGCCGGACGGTCGGCACCCGGTACGGTCCCCACTGTCCGAACGGGACGGTGGGAGCGAAGAGGCTGACCACCGGGGTGCCCACGGCGGCGGCGAGGTGGGCCGGCCCGGTGTTGCCGACCACCAGGCAGCGGGCGCCGGCGATGATCCGGACGAGCCCGGTGAGGTCCGTCGACCCGCCGAGGTCCACGCCGCCGGCGGCGGCGACCCGCGCGGTCAGGTCCCGCTCGTCCGGCCCGCCGGTGACGACGACCTGGCGCCCGTCGGCGACCAGGGCGGCCACGATCTCGGCCCAGCGGTCCGCCGGGCAGGCCCGGGCCGGCACCGACGAGCCGGGGTGCACCACCACGTAGTCGTCGGTCCGTGCGGGGACCGGGCGATCCGGCTTGGTTTCCGTCCCGGTCGGTGGCTCCAGGTCGTCCCGCAGCCGTAGTCCCGGTTCGTCGTCGGTGGGGAGGGTGTATCCGGCGGCGGCGGCGAGGGAGAGGGCTCGTTCGGGTTCGGGTATGCCGGTGGGGACGTGGTGGCGGATGTCGAGCAGGGTGCCGGGGTAGTCGTCGCTGATGGCGCTGATGCGGGGTATGCCGGCGATGCGCAGGAGCAGGGCGAGGGGTAGGGGGGACTGGTGGAAGGAGGTGAAGATGATTGCTTCGTCGGCGTGGGTGGTGGTGAGGCGGGTGGTGAGGTGGTGCATGTCCTGGGGGTCGACGGGTTGGGGGTCGCCGTCGATCCAGGGCAGTGGCCATTCGATGATTTCGTCGATGCCGGGTAGCAGGTCGGCGGCTGCCCGGCCGCGTGGGCCGCAGAGCAGGACGACGCGGTCGGCGCCGGCCGCGACGGCGCGGATGCCGGGGCCGGTGACCAGCACGTCCCCGGCCGCGTCGCTGCGCACCACGAGGACCGTCCCGGCCCGCCCGGCGGGGGGCGCGACCGGCCGGACCGCCCGCATCCGGCGCAGGATCTCGTCCACCGCGGCGGGCAGGTCCCGGGCCACGGTCGGCGCCTCGGCGACCTCCTCCAGGCGGGTGACCGGGGTGGGGACCAGGATGCCGGTCGCCCCGGCGGCGAGCGCGGCCGTGATGTCCCGGCCGATGTCGCCGACCAGCACGCACCGGGTCGGCGTGGTGCCGAGCGCCCGGGCGGCGGCGTGCACCAGACCCGGCGCCGGCTTGCGGCAGCCGCAGCCGTCGGTGTCGTCGTGCGGGCAGATCTGCCAGTCGTCGAAGGGGCCGAGCAGTTCCTCCACCCGGGCGTTGACCCGGCGCAGGTCCTCAGCGGTGAAACAGCCCCGGGCCAGGCCGGACTGATTGCTGACCACGGCCAGACGCAGCCCGGCCGCGCGCAACCGGTCCAGCGCCTCCCGCGCACCGGGCACCGGGCGGACCTTCTCCGGGTCACCGTTGTAGGGCACGTCCTCGACGAGCGTGCCGTCCCGATCCAGCAGCACCGCGTCGAACAGGGCAGGACCGGGCGGCGTCTCGGCCGCCCAGTTGTCCGGGGCAAGCGAAGGGAATGTCATCGCCCCGCCTCGGGTCCGTCCGCCGTGACGACCGCCCCGGCGGGCTGCGAGCGGGCGTGCCACCAGCCGCGTACCCAGTGGACGACCGCGAGTGGCGGGATGAGCGCGCTGGTCGCCAGCATGGTGACGACCTCGTCGCGGGTGCGCGGGCCGGGCGCGATGCGGACCCGGGCGAAGTCGGCGGTGCCGGCTGCCCAGGCCAGCCCGGCGACGAGGGCGGCCGCTCCGAGGCCGCGCCGCCGGGTGCCGGGACGGGCCACGGCGCGCAGCACGGTGGCGGACAGCCCGACCGCGCCGGCCGTGGCGACCGCGACGTGCCCGGGCCGCCGGCCCGGGGGCAGGTCGAGCGCGGTCCGCCAGTTCGGGCCGTACAACCGGCGCAGCAGCGCGTCGTCGGCGTTGCCGCGCTGCGTGCGCAGGCTCACCCAGCGGCCCTCGGGGCGTACCGGATGGGTGACCCGGCGCTGGCCGCGGACCAGGTCCCAGCCGGCCAGCCGGACCCGGTGGGCCAGTTCGGCGTCCTCCCGGTAGGCCCGGGGGAAGCGCTCGTCGAACCCGCCGACGGCCGCGAGGGCGGCCCGGCGGTAGGCCATGTCCGCGGTGATCCACCTGCCCTCGGCCAGGCCCGCGGTGGCGCGTTCCCAGTCGGTGGGGCGGCGGTCCGCCGGCAGCGGCACGGTCACCATGCCCTGCACCCCGCCGATCCGGCCGGGCAGCGCGAGGTCGGCGCGCAGCCGCCGGGCCCAGTCCGGTGCCGGCACCACGTCGTCGTCCAGGAAGACCACCCACTCGCCGCGCGCGGCGCGCCAGCCCAGGTTGCGGGCCGCCGCCGGGCCCGCGCCACGACCGGTCAGCACCTTCGTGTACGCCGCCAGCGCCCCCGGCACGGCCAGTTCCCCGGTCTCGTCGCGCCGGTCGTCGACCAGGAGCAGGTCGGCCCCGGGCAGGTCGCCGAGCTGACCGGCGAGGGTGTCCAGCAGCACGGCCAGGCTGGGCCGGCCGAGCGTCGGCACCACCACGCTGATCACCGGCCACCGCCCAGCGCCCGGCGGTGCACCGCGAACGGACCGAGGGCGAGCAGGTCCACCGGCGCGGAGCCGAACAGCTCCATCGCCTCCCGCGGGGTGTCCACCATCGGCCGCCCGGCGGTGTTCAGCGAGGTGTTGACCACCACCGGCAGCCCGGTGCGCCGCTCGAACTCGGCCAGCAGCTCGGCCACCAGTGGCTCGGTGTCGGCGTGCACGGTCTGCACCCGGGCGGTGCCGTCGACGTGGGTGACCGCCGGGATGCGGTCCCGCCACTGCGCCTTCACCCGGTGCACGAAGAGCATGTACGGGCTGGGGTAGACGCCCTCGAAGAGCTCCGCGAAGCGTTCCGCGCGGACCATCGGGGCGATCGGCCGGAACTGTTCCCGGCCCTTGACGTCGTTCATCCGGCGAGTGGTGTCCGGGTCGCCGGGGTGGGCGAGCAGCGACCGGTGGCCCAGCGCCCGCGGGCCGTACTCGCTGCGCCCCTGGTACCAGGCGACGATGCCGTTGTCGGCGAGCACCCCGGCCGCCTCCGCGGCGATCGACGCCGGCCGGCGGTACGGCAGCGCCGCCCGCCGCAGCTCGGCCTCCAGTTCCTCGTCCGACCAGCCGCGGCCCAGGTCCACCCCGGCCATCGGGGTGGACCGGTCGCCCAGCTCGCCGGCCACGTGCAGGGCCGCGCCCAGCGCGGTGCCCGCATCCCCGGCCGCCGGCTGCACCCAGACGTCCCGGAACGGCCCCTCGGCGGCGAGCCGGGCGTTGGCCACGCAGTTCAGCGCCACCCCGCCGGCCAGGGCCAGGGTGCCGGCGCTGCCGGTGGTGTCGTACAGCCAGCGGGACAGGTCGAGGACGACCTCCTCCAGCCGGGCCTGCACGCTGGCGGCGAGGTCGGCGTGGTCGTCGGTCATCTCGCCGTCGGCGGTGCGCGCCTTGGCCAGGCCGGCCCAGTCGATCCGCTCGACGTGGAACCCGCCGTCGTCGGTGACCCGGACCAGCTCACGGAGCATGCCCAGATGCGTCGGCCGGCCGTACGAGGCGAGCGCCATCACCTTGTACTCGTCGCTGGAGTGCAGGAAGCCGAGGTGCCGGGTCAGGTCCTCGTACAGCAGGCCGAGCGAGTGCGGAAGTTGCTGCGCGTACAGGGATGACAGCCGTCCGTCGCGGTAGACGCCGGCCAGGTGACTGGCCACCTCGCCGCGCCCGTCGAGCACCAGCACCGCGGTGTCGTCGCCGGCCGGCGGGGCGGCCAGCCCGGCGGAGGCGGCGTGCGCCACGTGGTGCGGCACGAACCGCACCTTCTCCGGGTCGAGCCCGGGCAGGGCGGCGGCGAGGAACTGGGGGGCCCGCTTGGCGTAGTCGACCCGCAGCCAGTCCCACGGGTCGTCGAGGCCCAACTCGGCCGCGTCCCGGCAGAGTCCGGGGTCGAAGGAGTACGCGACCGCGTCGAGGCTGTCGACGTCGATCCCGGCGCTGGCCAGACACCAGGCGGCGGACAGCTCGGGCAGCTCCCAGGCGGCGAAGGGCACCGGGCGCTTGCCGTGCTTGCGGCGGCTGAACCGCTCCTCTTCGGCGGCGGCCACCACCCTGCCGTCGACCACGAGGGCAGCTGCGGGGTCGTGGAAGATCGCGTTGATTCCGAGGACGCGCATGAGGCAGTCCCTACCCCCGCGGACCCCGCCTAACCTATAGATCATCGACTTCTGCTCAGGAGCGCGGCGTCGCCTGTGGATATTCGGATCAGTGACCAAAGTCCCTGGTTGACGGCGTAGGAGGGGGACAGACTGGGCAAAGAGGTGTGGCCGGCTCCGGTTTTGTGGCCCGCCTCGTCCGAACTGACCTTCGGGAGGTGACCGGTTGTGTCCACGTCATCGCTGCCCGCGCTGGCCGAGGAGCAACTCACGCTGGCTCGCGCAACCGGCAGCGGGCGCAGCGCCCGGACGATCCACGGCGGTGCCGGCACGCCGCTGCGGCAGACCCTGGTCGCCCTGGTCGCGGGGCACGAGCTGGCCGAGCACGCCAGCCCGGGGGACGCGACGCTCCAGGTGCTGCGTGGCCGGGTCCAGCTGGTCGCTCAGGACCGGTCCTGGCCCGGCGACACGGGGGACCTGCTGGTGATCCCGGACGCCCGGCACGCGCTGCACGCCGACGAGGATTCCGTGGTGCTGCTCACGGTGGCCCGCGGATGAGCACTGCTCCGCCCGCCGCAGCCCGATCGGGGGTCGCCGGTCGGCAGCGGGGCCGCAGGCACCGCTGGCTGCCGCCGCAGCACGGCGCCTGGGCCATGCTGCTCCTCCCGTACGCCGCGGCGGTCTGCGTCACCGGCCTCCGGTGGCCGCATCTGCCGCTGCTCGGCGCCTGGCTGGCCGGCTACCTCTTCTCCTACTACGCCCTGCTGGTCGTGAAGACCGGCCGCGCCGACCGGGTACGCCCCCAGCTGCTGCTCTACGGCGCCGCAGCCGCGCTGCTGGTCACGCCGGTGCTGCTGGCCCGGCCCGCGGTCCTCGGCTACGCCCCGCTCTACGCCCTGCTCGCCGCCGTCAACGTCGGGTACGCCCGGCGGCGCCGCGAGCGGGCCCTGCTCAACGACCTCGCCTCGGTGGCGCAGAGCGTGCTCATCGTGTTCGTGGTGGCCACCGTCGCCGAGGTCCCGCCCGCCGGGCTCGCCGCGGTGGCGGGCGCCGTCGCCGCGTATCTGGTCGGCACGGTGCTCTACGTCAAGACGATGATCCGGGAGCGGGAGAGCGTCGGCTACCGGTGGGCGTCCGGGGCGTACCACCTCGCGGCGGTCGTGGTGGCGGTGGCCTACTGGGGCCCGGCGGTGGCGGGGGTCTTCGCGCTGCTGCTGCTCCGCGCGGCGCTGCTGCCGGGCCGGCGGCTGGCCCCGGTCCGGGTCGGGATGGTCGAGCTGGTCGGCTCGCTGCTGGTGTTCGCCGCCGTGGTCGGGCACTGGGCCTGACGGCCGGCAGGTCGGGCGTCCGACTGGCGTGCTGCCGACAACTGTGGGTGACACGCCTCCGCGGAAACTTGATGTCACCCAGCGTGACCATGGCGCGTGGCACCCCCATGGGCGCTGATCTGGTCACAATCCCCCTGACCAGCGAAAATCCGTGCGGTAGCCCCGGTGCCGAAACATCTCCCAGCCGGCTTTGCTCTGCAGCCATAGACGCAGCAGCGAACCATGGGTGACTGCTGCGTCCATGGCTGCAGAGCAAAGGGCGCGGGGCGATGGTTGCGGGAGGCCGGCTGTGGTCACTCGGCGTGACCGTGGTCACGCCGGTCGGGGTCGGCATGGCGAGGGGCCGGTGCCGGGCATCGTCCGGCACCGGCCCCCGGTCTTCGGACCCGTGCGCCTCAGCCGTGCAGCATGCCCGGGCCGAACACCTCGTAGGCGATCCGCTCCGCTGGCACGCCCCGGCGCAGCAGTGCGCCGCGGACCAGGGTCATGAACGGCACCGGCCCGCAGAGATGCACGTACGCCCCGGGGGTCAGCGGAATCCGCGCCGGATCGACGAGCCCGCTGGCGACCTCCGCCTTCAGCCCGGCCAGCTCACCGTCGGCGGCGTCCTCGTACCACAGGCGCACCGACAGCTTCGGCAACTGCGCCTGGAGGCCGGGCAGTTCGTGGCGCAACGCGTGCGGCGCCGGGAGCACCGATCGGCCGGATCGCCATCGGTCGATCGTTCGGGAAGACACCGGCAGGTCGGGTGGTTGTGCTGCACGGACGCCTCGTCGCCTCCGGACGCCCACGACCGGGCGGTGGCAGAGACCCCGGACGCGGCCAAACCGGACGCCGCACCCACCCGGTGCCACGGCTCTGTCGGATCGCCGGGCTAGGCTCGCTGCGGCGCGCCGCGCGAGGCGATGAAGCCGGTGAGCGGCACCACACCGCCGAGACCTGGGAGTACGACCAGTTGACCGCACAGCCTGAGACCCTGTACGGGGCCGACGACCTGACGCACCTGGAGGGGCTGGACGCTGTCCGCAAGCGCCCCGGCATGTACATCGGCTCGACCGACAGCCGTGGCGTGGGTCACCTCGTCAACGAGATCCTCGACAACTCCACCGACGAGGGTGTCGCGGGTCACGCCACCAAGATCGACGTGATCCTGCACGCCGACGGCTCGGTGCAGGTCGACGACGACGGGCGGGGCATCCCCACCGACGTGCACGCCAAGTCCGGCATCTCCGGCGTCGAGCTGGTGCTGACCCGGCTGCACGCGGGCGGCAAGTTCGGCGGTTCGGGCTACAAGACCTCCGGCGGGCTGCACGGCGTGGGCGCCTCCGCGGTCAACGCGCTCTCCCGGCGGTTCGACGTCACGGTCCGCCGCGGTGGCAAGATCCACTCGATGTCGTTCCGGCACGGCGTACCTGGGATCTTCGACGGGGACGGCGCGGACGCGCCGTTCACGCCCGGCCCCGGCCTGCAGATCGTCGGCGCGATGAAGCGCCGCCAGCCGACCGGCACCTCGATCCGCTGGTGGCACGACCCGCGCTACTTCGAGACCGGCGCGACGCTGGACACCGAGGCGGTCCGGCTCAAGCTGCGCAACACCGCCTTCCTCGTCCCCGGCGTGGCATACCGGCTGCGCGACGAGACGGGGGAGGAGGCCGTCGAGGAGAGCTTCCACTTCCCCAACGGCCTCACCGACATGGTGGAATACCTCGCCCCGGCCGGCGACCGCCCGGTCTCCGGCACGCTGCTGGTCACCGGCGAGGGGACCTACCGGGAGAACGCCGCCGACGCCAACGGCGTGATGCAGTCCAACGTGCAGCGCCGGGCCGAGGTCGAGGTCGCGTTCCGCTGGGGCACCGGCTACGAGCGCACCGTCGAATGCTTCACCAACACCATCCGCAACGCGCACGGCGGCACCCACCGCAAGGGCTTCGAGCGGGCCCTGGCGCGTACCCTCGCCGAGGCCGCCCGCAACACCCGCGGCCTGCTCAAGCCCAAGGAGGACGCGCCCACCCTGGACGACGTCCTGGAGGGCATGACCGCAGTGGTGCACGTGCGGATCCCGGAGCCGCAGTTCACCTCGCAGACCAAGGACGAGCTCTCCACCGCCGGCATCACCAAGGTGCTGCAGGGCCTGGTCGAGCAGCACCTCAAGGCCTGGCTGGAGGACCGGAAGACCAAGACCGAGGCCCGGACGGTGCTGCAGAAGATCGTCGACGCGGCGCGGGTGCGACTCACCCAGAAGCAGCAGAAGGACGCCGCCCGGCGCAAGACCGCGCTGGAGGGCGCGTCGATGCCGGCCAAGCTGGTCGACTGCCGGGCCACCGGGGTGGACCGCAGCGAGCTGTTCATCGTGGAGGGCGACAGCGCCCTCGGCACCAGCCGGATGGCCCGCTCCTCGGAATACCAGGCCCTGCTGCCCATCCGCGGCAAGATCCTCAACGTGCAGAAGGCCAACCTCCAGCAGGTGCTGGACAATGCCGAGTGCGCGGCGATCGTGCAGGTGCTCGGCGCCGGCTCCGGGCGTACCTTCGACCTGTCGGCGATGCGCTACGGCCGGGTCCTCATCATGGCCGACGCGGACGTCGACGGCGCGCACATCCGTACCCTGCTGATCACGCTCTTCGCCCGGTACATGCGACCGCTGATCGAGGCCGGCCGGCTCTACGCGGCCATGCCACCCCTGCACAAGATCACCACCAAGGGGCGCAATCCGCAGACCGTCTACACCTACACTCAGGCCGAGATGGAGGCGACGGTCCGCAAGCTGGAGAAGGCCGGCAAGCAGATCGTCACCCCGATCCCGCGCTTCAAGGGACTCGGCGAGATGGACGCCGACGAGCTCTGGGAGACCACCATGAACCCGGCCACCCGGGCGGTCCGCCGGATCACCATCGACGACGTCGAGGCCGCCGAGCGGATCCTCGAACTGCTCATGGGGGAGAAGGTCGAACCCCGCCGCAACTGGCTCATCGACTCGGCCGACCGGGTCGATCGCGAAGCCATCGACGCCTGACCACCGGGTTCGTTTCGGAAGGAAAGCTGAACCATGGCACGCCGTAGGGACGACCGCGCCCGCGCCGACCTGTCCGCGTTCGACCAGGCCGGTGCCCGGGTCTTCGACAATCCGCTGGTCACCGAGGTCTCCGACTCCTACCTGGAGTACGCCTTCTCGGTCATCCACTCCCGCGCCCTGCCCGACGCGCGGGACGGCCTCAAGCCGGTGCACCGGCGCATCCTCTGGTCGATGTACGAGCAGGGCCACCGCCCCGACCGGGGGCACGTGAAGTCCGCCCGGATCGTCGGCGACGTGATGGGTAAGTACCACCCGCACGGCGACGCCGCGATCTACGACGCGATGGTCCGCCTCGCCCAGGACTTCTCGCTCAACGTGCCGCTGATCGACGGGCACGGCAACTTCGGCTCGCCGGACGACGGCCCGGCCGCCGCCCGCTACACCGAGGCCCGGATGTCCCGGGAGGCGATGCTGCTCGTCGGCGAGCTGGGCGAGGACACGGTCGACGTCGAGCCCAACTACGACGGCTCGCTCACCCAGCCCACCGTGCTGCCGGCAGCTTTCCCCAACCTGCTGGTCAACGGCGCGTCCGGGATCGCGGTCGGCATGGCCACCAACATGATCCCGCACAACCTGGGCGAGGTCGTCCAGGCGGCCCGCTGGCTGATCAACCACCCGGACGCCACGCTGGACAAGCTCATGGAGTTCGTCCCCGGCCCGGACCTGCCGACCGGCGGGCTGCTGCTCGGCCTGGACGAGGTGCGCCGGGCGTACGAGACCGGCCGGGGCGTGGTGCGGATGCGCGGCCGGGTGGAGATCGGCCCGCTGGAGGGCAGCCGCGGCCGGCAGGCCATCACGGTCACCGAGCTGCCCTACGGCGTCGGTGCGGAGAAGGTCATCGCGGCCATCACCAACGAGGTCAACAAGACCAAGCGGCTCTCCGGCATCGCCGACGTCAAGGACCTCACCGACCGGGAGAACGGCACCCGCCTGGTCGTCGAGTGCAAGGTCGGGGTCAACCCGCAGGCGCTGCTCGCCGACCTCTACCGGCTCACCCCGCTGGAGCAGTCCTTCGGCGTGAACAACCTGGTCCTGGTGGACGGCCAGCCGCAGACCCTGGGGCTCAAGGAGCTGCTGGACGTCTTCCTCGCCCACCGGTACGAGGTGGTGACCCGGCGCAGCGCGTACCGCAAGCGCAAGCGCGAGGAGCGGCTGCACCTGGTCGACGGTCTGCTGATCGCCCTGCTCGACATCGACAAGGTGGTCAAGCTGATCCGGGCCAGCGAGGACGCCCAGGCCGCCAAGGACGGCCTGATGCAGAAGTTCAAGCTCTCCGAGATCCAGGCGACCTACATCCTGGACACCCCGCTGCGGCGCCTCACCAAGTACGACCGGCTGGAGCTGGAGGCCGAGCAGGAGAAGCTGCGCGCCGAGATCGCCGAGCTGTCGAAGATCCTCGACGACCCGAAGGTGCTGCGGAAGCTCGTCTCCGACGAGCTGGCCGCCGTGGTCAAGCAGTTCGGCACCGAGCGCCGCACCACCCTGGTCGACGGGGACCTCAAGGAGGTGCTGGCCGCCTCCGTTCCGGCCGGGCCGCTGGAGGTCGCCGACGACCCGTGCCAGGTGATCCTCTCCGCCACCGGGCTGGTAGCCCGGACCGCGGCCGAGTCGGAGGAGGCCACCGAGGGGCGCCGGCGCAGCGGCCGGGTCAAGCACGACGCGGTACGCGCCGTCGTCTCCTCCACCGCGCGGGGCCGGGTGCTCCTGGTCACCAGCGCCGGGCGGGCCTTCAAGATCGACGTACTGCCGCTGCCGGTGCTGCCCGAGCAGTCCGGCACGGTGTCGCTGCGCGGCGGCATGTCCGCGGCCGAGCTGGCGCCGCTGGAGCCGGGGGAGACCGTGGTGGGGCTGGCGCCGCTCGGCCCGTCCGCCGAGGGATCGCCCGGCCTGGCGCTGGGTACCCGGCAGGGCGTGATCAAGGTCTGCGCGCCCGAGTGGCCGGTCCGCTCGGACGAGTTCGAGGTGATCTCCCTGCGCGACGGCGACGAGGTGGTCGGGGCTACCTGGCTCACCGACGGCGCCGAGACGCTGGCGTTCGTCTCCTCGGAGGCGTCACTGCTGCGTTTCGCCGCGTCGCTGGTGCGCCCGCAGGGCATCAAGGGCGGCGGCATGTCCGGCATCAACCTGCCGGCCGGGGCGACGGTCGTCTTCTTCGGCGCGGTCCGCACCGACGACCCGGGGCACGGGGAGCCGATGGTGGTCACCTCGACCGGCGCCACGGTGAAGGTGACGCCGCTCAAGGCGTACCCGGCGAAGGGGCGGGCGACCGGCGGGGTGCGCGCGCAGCGGTTCCTCAAGGGTGAGGTGGATCTGGCGGTGGCCTGGGTCGGTCCGCGTCCGGTCGGCGCGACCGCCACCGGCGATCCGGTGGAACTGCCCCCGGCGGACCCCCGCCGCGACGGTTCCGGCTTCGCGGTCATGCTCGGCCCCACCGTCGTCGGCCACCAGATCGAACGCGACTGACCAGGCGGGCCGGCAGGGCCGGCGGCTCACGCCGCCGGCCCTGCCGCGTTTCCCGCCCGCCCCGCGTGTTGATCATGACGTTGGCGATCCCGAAACGGACATCTCGCCCAGCCAACCTCATGATCACCGAGGTGGTCTCGGAGTTGGGGAGGGGTCAGAGTTCGGGTTCGGGGGCGGGGCGGGATTCCGGCGTGGTGCCGCGCAGGCGGGCGATGAGGCGCATGCCGTGGTAGATGACCAGGGCAGCGGCGGTGCCGAGGGCGATGCCGCTGAACGACAGGTCGCCGGCGGTGAGGGTGTAGTTGGCCGCCCCGATGATCACCGCCACGGCGGCGGTCATCAGGTTGACCGGGTCGTGGAAGTCGACCCGGTTCTCGATCCAGATCCGCGCGCCGAGGATCGCGATCAGGCCGTAGAGGGCGGTGGTCGCCCCGCCCAGCACCCCGGCCGGCACGGTGAGGATCAGCGCGCCGAACTTCGGGCTCAGCCCGAGCAGCACCGCCGCCAGGCCGGCCACCCAGTACGCGGCGGTCGAGTAGACCCGGGTCGCCGCCATCACGCCGATGTTCTCCGCGTACGTGGTGGTGCCGGAGCCACCGCCCGAGCCGGCGAGCACGGTGGCGATGCCGTCACCGAGGAACGCCCGGCCCATGTCCCGGTCGAGGTTGCGGCCGGTCATCGCGGCGACCGCCTTGACGTGCCCGGCGTTCTCCGCGATCAGCACCAGGATCACCGGGATGACCAGCACCACCGCCCGGACGCTGAAGCTCGGGGCGTGCAACTGCGGCAGCCCCACCCAGGCGGCCTCCTTCAGCCCGGTGACCGCCTTCGGGTCGAGTTCGCCGAGGACTGCGGCGAGCACCCAGCCGACCACCACGCCGAGCAGGATGGAGAGCCGGGCCAGGAAGCCGCGGAAGACCACCGTGGCGACCAGGATCGCGACCAGGGTGACCACCGCGATCAGGGGCTGGGCCTTGACGCCCGTGCCGCTGCCCCCGCCGTCCCAGGCCACCGGGGCCAGGTTGAGCCCGATCAGCGCGACGATGGCGCCGGTGACCACGGGCGGCATGAGCGCGTCGATCCAGCGTGCGCCGGCCCACTGCACCACCAGGCCGACCAGGGCCAGCACCGCGCCGACCACCACGATGCCACCCAGCGCCGCCGGGATTCCGCCGCTGGTCTTCGCGGCCAGCACCGGGGCGATGAACGCGAACGACGAGCCCAGGTACGACGGCAGCCGGTTGCCGGTGATCAGCAGGAACAGCAGCGTGCCGAGCCCGGAGAAGAAGAGCGTGGTGGCCGGCGGGAAGCCGGTGATCAGCGGCACCGTGAAGGTGGCGCCGAACATCGCGACGACGTGCTGCACGCCGACGCCGACGGTACGCGGCCAGGACAGCCGCTCGTCGGGATGCACCACGTCGCCGGGGCGGACGGACCGGCCGTCGCCGTGCAGGTGCCACGGGGACCAGCGGGGTCGTGGCTCGGTGGAGGACTGGGACATGCTCCGCCCTTCGCGTCGTCAGGTGACGGGGGCGTGATCGACCCTGAGGGTCGTTTGTAGCACGTCACGGATCCGCGTCCGGGTGCGGTGGGCCGGATCCGGCACCGCCGGGGGGCGTGCGCCGGCGCGGCCCGAGCCGGCCGGGGTCAGGCGACGCCGGCGGGACGGAACTGGACGCTGATCCGGGGACCGACCGGGCGGGCGGTCTTGGGGATGGCGTGCTCCCAGGTGCGCTGGCACGACCCGCCCATCACCACCAGGTCGCCGTGGCCGAGCGGGAAGCGCAGGCTCGCCCCGCCGCCGCGGGGACGCAGCAGCAGCGGGCGCGGCGAGCCGAAGGACACGATGGCCACCATGGTGTCGCTGTGTGCGGAGCGGCCCAGCGTGTCGCCGTGCCAGGCGACGCTGTCGCGGCCGTCGCGGTAGAGGCACATGCCGGCGGTGACGAAGGGCTCGCCCAGTTCGGCCGCGTAGTGCCGGGTGAGCGCCGCGCGCGCCTCGGTGAGCACCGGGTGGGGCAGTGGGCGGCCGGCGCCGTACCAGCAGAGCAGGCGGGGCACGTCGACCTCGGTGTCGTACATGGTGCGGCGCTCGGCCCGCCAGGGCACGTCGCGCAGCAGCGTGTCGAGCACCCCGTCGGAGCCCCGCACCCAGCCCGGCAGGTGGTCGACCCACGCGCCGCGGCTCAGCGCGTGCCGGCGCAGCCCGCCGGCGAGCGGGCCGAGGGTCGGCCCCTGCTCGGCGAAGTCGAGCATCGAGGGCTGGTACGCGACGTCGGACACGACGCCGATCCTACCCGCATTTCGAACAGACGTACGAGGACGCTGTCTGCGGCTCGCCGACGTCCCGATGGCCGGGCGGCCCGACGGCGCGGGAGGCGGTCCGGGGCGCCGGCGGGTAGGGTGCCCGGCGGCGGCGGCGCGGTGGAGCGCCGCCCCGGGTGGTCTCGGTGCCGCCCGTCGTCGACCGCCCGAGGAGGAGACGCGCTGATGATCCTGCTGACGGTCGGGCGTCCGGCATGACCAGTACGCCGACCGTGGCCCAGGCCGTCCGGCTGCCGTCGCTGACCGGGTTGCGGTGGGTCGCCGCCCTGCTGGTCTTCGGCTTCCACGCGGGGACCATGCGGATCGTTGCCGAGCCCGACTACCAGGCTGTGGTGAGCTGGCTGTTCACCCTCGGCCTGTCCGGTGTGGAGTTCTTCTTCATCCTCAGTGGATTCGTCCTGGTGTGGTCGTACCGGGATGGTGAGCCCCGGCGTGCCTTCCTGCGTCGCCGGCTCGCCAAGATCTACCCGAACCACCTGGTCACCTTCGTGGCCGCGCTGCTGGTCGCGTTCTGGTTCGCCGACCCGGTCGGCCTCTGGGCCGCCATGGGCAACCTGGCCCTGGTGCAGGCCTGGAACCCCACCCCCGGCCACTTCTACAGCGTCAACACGGTGAGCTGGTCGCTCTCCTGCGAACTCGCCTTCTATCTCTGCCTGCCGTTCGTGCTGCCCTACCTGCGCCGGTCGCGCACCGGGCTGCTCCGGGCGGTGGTGGTCGCCGCACCGCTGCTCATCCTGGCCCTCTGGCCGGGTCAGCTGCTGGTGCCCGAGGAGGACCGGTGGTGGTTCACCCAGGTCTTCCCGGTGGCGCGGTCGCTGGAGTTCTGGATGGGCGTGGCCGCGGCGGAACTGATGCGCCGGGGCCGCTGGCGTGGCCCGAACCTCACCGTGGCCAGCCTGCTCTTCGTCGCCACCTGGGTGGTCGCCGCGCAGTGGGTCCGCGCGGAGCTCTGGGCGGCTCTGCTCGCGGTCGCGTACCTCCTGGTCATCACCGCCGCGGCCGACGCCGACGTGCACGGCCGGCGCACCCCGTGGCGGTCTCGTCCGATGGTCTGGCTCGGTGAGGTCTCCTTCGCGTTCTACCTGGTGCACGTGCTGGTGATGCAGGCCGTGCTGCGCCTGACCGGGCACTGGGGCGACGGGCTGCGCGGCGGGTGGGGACCGCTCGCGGTGCTCGGCTTCCTGCTGGGCAACCTGCTGCTCGCCGCCGCCCTGCACCGCTGGGTGGAGACGCCGATGATGCGCCGGCTGGGACCGCCCCGGCGGGCCCGCGCGCAGGCCACCCCCGCCGCACCGGTCGAGGTCCGCGTGCCACGGCCCCGGTCGATCGAGTACGCGGGGCGGCGCGACCCGCGCTGAGCGGGCCGCAGAACCACACCCCCGCCGTCGGGCCGGTGTCCACGCTGGCCGGTGCGCCTCTGCGGCGGTGCGACACGCCCGGGGACGGTGCGATACGGCCGGTTCGACGGTAATTTGGACCGGTGCTTCCGATCGCGCTCACCTGTCCCGTGTGGTGGGTGGCGCGCTGGACCGCGCGCATGCTGGCCAGCCTGGCCGTGGTCGTCGCCTGCTCGCTCGGCGCCGCCACGTTGCCCCTGGGCCCGGCCGCGGCGGCGCACGCGGCTCCCGCGGCGGTCGCCGTCGACACCGCGACCGTTCGGGCCGGGCACCTCGGCGGCACCGAGTCCGCCGGCGCCGACCCCACCCTCCGGGCGCTGATCCGCTGGTCCGGCGGGGCCGCCGACGCGGTGGTCCGGGCCGGGACCGGAGCGCCCGGCCCCGCCGCGCGGATCGGCACCGGATCGGCTGCGGCGACCGGGTGGACGTCGTCCGGCGCCGACGCGGCCGGCGACCGGCAGGCCGTCCTGGCCAGCGCACCGGACTCGTCGGTGCGGGGCGTCGTGGTCGCCCCGGCCGACCGGCACCGCGTCCTGGTCGGGCTGGTCCCGGCGACCGTCGGCTCCCGGGCCCCGCCCGCCCGCTGACGAGCCCGGCGGGCCCCGGCCCGCCCACGCCGTACCCGAACCTCACCCGCACCGGCCCGGTGGCGGCGCCCGTACCCGGTCGCGCCCCCGCCCCGCCGGCCGTGCGGACCTCTCCACCACGTCGTTCCCGTGAGGTGCCGACCATGAAGCAGACCCTTCTCTACCACTTCCTGACCGAGGTTCCCGCGGCCGCCGCCATCTGGTCGGCCCTGCTCGTGCTCGCCCTGGGGGTGCTCGCCGCCCTGGTCGCCCGGCCCGAGCGGGGGACTCCGCCGGATCCCGCCCCCGACCCGGCCGCCGTGGCGGCCGCCCGCCGCGCCGACCTGCGCCGGTACGCCGACGAGGTGGCGGTCGCCGCCGCCGGGGCCCGGCAGACCGCCCGCCGGTGGCGCGAGCAGTGGCTGACCGCGCACGACGAGGTCGACCGGGCCTGGCGGGCGTACGACGAGGCCGAGGCGGCCGCCCGGCGGTTCGCGGGGGCCGCCGTGCTGCCCGAGCCGCGGACGCCCCGGACGCCGGCCGAGTACGCGGCCCGGGAGCGGTGGCTGCACCACGCCGCCATGACGGCGCACTGGCAGGGCGACCTGACCGCCCGGCAACTCGCGGACGTCCTCGCCGGGCGCAACGGGTGGGACCCGCGCCGGCATCCGGCCGAGCAGGAGATCGCCCTGACCCGGGTGGTACGCGACGGCCGGCGGGCCCGGTGGCGGGCGGCCGCCGAGCGGGAGCAGCGGGCCTGGCGGGACGCCGAAGTGGCCGCCGAGGCGGCCCGGGTGCTGGCCGTGGAGGCGCACGCGGCCGCCGAGGCGGTGCGCCCCGGAGCGGTCCCGGTACGCCCCGCCGAGGCGGTGACCCAGACCCTCGCCCCGGTGCCGACCGGCGCCGTCGCGGCGCACCCCGCACGGTGGCGTCCGGCGCGGGTCGGCTGAATCGTTATCCGAATTCGGTGAGCCCGGTCACGGCGACCGGGTAAACGGTCAACCGGATCAGGCGGGGCGATCGAGCCCCGCAATTCCCCTTCGATCCCCACCCGGATGTCCGATAGGCACCCGCCGGTTCCCGTTAAAAACGGTCGTCCCATTGAGTCGGGTCAGTGACCGACTGTTCCGGTCTCGGTAACGGTGGTTGACGTTTACGCAGGTGGGCGCGCTTGGCAGGCGGCGTACCCACCGGTAGTGTCAGCGCGTCCGGTGCGGTTTTCGATCGCAAGTGGCGACGCCGCGCCGACCCGCTCAATCGTGATCTCACGAACCGGGGACCCAGTGCAACACCGGGGTGAATCCGCGAGCCGAGGCCCGCGGTAGGGCCTACTTCCCGCCCGAATCCGTCAGCTAACCCGGTAGGCGGCCACGGAAGGAGTTCCAACCTCGTGCGAACCACCCCCCGATCCTCCCCCCGCCTCCACGGCGCCACGGTGCCGGCGCTCGCCTGACCCGCGAGTCCGTTCCGGTAACCGACCCCCGCCGCCCGGTCCGCCGGGCGCTCTTTTCCCGCGGCCACCCCGCCCAGGAACGCGCGTGAGCTACTCCGCGCGTCGGGCCGGCGTGTGCCGCTCCGGCCCCCGTGGAGGAACACGTGAAGCACCACCTGAAGCGTCAGCTGCGGCGCCTCGCGACCGAGCGCCCGTACCAGATCGTCGCCGGCTCCGCCGCGGCCCTCGTGCTGGCCGGCGGCGCCAGCGCGGCACTGGCCGGCACGAACGACGCGCCGGTCCGGCAGGAGACCACCGCCGCCGTCGCCGAACTGGCCCCGCGCCTCGGTGACGTCGCCACCCGGAGCGAGGCCCGGGTCGCCGCCCCGTCCCCGACCGCCTCGCCCAGCGCGTCGCCGTCGGCGAGGGCCAGCTCGGCCAAGCCGGACCCGGACGTGACGAAGACCGCGAAGGCGAAGCCGAAGCCGCCGTCGACGAAGGTCCTCGACTACAACTACGAGGCCCAGACCGCCTACTGGAACTGCGGTCCGGCCGCGGTGCGCAACGCGCTGAGCGCGAGCGGCGTCGAGACCACCCAGGACGCGATGGTCGCCCCGCTGAACGCCGGCGAGAACGGCACCAACTCGGCCGAGGACACCACCCGCGGGCTCAACCAGATGGTCAAGGGCAACCCGTACCGGACCCACATGATCCCCGGCCAGGCCGCGACCCCGGCGCAGATGGACCAGCTCCAGGCCGACGTGGTCAAGGCGATCACCGACGGCCGCGGCGTGGTGGTCAACATCGCCGGCTCCGCCACCGACACCAACGGCGGCTGGCACTCGTTCCCCGGCGGCCACTACATCGCCGTGGTCGGCTACAAGGACGACGGCCGGACGGTGCGGATCGCCGACTCGGCGAACCCGGCGCTGCCCGAGTACTGGATCACCACCATCGATCTGGCGAACTGGGCCGGCACCCGCGGCTACTCCGCCTGATCCCACCCCTGCACGTCGGGCACCGGCTCCAGGAGCCGGTGCCCGACGTCGTATCCGGGGCCGGTCTCGCGCCTGGTGTCCGTCCGGTGGCACACTGCGCCGTATGGGCGACGAGACGGGTACCCGCCAGCTGCTGCTGCTGCACGGCATGGGCGCCACCGGTGAGGTGTGGCTGCCCTGGGCGCCGCTGCTGGAGCGCCGCTGGGCGGGCCGCTGGCTGGCCCCCGACCTGGCCGGGCACGGCTGGTCGCCGCAACTGCCGGCGTACTCCTTCGAGGCGCTCGCGGACCGGGTGGTGGCGGGGCTCGGCCCGGTCGCCGACCGGCTCGGCCCCCGGGACCGGCTGGTGGTGCTCGGGCACTCGCTCGGCGGGGTGGTGGCGCTGGCGCTGGCCGCACGGACGCGGCAGCTTCCGATCGACGGGGTGGTCGGGCTCGGCATCAAGGTCGCCTGGTCGCCGGCCGAGCTGGACAAGGCCCGCGAGCTGGCCCAGCGGCCGGTGACCTGGTTCGCCAGCCGGGACGAGGCGGCCCGCCGTTACCTGCGGGTGGCCGGGCTGACCGGGCTGTTCGCCCCCGACCACCCGGTGGTGGACGCCGGGCTGCGCCGCGAGGACGGCCGCTGGCGGCTGGCCATGGACCCGGCCGCGTTCGCGGTCGGGGAGCCGCAGCTGCCCGCCCTGCTCGCCGCGACCGACGTGCCGGTGCTGTTGGCCCGGGGCGAGCAGGACCCGATGGTGTCCGACGCACAGCTCAAGGAGTTGGGCGTGCCGATGGCGACGCTGCCGGGGCTCGGCCACAACGCGCACGTCGAGGACCCCGCCGCCATCCTCGACCTGCTCGCGCCGTTCGCGGCGCCCGACGGGCCGTGACGCCGTCGCCCCGCAGGCAGGGCGACGACATCACGACCGCAGGTTGCGTCAGTAGAAGCAGCCGGTGGCGGGCAGGGCGGACGGGGCGGGTGGGGCGACGCCGTCGTAGATGGCCAGCAGCATGTTCTGCGGGCAGCGGTTGGCGCCGTTGACCCGGACCTCCAGGTGCAGGTGGGGGCCGGTCACGTTGCCGGTGGCCCCGGTGTAGCCGAGGACCTGGCCGGCGCTGACCCGGGAGCCGGCGGCGACCGAGCGCGAGTTCAGGTGGCAGTAGAGGTAGTAGGCGCCGTCGTCGGCGGTGATGCCGATGCCGAGGCCACAGCTGCCGCCGACGTGCCCGATCGTCCCGGAGGTGATCGCGTACGTGGTCGTGCCGGTCACGGTGGGCAGGTCGATCGCCGGGTAGTCGTGGTGCGGATCGTCGTACTCGCTGCGGGGCAGCACCGACTTGCCGATGACCAGCCGGTAG
Source organism: Micromonospora sp. NPDC007230 (assembly GCF_042869115.1). Classification (NCBI taxonomy): domain Bacteria; kingdom Bacillati; phylum Actinomycetota; class Actinomycetes; order Micromonosporales; family Micromonosporaceae; genus Micromonospora; species Micromonospora sp. NPDC007230. Next base: position 353,188 of record NZ_JBIAFE010000003.1, on the reverse strand, counting down.
TTGCCGGTGCCGCCGCTGCCGCCGGTCAGGTACTGCCAGGTGGTGGTGTCGACCGAGCCGCCGGAGAGGCCACGGGCGGACTTGAAGTTGTTCACGGCGTTGGTCGTGGCCGGGCCCCAGTCGCCGTCCACGGCCAGGCCGTAGCCGTACTTGTTGAGTGCGGTCTGCAGCGCGCGGACCGCGTCGTTGTTGGCCCCGGCGCTCAGGGTGACCACCAGCTTGCTCCAGGTCTGCGCGCCGATTTGGCCGTCGGCGGAGAGGCCGTTGGCTGACTGGAAGGACTTCACGGTCGAGGTGGTGCCGGCGCCGTACTGGCCGTCGACCGCGATGCTGTAGCCGCGGTGGCGGAGCAGGTACTGGGCGGTGGTGACGTTGGCGCCGGTCGAGCCGTTGCTCAGCAGGGGCCAGGCCGGTGCCGCCGCCTGGGCCGCGGTCGGGCCGGTCAGGGCGGCCGCCACGGCGAGCGCGACCGCGCCGAGCCACATGGCGAGCTGGCGGAAAACGCTTTTCATAGGTGCTCCTGTGGACGAGGGGTGGCCGGCGTGCGGACGCGCCGCATCGCCGGTAGGGGGCCGACTACACCGAGTCGGCTGGGCGCCCGGGAGCAAGTATGATGATGAAGATAAATATTTACAATGGTGAATATGTGGCGGTGATTTTCGACACGCCGATGACCGCTCCGGCCATTGGCGACGGAGCGGTCAGGCGGTGGGGTGTGGGTCAGGCGGTGGGGGACAGCGGCGAGCCGTCCGGCGTGACCGCGTCGGCGGCGCGCGGGGCCGGCGGGTTCCAGCCGGGTTCGAGCTGCCGGCGGGCGGCGTCGAGGAACGCCTCGGCGTACGAATCGGCGGGGAAGTCGCCCAGGTAGCGGGTGCGGGTGGCCCAGCGGGCCGCGGCCTTCGGGTCGGTGTCGAGCAGCTCGGTCAGCACCTCGTCCACGTTGGACATGTCCCGGCGCAGCACGTAGCCGGAGCCGGCCAGGGGGAACCGGGCGACGAACTCGTCGCCGTCGGCGCCCATGTCGGTCACCGCGTACGGCTTGCCGGAGTAGAGGTAGTCGGAGATCACCCCGGAGACGTCCGAGACCAGTGCGTCGGAGCGGTTGACGCAGTCGGTCAAGGTCAGCTCGCGGCTGGCCGCCGCGCCCCACAGGTGCGCCCGGCCGGTCTTCGCCCGGTCCGCGGCGAGCAGCTCGGTGAGCCGGGCCAGCTGCCGCGCCGAGGCCGGGTTCTGCGCCGTGTACGGGTGGTGCCGCAGGATCACCGTGGCGCCCCGGTCCAGCAGCCGGCGGAGCACCGTCTCGGCCACCGGAAGGGAGCAGTAGTTCGCGTCCGCGTGGTGCCCCGTCCAGGTCGGCGTGTAGAGCACCGTCGGGTTGGCCAGGCCGCGGACCGGCTCCCGGCGTACCCCGATCGCCTCCACCTGGGGGCGGCCGACCACGACGAACTTCTCGGCGGGGATCTCCACGCCGGCGCGGGCGTACCGCTCGATCGCGGCCTGCCCGGCCACGAAGATCCGGTCGAAGATCGCCGACACCGGGTTTGCGCTGGGCGCCTTGTCGCTGTCCCCGTGGTGCAGCTGCACGTGGGTCAGGTGGGCGAACCGGATGCAGTGGCTGTTCTTCGCACCGTGGTTGACGTAGAACGCCGCCCGCAGGCTGGGCACCAGGGCCTCGTCCATGGCCTTGAGCGTCGGGCAGAACACCACGGGCGCGCTGGTCGCGGCGGCGATCGCCGGCAGGAACTCCGGCTCCCGCAGCATGACCAGGAACGGCCGGCCGATCCGCTCCAGGTAGGGCAGCCACATGGTGACCTGGTATTCCGAGCCGGGCGGGGCGGAGAAGTAGAGCACGAACTCGGGCTGGTGGCGGCGCAGCGCCCGGCCCACCGGCCCGCCCCCGGCCGGTGGCCGGAACCGCCGCCGGGCCAGGTCCAGCCCGACCGCGCCGCACCCGGCCCCGACCAGCAGGGCGGCGACCAGCGCGAGCCAGGCCGGCAGGGCGAGGACGGCGGCCACCGCCACCACGGCGAGCAGCACCAGCAGCGCGTCACCGAGCCGCGCGGCCACCAGCGGTGCCCAGCTGCGGACCGGCAGGTTGGCCGCGCGGATCTCCAGCGCCCCGGCCTCGCGCAGCGGCCCGACCAGCAGCACCAGGCCGAGCAGCACCAGCGCGGTGGCGGCCAGCGCCGGATCGAAGCCGGCGTCGAGGCGGCGGGCGTAGCCGACCAGGATTCCGGCGGCGACCAGCACCGACTCGGCGACGCCGTCGGCGGTGGGCCGTACCCGGCGTTCCCATGCGGCGGCGGCCAGGGCGGCGACCGCGATCGCCAGCCCCCAGCCGGTCGCGCCGGTGAGCGCCACGACGAGGAACGCCAGCACCGCCAGCCCGGTGGTCAGTGCCCGGGCGAGCAGCTTCCGGACCAGGTCACCACGCATCGCTACCGTCCCTCGGTCGTCCGGCCCGACGCCGAGGCTGCGGGCAGCTGCTCCGACAACTCCAGCTCGGCGCGTCTGGCGCCGCGCCGCGACCTGGAGTCGTCGTCCGACAACTCCAGCTCGGCGGGTCTGGGGTCGCGCCGCGACCTGGAGTCGTCGTCCGACAACTCCAGCTCGGCGGGTCTGCGTCTGGAGTCGTCGTCCTCCGGCTGGGCGGGCACCACGGCGACCTGCTCGCCGGCCGGCTGCTCGCCAGGGGCCCGGCGGACGTCGATGACCTGCCCGGTCAGCTCGGAGACGAGCACGTCGAGGGAGGCCTGCGCGACCGCCTCGGCGGAGAGCAGCGTGTGCTCCGGCTCCTCGCCGAACGCCCTGGTACGCATCGGCGTGGCGGTGCGCTCCGGGTTGACGCAGTTGACCCGTACGCCGAACTCGGCCCACTCGTCGGCGAGCGCCTGGGTCAGGTTGACCAGGGCCGCCTTGGTGGCCGAGTAGAGCGCGTACCGGGCCCGGCCGCGGGTGTACGAGCTGGAGGTGTAGAGCAGCAGCTGCCCCTTGGTCTGCCGCAGGTACGGCAGCGACTGCCGGGCGACGGTGACCGGGCCGACGAAGTTGACCTGCAGGAGCCGGTCCATCGTCGCGTCGTCCATCTCGGCGAGGGCGCCCTTCTCCAGGATCCCGGCGGTGACCACCACGTGGTCGATCCGGCCGGTCGCCTCGAAGGCGGTCCTCAGCGCCGCGGCCACGTCCTCGGCCCGCTCCACGTGGGTGCCGGTGGTGGAGCGGCTGAACGGGAAGACCTGGGCGCCGTAGCGGCGGGCCAGCTCGGTGAGGTCGTGGCCGATGCCGTAGCTGCCGCCGAAGACCACGATGGTCCGGCCGGTCAGCTCCTCGGTGTAGCTGCGGTGGTCGCTCACCCGGGGCGCCTGCGCGGCGGCGAGCTGGAAGAGCTTGTCCGCCAGGTGCACGTCGACCGGGTGGGTGACCTTGATGTTCTCGTCCGAGCCGTCGATCACCTTGATCGGCGTGCCGGGGAGATAGCGCAGCACCACGCCGCAGTCGTCGGTGGCGGCGAAGTCCGGGTCGCCCTCGGCCCGCCGGTACGCCTCCCGGATCGTGCCGGACCGGAACGCCTGCGGGGTCTGGCCCCGGCGCAGGGTGGCGCGGACCGGGATGTCGGTGATGCAGTCGTCCTGGTCGACCTGGATGATCGTGTCGGCGGACGGGATGGCCACGTCGACCGCCGAGTACGTCCAGAGGGCGTTCACGCACTCGCGCACGATCCGGGCGCTGACCAGCGGGCGGACCGCGTCGTGGAAGAGAACGTTGAAATCGCCCGCACCGATCGCGTCGAGGGCGATGCGGGTCGTGTCGTTGCGGGTCTCGCCGCCCTCGATCACCTTGCTGACCTTGTGGAAGCCGGCGTTGGCGACGATCCGTTGGGCTTCCGCCACGTGGCCGGCGGCCATCAGCACGATGATCTCGTCGATCTCCGGCGCGGCCTCGAAGACGGCGAGGGTGTGCTCGACGATCGGCTTGCCCGCGACCTTCAGCAGCTGCTTCGGGATGCCCAGCCCGAGGCGGGTCCCGGTTCCTCCGGCGAGGATCACGGCCACCGTTCGCGAGGGGCGCCACGGTGCCGGGTTGTCCGGCCTGGCGTTCCGTGCGGTGGTGCGGTCCTGCGTCATTGCGGTCCTCACTGATCCACGAGCTGTCGGGTGCACGGCGTCCGGACGTGACGTCCCGGCGGCCGGCATCGCCCCCGAGGGCGACGCCGGCCGCCGGAACGGGCCGCCTCAGCGGCTGGCCATGTAGTCCTCGTACGCCTTGGTCACCTCGTCGGTGGGGCCGTCCATCCGGATCAACCCCGACTCGAGCCAGATCGACCGCTCGCAGGTGTCCCGGATCGAGCCGATCGAGTGGCTGACCAGGAATACGGTACCCGCGTCCTCGCGCAGCTGACGGATGCGCTGCTCGCTGCGCCGGCGGAACCGGGTGTCACCCGTGGCCAGGGCCTCGTCGATCAGCAGCACGTCGTGCCGCTTGGCTGCGGAGATCGAGAACCGCAGCCGGGCCTGCATGCCGGAGGAGTACGTGCGCATCGGCAGGGTTCCGAAGTCGCCGCGCTCGTTGATCCCGGAGAAGGCGAGGATCTCCGGGGCTGCCTTGCGGGCCTGCTCCGGGCTCATGCCCATGGCCAGGCAGCCGAGCGTGACATTGCGTTCGCCAGACAGGTCGCCGAGCAGCGCCGCGTTGACGCCGAGCAGCGACGGCTGGCCCTGGGTGTAGATCGCGCCCCGGCTGACCGGCATCAGCCCCGCGATGGCCCGCAGCAGCGTCGACTTGCCGGAGCCGTTGCTGCCGATCAGGCCGATCGCCTCACCCCGGTACGCGGTGAAGCTGACACCCTTGACCGCGTGCACCTCGCGCAGGGTGGGCTTGTTGGGCTGGCGGGAAACGATCCGTCGCAGCGCGGCCACGGGGGAGCCGGGGCTGCCCGTGCCGGCACCGTACACCCGGTAGATGAGGTGCGCATCGTCCACGATCACCGTGGGGATCCGCTCGCCGGTGGCCGTGGTGGCCACCTCGGCGGCTACGTTCAGCTCAGCCACGACCGTACTCCTGTTCGCCGCGCCAGAAGTAGACAAAACCGCCCACACCCATCACGGCCGCCCAGACGACCGCCAGCAGCCAGAGCTGGGGTGCCGACGAGGTCAGCGGGGTCTTCTCCAGCAGGGCGTGCCGGACCAGTTCGATGTAGATCAGCAGCGGGTTGACGTGCACCACGTGCACCAGCAGTGCCGGCAGGTTCTCCTCGAACGCCTTCACGCTGTAGAGCACCCCGGAGCCGTACATCCAGGTACGCATGACGAACGGCATGACCTGCTTCACGTCGGTCAGCTTGGACCCGAGGCGGGCCAGAACCATCGCCAGGCCGGCGTTGAAGATCACCATGAGCGCCATCGCCGGGGCCGCCAGCAGCCACTGCACGGTGATCGGCTCGCCGGTCGCGAGCACGATCACCACCAGCACGGCCATCGCGTAGAGCAGGTTTCGGAACTGGGTGAGGGTCACCGCGAGGGGGAGGCTGGCGCGGGGGAAGTGCAGTGCCCGGACCAGTCCGAGGTTGCTGGTGATGGCCTGGGTGCCGCCGAGCGCCACGGTCTGGGTGAAGTTGAAGACGAACACCCCCACGCACAGGTACGCGATGAAGTTCGGCACACCCCGGCTCGTGCCGATGATGTAGCCGAAGATCAGGTAGTAGACCGCCACGTTGGTCAGCGGAGTCAGCACCTGCCACAGTTGGCCCAGCCGGGCCTGACTGAACGCGGCAACCGCCTTGGCGTGGGCGTACGTGGTGATGAAGTGTCGGTAGGACCACACTTGCTTCACGTACGCGACCAGGGTCGGCCGCGCGCCGGCGACGGTCAGGCCGTGCCGGGCGGCGAGTTGTGCCCGGCTGAGCCCTGAGTCGGCGTCGGCCACCGCCGTGTTGGCCATTGGTAGGCGCTCCGATCTCTTGTGCGATAGAAGATCTTCGACGGCAGAGAGCGTGGGTGCGGGTCGGACCCCCGCTCCGTCGATGCGTGGACGGTAGTTCAAAACACGTCGGGACGCAACCGTACCGTCGCTGCGGTACATTGTCCCCCGTGACGACCGAGAAGAGGCGTGCTCCCGCTGGAGCGGCGGTGCTGCGCGGCGAGATCACCACCGCCATCCGCGGTGCCGTCATGCAGGAACTCGCCGCAGTCGGCTACGGAAGGCTCTCCATCGAGGCAGTGGCCCGCCGGGCCGGTGTGAGTAAGACCGCCATCTACCGGCGCTGGAGTTCGAAGCTGGAGTTGGTGCTGGAGATCGTCTCGTCGGCGGCGGTGCGGAGTCTGCCGTTGCCGGACACCGGCGACCTCCGGGGCGACCTGGAGATGCTCTTTCTGATCATGTCCCGGGCGCTGCGGCACCCGCTCGCGGCGCAGATAATCCCCGATCTGCTGGCCGAGGCCGCCCGCAACCCGCGCATCGCGCAGACCCTGGAGGAGGCCCTGCGGGCCAACCAGCGCGACGTCGGTGGCCAGCTCATCGGCCGGGCGATCGAGCGCGGCGAGCTCGGCCCGGACATCGATCTCGACCTGGCGGTCGACCTCATCGTCGGCCCGCTGTACTGGCGGCTCGCCGTTTCCCGGGCACCCCTGTCCGCGGCGGACCTGCCCCGACTGGCGACCGTTGTCGCCACCGCACTGGAGGTAGCATGCCAACCGGCAGTCCGGGCAGAACCGGACGTTCATCTATCCCCCCTGACCGCGACCATCGATCCCATCGGGTCATGATCGTGTCAGTACCCCTCAGTTCGGTCTCAACCGGACCGGCTAGCATCGCGTCCCGAACGAGCACCCTGTCGACAGGAGGAAGCCCATGTCTGGGCTGAACGCGGAATTCATCCCCCCAGCCCGGCCGGTGATCGGCGAAGCCGAGATCGACGCGGCTGTCCGGGTGCTGCGCAGCGGCCTGGTGGTGCAGGGGCCGGAGGTCAAGGCGTTCGAGGAGGAGTTCGCCGAGCTGGTCGCCGGTCGGCACTGCGTCGCGGTGAACTCCGGCACCTCCGCCCTCCAGCTGACCCTGATGGCGCTCGGCTTCGGCCCCGGTGACGAGATCATCGTCCCCTCGTTCTCGTTCGCGGCCAGCGCGAACGCTGTCCGTCTTGTGGGCGCCGAGCCGGTCTTCGTCGACATCGAGCCCGGCTCGTTCTGCGTCGACCCGGCGGCCGTGGCCGCCGCGGTCACCCCGCGCACCGTGGCGATCATGCCAGTGCACCTCTACGGTCACCCGGCCGCGATGGACCGCATCATGCAGATCGCCGAGCGGCACGGCCTGGCCGTCGTCGAGGACGCCGCCCAGGCGCACGGCGCCGCGCTCGACGGCCAGCCGGTGGGCGCGTTCGGCACCGCGGGTTGCTTCAGCTTCTACCCGACCAAGAACATGCACTCGCTCGAGGGCGGCATGATCACCACCGCCGACCCCGAGCTGGCGCGGACCCTGCGCCTGCTGCGTAACCAGGGCATGGAGCAGCGGTACGCCAACGAGATCGTCGGTGCCAACATGCGAATGACCGACGTGGCGGCGGCCATCGGCCGGGTGCAGCTGCGCCAGCTTCCGGAGTGGACCGAGCAGCGGCGGGCGAACGCGAAGTTCCTCGACACCAACATCACCGGCATGGTGACCCCGCCGGTGGCCGACAACGCGAAGCACGTGTACCACCAGTACACGGTCCGGACCCAGGGCAACCGGGACGCCGCCCAGCGGCGCCTGACCGAGCTGGGCATCGGCAACGCGGTCTACTACCCGACCCCGATCCACCGGCTCAAGCCGTACCTGACCGAGGACGGCAAGCCCGGCCCGTGGGACCTGCCGGAGACCGAGCGGGCCGCCGCCGAGGTGATCTCGCTGCCGGTGCACCCGGCGCTGAGCCCGGCCGACCTTGAGCGCATCGCCGAGGGCGCGAACCTCGCCGGGGGTGCCCGATGAGCGAGGGACGTAAGTTGCGCGCCGGCCTGATCGGCCTCGGCGCGATGGGCCGCAACCACGCCCGGGTCCTGTCCGGCCTGGATGGTGTGGAGTTGGTCGGCATCGTCGACCCCGCCGGCGACGTCACCGGTACGCTGCGCGCGCCGGTCGTGCCCGAGCTGGGCGAACTGCTGGCCATGGGCATCGACTACGCGGTGGTCGCCTGCCCGACCGCGCTGCACGAGCAGGTCGGTCTCGAGCTGGCCCGCAATGGCGTCTGCGCGCTGATCGAGAAGCCGCTGGCCCAGTCGGTGGAGGCGGCCGGTCGGCTCGTTGAGGCCTTCGAGGCCGCCGGCCTGGTAGCCGGGGTCGGTCACATCGAGCGGTACAACCCCGCTCTGCAGAACCTGCGCCTGCGCCTGGAGGCGGGCGAACTGGGCGAGGTGTACCAGGTCGTCACCCGGCGGCAGGGCCCGTTCCCGCACCGGATCGCCGACGTCGGCGTGGTGATGGACCTCGCCACCCACGACATCGACCTGACCGGCTGGGTCACCGGGCAGGAGTACGCCTCGGTCTCGGCCCGGACGGTCTCCCGCAGCGGCCGGTTGCACGAGGACATGGTCGCCGTGGTCGGCCAGCTCGCCGACGGCACGATGGTCAACCATCTGGTCAACTGGCTGAGCCCGCTCAAGGAGCGGTCCACCGTGATCACCGGTGACAAGGGCTGCTTCGTGGCCGACACACTCACTGCGGACCTGACCTTCTACGCCAACGCCGCCATCGACACCGAGTGGGAGGCCCTGCGCGCGTTCCGCGGGGTCGCCGAGGGCGACATGGTCAGGTACGCCATCCCGAAGCGGGAGCCGCTGCTGGTGGAGCACGAGCGGTTCCGGGACGCGGTCGAGGGCAAGGACAGCGACATCGTCACCCTCCGGCAGGGTCTGCGGACGGTGCAGGTGGCCGCCGCGCTGCTGCAGTCCGCCGCCGACGGCAGCACAGTGTCCTGTGGCAGCGTCGGCATCCCGGCCGCCCGTACGCAGTCCTAGATCGATCGCGTCACACGCACCCTGAAGGGATCTGCACGAGATGGACTTGGTGAGCGGCGAAGGGTCACGGCCCACGCGTGGGCGGGTCGTCATGCTCGTCGACAACGACGTCCGCGGCGACTCGCGTGTCCAGAAGGTCGCGCGCTCCGCCGCCGCGGCCGGGTGGGAGGTGATCCTGCTCGGTGAACGACGGGACGCCCCGCTGGAGACCTGGAAGATCGGTGACGCGGAGGTGCGCCTGGTGCCGGTCGGCAACCAGTTGGCCCTGCTGCCCGCCCTGTTCACCCGTCCGCTGCTGCGCCGGCCGCTGGCCTACCCGCCCGGCCGGACCGCCAACTACCGTCTCACGCTGGCCCGCGCGCGGCGGGCCGACGTAGGGGCACGGATCTCCGCGGTCCGGGCCCGCCGACGTGCCGGCGGGTCCCGGGCGCGCGAGGTCGTCGGCCTCGCCCCGCTGGCCGTCCCGTGGGCCGCGGCCCGCGTGGCGCACCGCTGGGCGCGGTTCCGCACGGAGGAGGCCCGCCGGGTGAAGGAGGCGCGGCGCAACGAGCGCGCGCTGCTCAACACCCTGCCGATCGCCTTCTGGAAGCTGGTGCTGGGCCGGCGGGCCTGGCGCCGGCTCGACCCCTCGCTGTGGCAGTGGGAGCTGGCCTTCGGCAGCGTCATCGACAGCCTCAAGCCGGACATCATCCACGCGCACGACTTCCGCATGGTCGGGGTCGGCGCGCGGGCGGTGATGCGGGCGCGGGCCCGCGGGCGGCAGGTCAAGCTGGTCTGGGACGCCCACGAGTACGTGCCGGGGCTGCGTCCCCGGCCCGGCACCCCCCGCTGGCTGCCGGCCCTGGTCGCGCACGAGAAGGAGTACGCGCCGCACGCCGACGCCGTGGTGACCGTCTCCACGTCGTTGGCCGAGCTGCTGCAGAAGGAGCACAAGCTGCCGGCGGTGCCGGCCGTGGTGATGAACGCCCCGGTCTGCGCGCCGTCGGAGGAGGAGCGGGCGGAGCCCGTGCCGGACCTGCGCCAGCTCTGCGGGATCGGCCCCGACACCCCGCTGCTGGCCTACTGCGGCGGGATCACGCCGGTTCGGGGTGTCGACCTGATGCTCGACACCCTGCCCGAGCTGCCCGGGTTGCACCTCGCGCTCGTGTCGCTGCACCCGAACGGCAAGAACCCGGCCGCCGAGCAGGCGTACCAGCGGGCCGAGGAGCTGGGCGTCGCCGACCGGGTGCACCTGCTGCCGTACGTGCCGCATTGGCAGGTGTCGGCATTCCTGGCCACGGCGGACGCGGCGGTCAGCCCGCTGCACCACCTGCCAAACCACGAGATCGCGCTGAGCAACAAGTTCTTCGAGTACTCCCAGGCACGCCTGCCGCTGATCGTCAGCGACGTCCGTACGATGGCGGAGATGGTCCGGGCGACCGGCCAGGGCGAGGTGTTCCGCGCCAAGGACGCGGCGGACTATGTCCGCGCCGTCAAGGCGGTGCTGGCCGACCCGGCACGCTACCGGGCCGCCTACGACCGGCCCGGGTTGCTCGAGCAGTGGACCTGGGAGGCGCAGGCCGCAGTCCTCGACCAGGTCTACTCGGAGCTGCTGCCGGACCGCCCGGGCACGGCGCGGCCCGCAGCTGCGCCGGTGGCGCCCGCCGATCAGCCCGAGGTGGTCGAGGCGGCCGAGGCCGCCGCGGCGCCGACCGCGCCGCGACCCCGGCAGGCAGAGGTGGGCAGCGTCCAGTGAGCACAGCACAGGCACGCGACGTCGCAATTGTCACGCCCTGGTACCCCACCCGGGAGTTGCCCTTCCGTGGAGCGTTCGTCCGGGCGATGACCGAGGCCACCGCCCCTGGGTGCGACCGGGCCACCGTCTACCACTGCGACGGGTGGTGGACGCGGATGACCCCGGACGAGGAGCGAGACGTCACCCAGGCGCAGCGGCTCCTGCTGCCACGGGCCCCGCACCTCGGCCGGACCGTGGGTGGCGCCGCGCTGCGGTACATCCCCGTGCCGATGCCCGGAGGCCTGAGCTTCGCCGAAACCGCGCGGCGGCACGAGGCGACGCTCGCCGCTGCGCTGGGCGGCCAACCGATCGACGCGCCGGTCGTGCACGCCCACGTCGGGTCGACGAGCGGGTGGGCCGCGCTGCACCACGCCCGCCGAGACGCTCGCTTCTTCGTCACCGAGCACGCCACGTTCCTGGACCGGATCCTCGCCGAGCCCGAGGCAAGAGAGATGTACGACGCGGTGCTGCACCGGTGCGACGCCTTCTTCGCCGTCGGCGACGGGATGCGTGACCTGCTGGTGGAGGCGTTCCCGCACCACGCCGGCCGGATCAGCATCGTGCCGAACCCGATCTCGTTCGACGACCCGCGTCCCGCGCCGGTCACAGAGCTGCGCCGCTGGCTCTTCCTCGGCGGCCTGATCCCCCGCAAGGGGGTGAACTGGCTGCTCGAGGCGTTCGCGATCTGTCACGCGGAGGATCCTCGGCTGACCTTGAACCTGGTGGGCGAGGGCGAGCTCTCCGTGCGGTTGCGGGAGCGGGCCGTCGAGCTGGGCGTCGCCGAGGCGGTGACCTTCACCGGCGCGGTGCCCCCGGACGAGGCGCTGCGGCTCATGCGCGAGCACGACCTGCTGGTACACCCCAGCCGGATGGAGACCTTCGGGATGACCATCGTCGAGGCGCTCGCGGCCGGCATGCCGGTCCTGGTGACCCGGTGCGGTGGGCCGGAGGAGACCCTGGCCGGCATCGAGGAGGCCGCAGGCGAGCTGGTGGCGGTCGAGGAGAGCCCCGACTCCATCGTGGCCGGTTACCGCCGCCTCCGCGGGCGTTTTCCGCACGGGCTGGATCTCGAACTGGCCCGCCGCAATCTCAACGAGCGCTACGGCTACCCGGCGGTCGCCCGGGCGCACCACCGGGTGTGGTTCCCCGAGTCGGTTCCGGCGGCTGGGGACGGCGCGCCGGTCTCTACGGGAGGTACGCGGTGAGGACGCTTTTCCTGGCGTTGGGCGCGACCCGGCGGCGGGCGGTCGTCGCGGAGTCCGGGCAGGTCGTCGCCGAGGGCGGCGAGGCGGTCGTCCTGATCAACTCGGCCGCGTCGTGGCGGCGGGAGACCTTCCCGGACGGGGTACAGGTCGTCGAGGTGGCACAGTTGGAGCAGCAGCAGCCGGTGCGCCGCGCCGAGACGCTGCTGCTCTACCGGGCACCACGATTCCTCCTCCACCGGGTGGTCGGACGGGGGCGGCTGCGGCCGCGTGCCCGCCGGGCGAGCAAGGCGTACGAGCGACGGATTGCCGACCGGGTGCACCGGCGGCTCTTCCTGCCCGCGTACGGGCGGCTGTTCAAGCAGGCGCGGTCGCGCGTCGTGGCGCGGGAGGTGCGGCGCCAGGCACCGTTCGACGTGCTGGTGGTGACGGACGCGCTCTCCATGCCGATGGCGGTCGACCTGCTGGACCGGTGGGCGGCCGACGGTGCGGCCGGGACGGCACCGACCGTCGCCTACAGCATTGACCATGCCGGGGTCTGACGGGCGGACGACCGTCGGGCCACCTCTACCGAAAGAAGGCCATGAGTTCCAGAGGTGACGATCGCCGGCCACGGGTGCTGTATCTCTCCTTCTACTTCCCGCCTTCGCGGGCCAGTGGGGTCTACCGCGCCCGAGCCACCGCCAACCACCTCGTTGAGCAGGGCTTCGACGTAACGGTCTGCGCGGCGCCGCTGCGGTTCCTTTACGACGTGGTCGGTTCCGTGGACGAGGAACTGGCCACCACGGTGGACCCGCGGATCACGGTGGAGCGCCCCGGGATGGACATGTTCCGCTGGGAACATGACCTGCGCCGGTACGGCCGGTTCCGGGGCACCCTGCCGGTGCTCGCCCGCCGGCTGCACGACTGGCGCAAGGAGAAGCTCTTCCCGGAGCAGTACGCCTCCTGGGCGTGGGCCTGCGTACGCCGGGCCCTGCAGCTGCACCGCCGGGAGCGGTTCGACGTCGTCCTGGCCACCGGCAACCCGCACGCCGCCTTTGCCGCCGCCTGGCTGTTCCGGCGGCTCACCGGAGTGCCGTACGTGCTGGACTACCGGGACGCCTGGACGCTGAACCTGTTCACCGACAGCCCCGCCTATCCCCCGGGGCACCCGGCCGGCAAGTGGGAACGCCGGGTGCTGCGGGGTGCCGCGAACACGGTGTTCGTGAACCAGGCGCTGCGCGCCTGGCACGCCGAGCGCTACCCGCAGCTCGCGGACCGGATGATGGTCGTGCCCAATGGCTGGGACGCGGACCTGATGGAGGTCGAGGAGTTCCGGCCCCGGCCGGCGGGGCCGCTGCGCTTCGGCTATCTCGGCACGCTCACCGTCAACCAGCCGGTTGAGCAGATGGCCGCGGCGTTCCGGCAGGCCCGCACCCATCCGGAGCTGGCCGACGCCGAGCTGAACATCTACGGTCACCTCGGCTTCTTCCGCAACAGCCCGAGCGCGCTGCGCGAACCGCTGGGGCTCGACCCGCACGGCGACGAGCAGAGTGACGACGAGGCGGGCATCCACATCCGCGGCCCGGTGCCGAAGACCGACGTGGGCCGGGTCTACCGGGACAGCGACGTACTGGTGTTCCTGGCTGGCGGCGGGCGCTACGTGACCTCCGGAAAGATCTTCGAATACATGGCGAGCGGTCGGCCGATCGTCTCGGTGCACGCGCCCGACATCGCTGCCCGGGAGGTCCTCGAGGGCTACCCGCTCTGGTTCACCGCGGACAGCCTGGAGGTCGACGCGCTGGCCCAGTCCATGGTGGCGGCCGGCAAGGCCGCCCGGGACCTCACTACCGAACAGGTGGCGCAGGCGCGGCAGCACGCCGCCGGCCTCACCCGGCAGGCCCTGCTGCGGCCGCTGAGTGAGCGGCTGCGTGCGCTGGCCGGGGTGCCGGCCGCCGAGACCGAGTCGACGGGGCGCTAGACATGCTGACAGACCAGGAGAAGATCGGAATGCCGGCCGAGGAGGGCGATCAGGCGCCGGGTACGTCGCCCCGCATCCTGCTGCTGAGCCTCAACTACCGTCCGTCCGACCGGGTGCTCGCCTACGCCGCCCAGCTGTCCGAGCTGGGCGTACGGGTCGACCTGGTGGTCCCGGACCGGACGAATCTCGACGAGATCCCCACCGCTCCCGGGGTGCGGGTGCATCCGGTGATGCCGGAGGAGAAGGACCTGCCGATCCGCCGGGCGGAGCGGTTCGTGATCTACCGGGTGCCCGGCCGTGCGCTGAGTGGGATGCGCCGGGTCACCGGGCGCTACCGGGTCACCCGGCCGATCGACGCCGCGCTGGCGCTGGCCGGGCGGGGCCATGGCAAGCTCGCCAAGGGGTTCCACCAGCGTCTGTTCATCCCGTTCTACCGGCAGGCCCGACCGTGGCTGCTGGCCCGGCGGGCCGGGGCGACAGTCCGTCGGCTGGACGTGGGCAGCGCCGACCGGATCGTCGCCGGCGATGTCAGCGCCGTGCCGCTGGGCTGGCGGCTCGCGCGCCGGTACCGGCAGATCCCGGCGACGACCGCAATGGACCTCGCGCCCTTCGCCGACGAGAACCCGTCGGCGTGACCCGCTGACGGGACCGGCCGGGCGGCTTGCGCCGCCCGGCCGGGGAAACCGTTGCCGTCGCTCAGGCGAGGTGTTGGGCGAGGATCTCCACCACCCGGTCCGCGGCGTGGCCGTCGCCGTACGGCGTGCCCGTCGGAGTGGTCGGGGCCGGGCGGGTCGCCAGCTCCACCCACGCCGGCCGCCCGAGCTCCTGCGGGTCGGGGACCAGGTGGTTCCAGCCACCGTCGAGCGTCTCCACCCACTCAGTCTCCGGCCGCAGCGTCGTGCACGGGCGCTGGAGCAGGTAGGCCTCCTTCTGCAGGCCGCCGGAGTCGGTCACCACGCCCACCGAGCCGAGCACCGCGGCGACCATCTCGGCGTACGGCAGCGGCCGGCCGACCCGGACCGCTCCCTGGTCGAGCTTGACGCCGTGCTGCTCGGCCCGGACGAGCAGCCGCGGGTGAGCGAGCAGGGCGACCGGGACGGGCAGCTCGTTGAGCGCGGCGACGAGGCCGGCGAGCCGACGCGGGTCGTCGGTGTTCTCCGCCCGGTGCAGGGTGGCCAGCAGGTAGGGCTCGTTCGGGTCGATGCCCTCGGGCAGCGTCGGGGCGCCGTGCTCCCCCGCGCGCACCGTGTCACGTACCCGAAGGCAGACGTCGACCATCACGTCGCCGGCGAGCACGGACCGGGCCGCGAGACCCTCCGCGGCGAGATGCCGCATCGCCTCCTCGGTCGGCGCGAGCAGCAGGTCCGCGGCGTGGTCGGTGAGCACCCGGTTGTGCTCCTCCGGCATCCGCCGGTTGAACGACCGCAGGCCCGCCTCCAGGTGTGCCACGGGCAGGTGCTGCTTCACCGCGGCGACGGCACCGGCCAGCGTCGAGTTGGTGTCACCGTAGACCAGCACCCAGTCCGGCTTCTCCCGCTCGAGGACCGGGTCGATTGCGGCGAGCACCGCGCCGGTCTGCACGCCGTGGCTGCCCGAGCCGACGCCGAGGTGGACGTCCGGGTCCGGGATGCCCAGGCCGGTGAAGAACACGTCGGACAGGTCGGCGTCGTAGTGCTGGCCGGTGTGAATAATGAAGTGCTCGTGGTCGGTCCGGGAGAAGGCCGCCGCGATCGGGGCGAGCTTGACCAGCTGGGGACGCGCCCCGACGACACTGACGACCTTCACGCGAAACTCTCCTGATTCTGGTGGTTAGTGGGACGAGTCGGCGCTCGCCCCAACACGATACGTCACGATGCGGCGGTGCCGGAATCATGCCGCCCTGGGCCCTGCCCGACCCAGGTGGGCGGTCAGACCCCGGCCGTCGTGGTCGATTCGGCGCCGTCGGTCAGCTCCGCCAGCCGGCGCCGTAGGTCCGCCAGCTCCGTCTCCTGCTCACGCAGCCGCCGGCGCAGCGGGCGGCTCACCAGATCGGCCAGGAGCCATTCGTTCGCGATCCGCAGCGCGACCCGCAGGTCGGCGGGGTCGTCGTCCGGCCGGACCGGCTCGTCGTCCAGATCCAGCAGGTACGGCCGGGGCACGGCGAGCCGGTCGACCCGCCGCAGCACCAGCGCCGCGTACGCGCCGTGACCGGCCACCCGGTCCAGCGGTACGGCGGTGATCACCTGGCAGCCGGCCGCCACCAACGGGTCCAGGAGCCGGTGCGCGGGCAGTTCGGCGACCGGCCAGCCCAGCAGCAGCAGTGCCGGCGTGCCGACCGGCGCCGCAGCCAGCGCCTCGCACAGCTCGTCCGGCCCGGTCCGCGGGCCCTCCTCGCCGACCAGGGCGACCAGCAGCCGGCGGTCCGGCCACGGCAGCCTGCCCACCTCCTGCCCGGTGCACCGGACGTGCCGGACGCCCTCGGAAAGCCGGAGGTGCCGGGACAGCTCCGCGGCCTCCGGTGCCAGGTCCACCACCTCGTCGACCTCGCCGAACAGCGGCAGCAGTTCGTGGATCAGCACGCGGACCGACTCCTTTCAGTGGATCCGGGTGAAGACGTGGAAGCCGATCGGGCTCCGCCGGAAGCGGTACGGGTGCCAGCCGTCGTACCGCAGCCCGACGCCGTCCAGCGCCGCCTGGTAGCGGCGCCCACTGCGGACCACCTGGTAGTTGCCGTACGCCCGGCTGCCGTCGCCGTTCCAGTCGGAGACGACCAGCCGGCCGGCCAGCCGGACCAGTGACGCGAGGTTGCGCACCGAGCGGGCCCATTCGTCCTCGTCGAGGACGTGGAAGAGGACGTCCACCGAGGCCACCACGTCGTACGGCCAGGGGCTGCGCCACCCGGCCAGGGTCGACCGGTGGTAGCTCGCGCCGCCACCCATGGCTCGGCAGGCCGCCAGGGCGCTCTCGCTGGCATCGATGCCGTCGACCTGGTGGCCGAAGCGGGACAGCTCGCGGCTGAACCAGCCCTTGCCGCACCCGGCGTCGAGCAGGAACAACGGCGCCACCGGGTGCGAGTGGTGCCCGAGGATCTCCAGCAGCAGCGCGAGCCGACGGACGTAGAACATCTGGTTGGTGGGCTCGTCCAGGGAGATGTGACCCCCGGAGCGCAGCTCGCCCTCCTGGGCGTGGCGGTTGTTCCAGTAGGCGGCGTTTTCCTCCGCCGACAGCAGGCTCATCGGCCGTCACCATGGATCGTCGAGGACGGGGCGGGCGCCGCGGCGCGGGGAACGGGCGGCGCCATGGGGCGACGGTACCAGCCTGTCGCGGGCACCGGACCGGGCGGCGGATCGCGTACAGTGTGCCGGCCGGCAGCGGGGGCGTGCCGGCGGTCCGCCGGGTGCCGGCGGTCGTCTTGTCGATGCGGAAGTAGTCGTGGTGGCCGAGACGTCAGACAACGGGCGGGGGAGTGCCGCAGACGGCACCGGACTGACGCTCAGCACGCTGCCGCCGCCGGGGGCGGCCGGGTCCGCGTCGCCGGCCGCCCGGAAGTGGGGCGGCTGGCCGGTGGTGGCGATGGCGGGCACCGGGCTGGCCCTGTACGCCTTCGCGCTGTGGAGCCGGACCAGGCCGCCGATCGGCTTCGGGTACTTCACCCACCCGCCGATCTACGGCAAGTGGGACCCGACCTGGGACCGACTGGCGCTGCTCGTCATACCGGCCGCTGTATTGCTCGCTGGAACGGCATGGGTGGTCACCTCCCGCCTGCGGGTGCCGTCCTGGGTGGCGCTGACGTTGATCGTCGGCTCCGCCACGGCAGCAGCCGCCGCCGTGGCCGTCGTCCGGGGCGACCCCGACGGCATCACCCGGGGCATCGACACCTCGCCGACGTCCCCGTACTACACCGCCGACCTGCACTACGTCACCGAGTACGGCATCCGCGGCTTCGTCGAGCGCCACCCGCACATGACGACGGAGTTCCACTCCTACAACTCCCGGACCCACCCGGCTGGACCGCTGCTCCTCCTCCACGGCCTGTTCCGGGTGGTGGGCGCCGGCCACCCGGTGATGATCGCGACCTGCATCGCGGTGCTCGGCATGCTCGCCGCGGCGAGCGCCTGGCTGGTCGGCCGCGAGCTGGGCGGCGAGCGGGCCGGGCGGATCGCTGCCGTTCTCTTCGCCGCCGCGCCGGGCCCGCTGATGCTCGCCTACACGATCCTCGACGTGGTCTTCGCCACCGCGCTGACCCTGGCCGCGGCGCTCCTCGTGCTGGCCATCCGGCGCGATTCGGCCCCGTTCGCGCTGGCCGGCGGGGCGGTGCTCGGCCTCGGCACGCTGCTCACCTTCGCCACCGTCTTCATCGCGCTGGCCGCCGCGGTCGCCGTCGTGATCCAGCGCCGGGACCTGCGCCGGATCGTCCTGCTGCTGGGTGCGGCGGCGGTCGGCGGGCTGCTGGTGCTGGCCCTGGCCCGGCTGCTGATCGGCTTCGACCTGCTGGCCGCCTTCCAGTCCTCGCCGAAGGCCCGGCGCGAGTACAACCCGTACTGGATCGTCGCCAGCCCCGCGGCCTGGCTGATCTACGCGGGTCTGCCCCTGGCCGCGCTCGGGGTGGCGGGCCTGTTCCGGCGCACGCCCGGGGCGCGGCGGCCCGTGCTGCCGCTCGTCCTGGTCCTGATCATGTTGGTCTGGGCGGCGCTGCCCGGTTCGATCACCAAGCTGCGGCCCGGCGAGGTGGAGCGGACCTGGGCCTTCCTCTACCCGCTCGTCGCCGCCACGGCGGGGATCGTGGTGGACCGCTGGAGCAGCCGCGCCGGCCGCTGGTCCGGGGCCGTCGTCGCGGCCCTCGTCCTGCTCTCCGTGGGCCAGGCGGTGCTCATCGAAGGGCTGTGGGACAACCTGTTCTGAACCGGACGAGCAGCCACTGTCGGCCGGGCACGAGGCCCGGTCGCCGAACCGGGGCGGGCGGCCCGCCGACGTATACTCGCCCGTGGCCCTGGGGCCGGCGGGTCCTAGCGGAAGGCGTGAAATTGAGCATGGGCGTGGACGGCGCCGAAGGAGCACGGGTGACTCGCGGCCGCGTGGTGATGCTGGTCGACAACGGGGTCCACGGCGACTCGCGGGTCCAGAAGGCGGCCCGGTCGGCCGCCGAGGCCGGCTGGGAGGTGATCCTGCTCGGCAAGGCCCTGGACGGGCTGCCCCGCAGCTGGCAGCTAGGGGGAGCGGAGATCCGCCTGCTCGCCGTGCCCGACCCGCTCGGCCGCCGCCGTCACGAGTTCCGCCGGGTGTGGCGCCGCGGGCCGCTGGCGTACCCGCCGAACGGCGTCGCCGCCCACCGTGCCCAGGCGATGCGGGCCTGGCGGACCGACCTGCGGCTGCGCGAGGCGGAGCTGACCCTCGCCGCCCGGGCGGGCCAGCGGACGTCGGCCTGGCGTCGGCGGGCGCTGCGGGCCGAGGCCCTCGCCGCCGGGGCGACGCAGAAGTGGGTCTCCTTCCGCTACTGGCAGCTCACCCGTGGGCAGCGGGCCCGGAAGAAGCTCGCCGGACCGGTCGACCGGTTCTACACCTGGTTCTGGGAGACGGTCCGGGGGGACGGCGCGTGGCGCCGGCTGGAGCCCGCCCTGTGGGACTGGGAGCTGGCCTTCGGCCCCGTGGTCGACGAGCTGCGTCCGGACATCATCCACGCCAACGACTACAAGATGCTCGGGGTCGGCGCCCGGGCCACGCTGCGGGCCCGGGCCGCGGGCCGGCAGGTCAAGCTGGTCTGGGACGCGCACGAGTACCTGCCCGGGCTCAATCCGGCCCTGAACTCGGCACGGTGGCTGCGCGCTCAGTGCGCCCACGAGCGGGAATACGCGCCGGTCGCCGACGCCGTGGTGACCGTCTCGGAGTCCCTGGCCGACCTGCTGCAGCAGGAGCACCGGCTGCGGGAACGTCCCGCCGTGGTACTCAACGCGCCGGACGTCGGCCCCGTCGACGCCAGCGAGCCCGCGCCGGACCTGCGTGCGAGCTGTGGGATCGGCCCGGACGTGCCGCTGCTGGCCTACTCGGGCGGGATCGCTCCGGTCCGGGGGGTCGACGTGGCCGTGGAGGCGCTGTCCCAGCTGCCCGGAGTGCACCTGGCCCTGGTCTCCCTGCCGCCGGGGAAGACCTCCACCCCGTCCATCGGCAAGTTGCTGGCCCGGGCCGGCGAGCTCGGCGTCGCCGACCGGGTGCACACCCTGCCGTACGTGGCGCACCATCAGGTGGCCGCCTTCCTCTCGGCCGCGGACGCCGCCATCAGCCCGCTGGTCCATCTGCCGAACCACGAGATCGCCCTCAGCAACAAGTTCTTCGAGTACTCGCACGCCCGGCTGCCGATCGTGACCAGCGACGTGAAGACGATGGCCGAGACTGCCCGGTCGACCGGCCAGGGCGAGGTGTTCAAGGCCCAGGACGTGGCAGACTTCGTCCGCGCCGTCCGGGCAGTGCTGGCCGACCCCGCGCGCTACCGGGCCGCGTACGACCGCCCGGGGCTGCTGGAGCGCTGGACCTGGGAGCGCCAGGCGGAGGTGCTGGACGGCGTCTACACCCGGCTGCTGGGGCAGGACCAACCCCGAGCGGCCGACCGGGCCACACCGGCGGTGCCGAGCGGAGCCCGGTGAGCGGCCGGGGCTGACCGGGTGGACGTTTCGGCCATGACGTCCGGGTCGTCCGGGTCGACGCGGGGCCGGGCAGGCCGGGCGCTAAACTCGCCCGGTCTTCCGGGCACGAGACCGGCAATTCGGAAAGGCGAGAGATGCAGCTCGAGGGTGCGTCCGCTGCCCAGGGTTCCCGTGGGCGGGTTGTCATGCTGGTCGACAACGGCGTGAACGGTGACTCCCGGGTGCAGAAGGCGGCGCGTTCGGCGGCCGATGCCGGCTGGGACGTCGTGCTGGTCGGCCGCTCGCCGGGCAGCGCGCCGCAGACCTGGCGGCTGGGCGACGCCGAGGTGCGCCTGCTGGCCATGCCCGACCCCCTCGCCCGGCGCCGGCACGAGTTCCGCCGGGCCTGGCTGCGCTGGCCGCTGGCCTACCCGCCCAGCGGCATCGCCCCGCACCGCGCCCAGGCGGTCAAGGCCTGGCAGGCCGATCTCGCCGTACGTGCCGGGCAGCTCAAGCTGGCCGACCCCGGAACCCCCCGCCTCGCGCTGCGCCGCCGCGCGCTGGCCGCGGAGCGGCTCGCCGCCCAGGTGATCCGCAAGTGGGTCTCGTTCCGCTACTGGCAGCTCACCCGGGCGCGCACCCGCCGGAAGTTCCGCAACCCCTGGGACCGGGCGTACACCCTGTTCTGGCAGCTGGCGAAGGGGGACGGCGCCTGGCGGCGGCTGGAGCCGGGCCTGTGGGACTACGAGCTGGCCTACGGGCCGGTGGTCGACGAGCTGCGACCGGACCTGATCCACGCCAACGACTTCCGGATGCTCGGGGTGGCCGCGCGGGCCAAGATCCGCGCCGCCGTCGCGGGCCGCGACGTCAAGGTGGTGTGGGACGCCCACGAGTTCCTGCCCGGGCTCAAGCCGTGGCGGGACAACGCCCGCTGGCTGCCCGCGCACCGCGCGCACGAGCGGGAGTACGCCCCGTACGCCGACGCCGTGATGACCGTCTCGGACGGCCTGGCCGAGCTGCTGCAGCGGGAGCACGGGCTGGCCGAGACGCCGGACGTGGTGTTGAACGCGCCCGCAGCCCACCACGAGGAGCTCGTCCTGGACGCCCCGGCGCCCGACCTGCGCGCGCTCTGCGGGATCGGGCGCGACGTGCCACTGCTGGTCTACAGCGGGGCCGCCATCCGGCAGCGCGGGCTCGACATCATGATCGACGCGCTGCCCCAGCTGCCCGGGGTGCACGTGGCGCTGGTGGTCAACAAGCCGGCCGGGCCGTACGTCTCCGGGATGCTGGCCCGCGCCGCGAAGCTCGGCGTCGCCGACCGGGTGCACGCCCTGCCCTACGTGGCACACTGGCAGGTAGTGCCGTTCCTGGCCGGCGCCGACGCCGGCGTCATCCCGATCCACCACTGGCCCAACCACGAGATCGCGTTGATCACCAAGTTCTTCGAGTACTCGCATGCCCGGCTGCCGCTGGTGGTCAGCGACGTGAAGACGATGGCCGGGACCGTGCGGTCCACCGGCCAGGGTGAGGTGTTCCGCGCCGAGGACGTGGCCGACTACGTGCGGGCGGTGCGCGCCGTCCTCGCCGACCCGGCCCGCTACCGGGCCGCCTACGACCGCCCCGGCCTGCTGGCCAGCTGGACCTGGGAGGCGCAGGCCGAGGTGCTCGACGCGGTTTACTCCCGGCTGCTGCCGGGGCCGCCCCGTCCGGCGGCGGCCGGCACGCCAGTGGATCCGGCCGCTCAGCCGCCCGTAGGGGCCGCCCGGTGACACCACCCGACGTGACGGTCGTCACGGCCGTCTACAACACCATGCCCTATCTCACCCGCTGCCTCACCTCACTGGTCGAGCAGACGATCGGGCGGGAGCGGCTGGAGGTCGTGGCGGTCGACGACGGTTCCACCGACAGCAGCGGGCGGGAGCTGGACCGGTTCGCCCAGCTCTACCCGGGCACGGTGAAGGTGATCCACCAGCCCAACTCCGGCGGGCCCGCCGCGCCCAGCAACCGCGGCCTGGAGCACGCCACCGGCCGGTACGTCTTCTTCATCGGCTCCGACGACTACCTCGGCCCGGAGGCGCTGGAGCGGCTCGTCGCGGCGGCGGACCGCTACGACTCCGACGTCGTGCTGGGCCGGACCGTCGGGGTCAACAGCCGCTACATCCACCAGGCGGTCTTCGCCCGGACCGAGCCCGACCTGGACCTGTTCGACTCGGCGCTGCCCTGGTCCCTGTCGAACACGAAGCTGTTCCGGCGGGATCTGATCGAGCGGTACGGGCTGCGGTACCCGGAGGACATGCCGGTCGGCAGCGACCAGCCGTTCACCATCGAGGCCTGCGTCCGGGCCCGCCGGATCTCCGTGCTGGCCGACTACGACTACTACTACGCGGTGCGCCGGCTCAACGCCCGCAACATCACCTACCGCAGCCGCCACCTGGAGCGGCTGCGCTGCGCCGAGTCGCTGGTGGAGTTCGTCGCCGGCCTGGTCGAGGCGGGCAAGCGCCGCGACGCGATCCTGCTGCGGCACTTCACCTGGGAAGTCGCCAAGCTGCTGGAGAACGACTTCCTGGCGCTGGACCGGGGCGTGCAGGAGCAGGTCCGGGACGGCGTACGCACCCTCGTCGAGCGGTACCTGACCGACGAGATCCGCGACCAGTTGCCGATCCAGGCGCGGGTGCGCCTGGGCACCGCCCGGTACGGGGAGTTGGACGACCTGCTCGCCGTCATCCGGCAGGACGCCGAGGAGGGCATCCCGCCGGCCGTGGTCGACGGGGACCACTGGTACGCCGGCTACCCCGGCTTCCGCGACCCGCGACTCGGCATGGCCGACCGCTGGTTCGAGGTCACCGACCGGGTCGCCGACTGGATCGCCCGGCTGGACACCGTCTCCGTGTCGTTCCTGGGCAACCGGACGCTGGCGGTGACGGCCCGCAGCCCGCGCGGGGACCTGCCACGGCTGGCCGGCGCGATCCGGCTCCGTGCCGGCGAGACCGTCAGCGCCGACGCCACGCTCGAGGCGGACGGCAACGGGACCCTGGTGCGGGCGCAGCTTCCGCTGGCCGGGCTGCTCGCCGGCGTCGCCCCCGGTGGCGAGCTCCGGGTGGTCCGGGCCGAGGCCGAGGCGTTCGGTACCGTTGGTGAGACGGCCCTGCGCGGACCGGCGCGGCCCGTGCCACAGCGCACGGTGCAGCGGCGGGGAGGCCACCTGCACGTCCTTACCGCCACGACGAACCACAAGGGTGAGCTGGTGATCGCCGTAGCACCGCTGACGCCGCGCCGGCTGCTCGCCCGCCTGCGGCACAGGCTTCCACTAGGAGGAAAGAAGTAGCCATGAACATCTGCGTCGTCGCTCTAGGCAAGATCGGGCTGCCGCTCGCCGTGCAGTTCGCGTCCAAGGGCCACCGGGTGATCGGAGCGGACGTCTCCGAGCGGGTCGTGCAGCTGGTCAACGACGGTGCGGTGCCGTTCCCCGGTGAGACCGACCTGGACACCAAGCTCAAGGAGGCGGTGTCCGCCGGGCTGCTCACCGCGACCACCGACACGGCCGCCGCGGTCGCCGAGTCCGAGGCCGTCGTCGTGGTCGTCCCCCTCTTCGTGGACGCCGAGGGCGTGCCGGACTTCGGCTGGATGGACGACGCCACCCGGGCCATCGCCCGCGGCCTCAAGCCGGGGACCCTGGTCAGCTACGAGACCACCCTGCCGGTCGGCACCACCCGCAGCCGCTGGGCGCCGATGCTGGAGGAGGGCTCCGGCCTCACCGCCGGCCAGGACTTCCACCTGGTGTTCAGCCCGGAGCGGGTGCTCACCGGCCGGGTCTTCGCCGACCTGCGCCGCTACCCGAAGCTGGTCGGCGGCATCGACGAGGCGTCCGCCGCGCACGGCGTGCGCTTCTACGAGGCGGTGCTGGACTTCGACGAGCGCGCCGACCTCAACCGCCCGAACGGCGTCTGGGACCTGGGCTCGGCCGAGGCGTCCGAGCTGGCCAAGCTCGCCGAGACCACCTACCGTGACGTGAACATCGGCCTGGCGAACCAGTTCGCCCGGTTCGCCGACACCGTGGGCGTCGACGTCACCAAGGTCATCGAGGCCTGCAACACCCAGCCGTACAGCCACATCCACCAGCCGGGCATCGCGGTCGGCGGGCACTGCATCCCGATCTACCCGCGGATGTACCTGTGGAACGACCCGGCCGCCACGGTGGTCCGCTCGGCCCGCGAGGCCAACGCCGCCATGCCGCAGTACGCCGTCGACCTGCTGGCCGCCGCGTACGGCGACCTGACCGGCGTGGGCGTGCTGGTGCTCGGTGCCGCGTACCGGGGTGGCGTGAAGGAGACCGCCTTCTCGGGGGTCTTCCCGACCGTCGAGGCGCTGCGCCAGCGGGGTGCTGTCCCGTACGTCTCGGACCCGATGTACACGAACGAGGAGCTGGCCGCGCACGGCCTGCCCGGGTACGACGGCGAGCCGGTGGCCGCCGCCGTCATCCAGGCCGACCACGCCGAGTACCGTACCCTCACCCCGGCCGACCTGCCGGGCGTGACCGTGCTGGTGGACGGCCGCCGGGTGACCGATCCGGCCCGCTGGGAGGGCGTCCGCCGGGTGGTCATCGGCGGCTGACCCGCTGCCCCGTCGACGGGCCCCTGACCGGATCACCGGTCGGGGGCCCGTTTCCGTCGCGGATGGCTCAGCCCCGGGTCAGGCCCGCGGGCGGGTTGTCGACGTCTCGGGAGACGACCTCGCCCTTCTCGTCGACCCAGCCCTTCGGCCGCGCCGGGTTGCCGGCCACCAGCTGGTACGGCTCGACATTTTTGGTGACCACCGAACCGGCGGCGATCATGGCGTACTCGCCGACCTCGATGCCGCAGACCAGGGTGGCGTTGGCGCCGATCGAGGCGCCCCGCCGGACCAGGGTCGGGGTGATCGTCCAGTCCGGGTTCTGGGCGCGCGGGCGGAAGTCGTTGGTGAACACCGCGGACGGGCCCACGAAGACCTCGTCCTCGATGGTGACGCCCTGGTAGACCGAGACGTTGTTCTGGATCTTGGCGCGGTCGCCGACGGTGACGTTCGCGTCGACGTACACGTTGCGCCCGATCACACAACCGGCACCGACCTGGGCGCTCGACCGGATGTGGGCCAGGTGCCAGACCTTGGTGCCGTCGCCGACCTGGGCGCCGTCCTCCACCTCGGCCGTCGGGTGGACGAACACGGACGGGGAACGGTCGTTGGTGTCAGTCATCCTTCAACTCGCATCGTCGCAGGGCGCGCCGTCGCGCCATCGGAGCCGCGCGTCGGACCGCGCCGGGGAACCGAGGCGACCGCGCGGGCCGGGACCAGCCGATCCCCGGCAGCCCCTCGGCCGGCCGGTGGTCGGGCTCGGCGTAGCATATCGAGCCCTCAGCCGGGCGGCGCCGCCAGCACGTCGGCGCCCGGTCGGTCGCGTCCTGGGCACGACGGGGCGGCCACGGTCACGGGGAGTACTTCCACTGCAGGCTCAGGTAGGTGCCGTACCAGGCGGAGGCGAGCAGGAGAAACCCGAACACCGCCAGCATGTTGCTCCGCCGCGCCTTCGCCAGCCCCACCGCGATCGGCAGGAGCAGCACGAAGGCGGGCATCAGGTAGCGGCCCTTCGCCCAGTAGTAGTTCTCCGTGCCGATGCTCATCAGGACGCACGCGACCGCGTAGACCACCAGCGGCAGCGGGTAGCGGTGCAGCACGAGCAGCGCGATCAGCACCAGCGCGATGCCCAGCAGCAGGGTGGAGACGTACATGGGCAGCGCGGCCGGTTCGACCAGGACCCTGTTCAGCATCGTGACCGTCGAGACGCCGCCGTCGAAGCCGATCCGCCAGTACTTCTCCTGCATCACGAAGTAGGCGTCGGCCCGACCCAACCGTTGCCCGATCCAGGCCAGGTAACCGAGGTAGCCGAGCGGGGCGAGTATCCCTGCGGCCCACGGCCGCCAGCCGTCCTGACGGCGGATGATCGCCACCAGAGCGGCCAGCCCCACCGCGGCGATCAGGGCCGAGGCGGTCGGGCGGGCCAGTCCGGCGATCAGGCAGAGCAGGCCGGCGGCCAGCCACTGCCGGCGGAGCAGCGCGTACAGCGTCCACGCGACGAGCGCGGTGAACACCGTCTCCGTGTAGGCCATGTTCTGCACGATGGCGTGCGGCAGGACCGCCCAGAGGGCCACCAGGACCAGGCCGACCCGGCGGGAGTGGAGGTGCGCGCCGACGGCGTAGCCGCCCCAGGCGGCGGCCAGGCCGGCCGTCCAGGTGACGATCAGCGCGGCGACCTGGGTGGAGAACGTGGAGACGGCGGCGACCGCCGCGATCAGCCCCGGGTAGAGCGGGAAGAACGGCAGGTTCGGCAGCGTGCTCTGGGACTCCGGGTGGTTGCCGACCATCCCGGTGTCGTATCCGTCGTCGGCGATACCCACGTACCAGATGCCGTCGAACCGGCTGTGCAGCAGCGACCAGAAGTCCGCGCCGGACCGGTGGGCGGCGACCGCGAGGATGAGCAGTCCGCTGAGTCGCAGCAGGGCGTACAGGCCGACCGCCGTCGCCGCCGGGTGCCAGCGCCGCAGCGGTCGCGGAGGCCTCCCGGGGCGGCTCTCCGCGCGGGCGAGGGCCTCGGGGCCGGCGGGGATGTCCACGGAGACGGCGGCCACGATCTGTGCAACGAGTCGAGCCACAGACGGGGTGTGAAAACCGCCTATTTACGGTAATTCTGCCGAGGGCCAGGCCCTGCCCGGGACTCCCGTCGCGCGCGCACGTCTGCCACGATGCGTGGGCAGCAGGTAGAGGGAACGGAGGCACGGGTGCGGATCCTCCTGGTCGAGGACGATCGTCGGGTGGCCGGCGCCCTGTCCTCCGCGCTGATCCGGCGGGGCTACGAGGTGGAGCACGCCGCCACCGTGGAAGCCGCCCTCTCCGCCGCCCCCTGCGATCTGGTGCTGCTCGACCTGACCCTGCCCGACGGCGACGGCACCGACCTGTGCCGGGAACTGCGCCGGCGCAGCAGCCAGCTCGGCATCATCGCGGTGACCGCCCGGGGCGAGGAACGCGACCGGGTGCTCGGCCTCCGGCTGGGCGCCGACGACTACGTGGTCAAGCCGTTCTCGATGGTGGAGCTCCAGGCGCGCATCGAGGCGGTGCTGCGGCGGGCGGCGCACACCGTGCCGGAGCGCAACCTGATCGAGGCGGGCGCGGTCCGCATCGACGTGGGCGGCCGGACGGTCAGCGTGGCCGGCCGAGCGGTGGCGCTCACCCGCAAGGAGTTCGACATCCTGCTCTCCCTGGCCCGGCAGCCCGGCGTGGCCGTGCCGCGGGACCGGATCCTGCTCGACGTCTGGGGCACCACCTGGGCGGACCGGCACACGGTCGAGGTGCACGTCGGCTCGCTGCGGGGCAAGCTCGGCGACCCGAAGCTGGTGGAGACCGTACGCGGGGTCGGCTACCGGCTCCGCGGCGAGTGAGGGGGCCGGGGTGCGCCGCCGGCTGGTGATCAGCTATCTGCTGCTGATGGTGCTGGTGCTGATGGCCCTGGAGACGCCGCTGGCGGTCACCCTGGCCACCCGGGAGACCGACCGGGTCCGCGCCGACCGGCTCGCCGACGCCACCCGGTTCGCCTCGCTGGGCGGCCCGGCGCTGCGCGGCGGCGGGCCCGGCCCGCTCGACAGCGAGCTGGCCGCCTACGACGACCTGTACGGCATCGCGGCCGCGCTGGTCGACCGGGAGGGCGGTACCGTGACCGCCTCGGTGAGCTGGGAGCCCGGCCCGGGCACCGTGGTCGCCCTGGACACCGCGCTGGCGGGCCAGCAGTTCAGCGGGCCCGACTCGGTGTGGCCCTGGGTGGACGAACCGGTCGTGGTGGCGGTCCCGGTCACCGACGGCGGCGAGGTGCTCGGCGCGGTGGTCACCGCGACCCCGGCCGGCAAGGTCCGACGTACCGTGGCCTCCTGGTGGGTGCTGCTCACCGCGATCGGCCTGCTCGTGGTGCTGGCCTGCATCTCCACCGCGTTCGGGCTGGCCGGCTGGGTGCTGCGTCCGGTCACCGAGCTGGACGCGGTGACCCACGAGATCGCCGAGGGCGACCGCACCGCCCGGGTACGCCCCCGGCTCGGTCCGCCCGAGCTGCGCCGGCTGGCGGCGAGTTTCAACAACATGGCCGACGCGGTCTCCGACGTGATGGACCGGCAGCGGGCGTTCGTGGCGCACGCCAGCCACCAGCTGCGCAACCCGCTGACCGCGCTGCGGCTGCGGGTGGAGGAGCTGGGACCGAGCCTGACCGACGACGACGGCCGCGCCGAGCACCGGCTGGCGCTGGAGGAGACCGACCGGCTGGCCACCCTGCTCGACGCCCTGCTCACCCTGGCCCGGGCCGAACGGGCGGAGAACCAGCGGGTCACCGTGGACGCCGCCGAGGTCGCGGCCTCCCGGGTGGCGGCCTGGCTGCCGCTGGCCCGGCACCGGTCGGTCACCCTCCGGCTGGACGCGGCCGCGGCGCCCGCGTACGCCCGGACCGTGCCGACCGCGATCGACCAGGCGCTCGACGCGCTGATCGACAACGCGGTCAAGTTCAGCGGTACCGGGGCAGAGGTGACCGTGGCGGTACGCCCCGCCGACGGCGGAATCGCGCTGCAGGTGCGGGACACCGGCCCGGGCATGACGGCCAGCCAGCTCGACCAGGCCACCGAGCGGTTCTGGCGGGCGCCCGACGTGCAGAACGTGGACGGGGCCGGGCTCGGGCTGACCATCGTGGCGGTGCTGGTCGACGCCTCCGACGGCCGGTTGACGATGCGCCAGGGCCGGCCCCGGGGGCTGGTCGCCGAGCTGTGGTTCCCGAGCCCGGAGGACCCCCTCACGGGCCCGGCGAGCGGCGACGGCGCGGACGGCACCGACCCGGCCGAGCGGGTCGGCTCCGCCGCCGGCTGAGCCCGCGCTGCGGCTCCCAGGGTCGGGGTCAGGGTTTGGTCGACCTGTACCAGCCCGCCGCCCCCGGATGCAACGGGAGCGGGGTGGTGACGATCGCGGACCGGGGACTCATCCGCCCGGCCGCCGGATGGGCCGCGGCCAGCTCCTCCCGGCGATCCATCAGCAGCCGGGTCAGCTCCCGCACCAACGCCTCCGGTAGGTCGGCGCGGACGATGAGGTAGTTCGGGTTGGCCACCGTGCTGATCGGGTCCACGCCGTACACCGAGCGGGGAACGTCCCGGGTCACGTACACCTGCCCGTACCGGCGGCGCAGCGGCTCGGTCCACTCACCCAGGTCGACCAGCCGGATCGCGGTGCTTCCGGCAAGGTCCGCGACGCCGCGTACCGGCAGGCCGCCGGAGAAGAAGAACGCGTCGATCCGGCCGGCCCGTAGCGCCGCCAGCGAGTCGTCCAGGCCCAGGTGCTCCTGCCAGACCTGGTCGCCGCCGAGCTGCGCCACCTCCAGCAGGCGAATGGCGGTGACCTCGGTGCCGGAGCCGTAGGCGCCCACCGACACCCGCCGCCCGCGCAGGTCGGCGAGCGTGCGTACCGGGCCGCCGGCGGTGGTGACCAGGTGCAGCAGGTCGTCGTAGACCCGGGCGACGGCGAGTACGGCGGGGTGGTCCGGGGACCGGGGTGGCAGCACGTCGGCCTGGGTGAAGCCCAGCTCCGCCTCCCCAGCGCCGACCAGCCGGACGTTCTGCGCGGACGCCGCGGTGACCACCACGCTGGCCTGCACCCCGGGCAGCTCCCGGTTGAGGATGGCGGCCAGCGACTGGCCGAAGGCGTGGTAGACGGCGGTCGGGCTGCCCGTGGCGATCCGGATCCGCACGGCCGGGGTCGGCGCGTCCCGGCAGCCGGCGAGCCCGCCGAGGGTCGACACCAACAGCAGCACCAGGGCCGCCGGCGCCGAGGTCGGCCGCCGGCCGCGCACAGACCAGCGTCGGCTCACGCGCTGCACTCTGCGCTGTGCACCCGCCGCCGCGCAAGCCCGGACGCGGCGCCGGTGGTCCCGCCCGGCGCGGTGCGGACGGTTCGGCCCGGCGGCGCCGCGCGGCGGCCGGGCCGGGCGGACGGCTCAGCAGGCCTGCGCCGGGGCGAGGGTGGCGCTGTCCACGATCCGCGCGCGGTGCGGCCCGTTGGGCACGCTCACCAGGAAGCAGCCGCCGCCGGGCCGGAGCACCGCCGGGACGTCCAGCAGCGCCGCGCTGCGGACCAGGACCGCGGCCAGGTCCCGGTCGGTCAGCCGGACGCCGAGACAATGCCGGCGGACGTGCCGCCCGCCGGCCAGCAGCGCCGCGCGCCAGGCCGCCGCGGCCAACCGGGGCCGCCACACCCGCCGGGCCGGGGAGGCGCCGGGGACGGGCCCCCCGAGCAGCTCCCGGCGGCCCTGCCGCCAGCCGGTCTCCAGCAGGATCGCGTACGCCGACCAGTGCTCCCGGGGCACGGACAGCCGGTGCAGCTCGTAGCGGCGGCGCAGGCCGCCGGTGGTCAGCTCGTGCTCCACCGGTACGTCCAGGCGGCCGAGCAGCTGCCGCATCCGGTGCGCCGCGGCCTCGTGGTTGAACTCGGCGACCCCGCCCCGGTACGTGCCGGTGTCGACCCGGCGGCCGTCGGTGGCCGGGGGTGGGGTGCAGCGCATCAGGCAGGCGACCTCGAACGCGTCGGCCAGGGTCAGCCAGTCCAGCGGTGGGAGCGGCAGCGACCGGTGTGGCCGGTCGAGCAGCGTGGAGTCGGAGGCCATGGCAGGAACTCCTTGTCGGCGTGGGGTTCCCTTACCGTGGCCCCCTGGCCGGCACGACGAAACCGCTGCGCCCGAGCCTTGAGGAAAAATTGCGGCTACAACTCCGTCACGACGACGTCAACCTGGCGTGGCCGGCCGGCGGGCGCGGGCTGCTCCTCGACCGTGTACTTCAGGTCCCGCAGCGCTCCCACCAGGGCGGCGGTGGTGCGCGGCCGGACGCCGGCCGTGAGCAGGTCGCGGACCAGCCGGCCCTTGGTGGCCTTGTTGAAGTGGCTCACCACTGACCGGGTCGGCACGCCGTCGACGTCGCGCTCGTGCAGCACCCGCACCGTCACCGTGCGCTCCGCGACCTCCCCGCGCGGCGCCCAGGTGGCCGCGTACGCGCCGGAACGCAGGTCCAGCACCGGCCCCCGGCCGGCCGCCGCCGCCATCGCCGGGACCAGCGCCCGCCGCCAGTACGCCGACAGCGCGCCGATCCCCGGCAGCTTCGCCCCCACCGGGCAGCGGTACGGCGGGATCCGGTCGGTGAGGCGTACCGCGCCCCACAGGCCGGAGCTGACCAGCACCGAGCGGCGGGCCAGCCGGGCCGCGGCGGGTGGCAGCGAGGCCAGGTCGAGCGCCTCGTAGAGCACCCCGGTGTAGATCCGGTCGGCCGGCGCGGTCGCCGCCACGCGCAGCCGGGCGTTGCGGCGCAGTTCGCCGCCCTGCCCTTCGCTGAGGCCCAGCGCGGCCCGGGCCGCCGCCTCGTCGGGCCCGGCGCAGAGCGCGACGAGCGCGGCCAGCACCTCCTCCCGGGCCGGGGTCAGCTCCGGCAGCGAGAGCCGGGACAGGTCCAGCCGGCGACCGGTGCCGGCCTCGGCCTTCCCCTCGGACGGGGGCAGCAGGATGAGCATCGGCTCAGCGTACGACCCAACCTCAGCGCCAGGGCCGTACGGCGCTCTCCGGGTGGTACACGCGATAGCCGCCGACCTCGGCGACCACGGCGGCGTCGGCCCCGTCGCCGAGCCACCAGCGCAGCGTGCGCTCCGCCGACGACCCAGCCTTGAGCACGTACCCGGGCCGGGCCGCCCGCCCCACCTGCCGCCAGTACGGCGGGTAGCGGTTCTGCCCCGGGGTCAGGTTGCCGTCGAGCACCCCGCAGACCACCGCCTCGCCGGTGTTGAAGATCAGCCGGTTGCAGGTCCAGTAGTCCCCGTACACCTCGTGCAGCCCGGCCCCACGGACCGCGTCGGCCAGCTCGCGGGTCTGCCGCTCCTCGGCCCGCACCGAGGGGGCGTCCGCGACGAACGCCACGGTGGCCGCCACCGTCGCCGCGGCCACCGCGGCCAGCACCAGGCCGGCCACCGCCCCGCCGACCCGGGCCGCCACTCCCGCCGTGCCCCGCCAGGCTCGCGCAGCGGCCAGCCAGAGCGGCCACAGCACCGCCGGCAGCGAGATCTGCAGCACCGACAGGTAGCGGGCGTTGCCCAGCGGATCGGTCGCGGCGAGCGGGCTGCGCACGTACCCGAGCAGGGTCAGCACGGCCCCGACGACGAGGGCGAGGTGCGCGACCGCCCGGACCCGTCCGGCGGCGCCGGCGGCCCGCCGGAGGGCGAGCAGCCCCAGCACGGCGGCGGCCACCAGCAGCACCGGGTAGAGCAGCCCGAACCACTCCTGCCACCGGGCGCAGCCGGCCGCCCGGCAGAGCCCGCCGGCCAGCGGCACCCCCTCCAGCAGGCCGCCGTGCACCCGGTCCGACCAGGACGGCGCCGCGCCCGCCTTCGTGCTGATCTGCCGGAACACCGACAGCGAGTCCTGCCCGGGCGGGGCATCGAGATTGTCCTTGATCATCGGGGCGACCCCGACCACGAAGCCGGCGATCAGCAGCACACCGGGCCAGCCGATCAGGTCCCGGGGCGCCGCCCAGAGCAGCACGATCCCGGCCACCGCCAGGTAGGGCACGATCAGCCAGTCCGACCAGAGCGCCAGCCCGGCGAGCAGGCCGAACACGCCGGTGGCCAGCCAGCGGTGCCGCACCCGGCGTTCGCCGAGAGCCACCGCGATCAGCAGCATCGCCAGCACCGCCGGCTTGACCTCCGGCCGCCCACCCACCACGGTGAGCTGGTCCCGGACCACCCGCTCCGAACCGAGCGCCAGCAGCCCCACCACGAAGGTGGCCAGCCAGGGGGAGTAGAGGCGACGGGTCAGCCGGTACACCAGCCAGAGGAAGACCGCGTAGAGCACCAGCAATGGCAGCCGCAGCACCGGCCAGCTCGGCCCGGCCCAGCCGACCAACGGGGCCGCCAGGTAGGACTCCAGCACGCCCATGTAGTGCTGGCCGTACAGGAAGACCGGCCGCTCGCGGCCGGCGGCGATGTGCAGGGCGGCGAGGCCGAACGTCGCCTCGTCGCTGTTCGAGCCGGGCAGGGTCAGCAGGGTCAGGACCAGCCGGTAGCCGACCCCGGCCGCCCCGAGCAGCAGGGCGACGAGCGCCGGTCGATCGAGTGTGGGGTGCCACCACCCGCGGTGCTGCACAGCTGTCGACACGACCAACGCCCCCGTCGTCGTCCCGACCGCAGTTTTTCACGGTGCCGCCCGGCGGCGGGGCGGATCGGCGGAGTCGGGGCCGGCCGCACTCGCGTGGCCGCTGTCGCCCGCGTGTGGCAGGGTGACAGCGTGCCCGCCACACCTGCCGGAGAGCTCGCCGTACCGCGGCTGCACCGGGCCGCACGGATCGAGGACGCCGTCCACGGCCTGGTCGAGCGCCGGCTGCGGCGCACGGGTTGGAAGGTCAACATCATCGCGTACGCCGGGTACGGCGCCCCGGGCTGGGCGCGGGTGCTCTGCCGGGTGCTGCTCGGCCGGCCGGACGTCCGCCAGCGGGCCCGACCGGAGAAGGTCCGCGGCTGGCGCAGCTTCGCCACCCTCCCCGCCAAGCACGCCACGGTGACCATCGAGGCCGGCGACGTACGCCACGAGACGACGGCGGACCGCAGCGGCTTCGTCGACACCGTCATCGAGGCCGACTTCACCCCCGGCTGGGGCAGCGTACGCCTCAGCGTCCCCGACGCCGAGCCGGTCGAGGCCCTGGTCCGCGTGCTCGACCCGAACGTCCGGTTCGGCATCCTCTCCGACATCGACGACACGGTCATGGTCACCGCGCTGCCCCGGCCGCTGCTCGCCGCCTGGAACACCTTCGTCCTCGACGAGCACGCCCGGGCCGCCGTGCCCGGCATGGCGGTGCTCTACGAGCGGCTGGTCACCGCCCACCCCGGCGCCCCCGTCTTCTACCTGTCCACGGGCGCCTGGAACGTCGCGCCGACGCTCACCCGGTTTCTCTCCCGGCACCTCTACCCGGCGGGGCCGCTCCTGCTCACCGACTGGGGGCCGACGGCCGACCGGTGGTTCCGCAGCGGCAAGGAGCACAAGCGGGCCACCCTGGCCCGGCTGGCCCGGGAGTTCCCGGACGTCCGGTGGCTGCTGATCGGCGACGACGGGCAGCACGACCAGGAGATCTACCGCGAGTTCGCCGCCGCGCACCCGGACAACGTGGCCGGGGTGGCGATCCGCCGGCTGTCGCCCACTCAATCGGTGCTGGCCGGTAGCCTGCCCGCCCCGCCCGGCCGCCCGTCCGCCGGCCCGGTCGGGCAGAAGTGGCTCGCCGCGCCGGACGGCGCCGGCCTCTGGAAGCTGCTGCGGGAGGCGGGCCTGGTGTGACCGGCGCCCGCCGTGGCGCTCGCAGTTCGACGCCAGTTCGGGGATGTGGCGGTGTCGAAGGGGGCCGGACACCGCCAGATCGCCGACCTGACGGTGTTAACCCGCTAGACCGGGATCAGTCGCGGCGGAGCCAGAGGGCGCCCAGCGGCGGCACCCGCAGCGTCGCGGACGCCGCCAGCCCGTGCCAGGGGACGCTCTCCGCGTGCACCGCGCCCAGGTTGCCCACGCCCGAGCCGCCGTAGTGGTGGGCGTCCGTGTTGATCACCTCGGTCCAGGTGCCACTGGCCGGCAGGCCGATCCGGTAGCCCTCCAACGGCCGGGCGGAGAAGTTCGCCACGCAGACCAGGGTGGCGCCGTCCGGGGCGATCCGCACGAACGAGACGGTGTTGTTGGCGACGTCATCCCCGGCGATCCAGCGGAAGCCGGCCGGGTCGGTGTCCTGCGCCCACAGCGCCGGGGTGGCCCGGTAGACGCGGTTCAGATCGCCGACCAGGCGCTGCACGCCGGCCCGCGCCGGGTCGTGCAGCAGGTACCAGTCGAGGCCGCGCTCCTCGCTCCACTCCCGGTCGTCGGCCAGCTCGCAGCCCATGAAGAGCAACTGCTTGCCAGGGTGCGCCCACATGTACGCCAGCAGTGCCCGGACGTTGGCCAGCTGCTGCCAGGTGTCGCCGGGCATCTTGCCGGCCAGCGAACCCTTTCCGTGCACCACCTCGTCGTGGCTGATCGGCAGCACGTAGTTCTCGCTCCACGCGTACGCGAGGGAGAAGGTGAGCTGATGGTGGTGGTGCTGCCGGTAGATCGGGTCCTTCGAGGTGTAGAGCAGGGTGTCGTGCATCCAGCCCATGTTCCACTTGAAGCCGAAGCCCAGCCCGCCCTCAGCCGTCGGGCGGGTGACACCCGGCCAGGCGGTGGACTCCTCGGCGACCATCACCACCCCAGGGTGGTGCTTGTAGACGGTGGCGTTGGCCTCCTGGAGGAACGCGATCGCCTCCAGGTTCTCCCGGCCGCCGTGCACGTTGGGCACCCACTGGCCCTCCTGGCGGGAGTAGTCCAGGTAGAGCATCGAGGCGACCGCGTCGACCCGCAGCCCGTCGGCGTGGAACTGCTCGCACCAGTAGAGCGCGTTCGCCACCAGGAAGTTGCGCACCTCCCGGCGGCCGAAGTCGAAGACGTACGTGCCCCAGTCGGGGTGCTCGCCGCGGCGCGGGTCGGGGTGCTCGTAGAGCGGGGTGCCGTCGAAGCGGGCCAGGGCCCACTCGTCGCGCGGGAAGTGGGCCGGCACCCAGTCGAGGAGCACGCCGATGCCGGCCTGGTGCAGCCGGTCCACCAGGTGGCGGAAGTCGTCCGGGTCGCCGAATCGGGCGGTGGGGGCGTAGTAGCCGGTGACCTGGTAGCCCCAGGAGCCGCCGAACGGGTGCTCCATCACCGGCAGGAACTCCACGTGGGTGAAACCCATGGTGGTCACATACTCGGTGAGCTGCTCGGCGAGGTCGCGGTAGCCGAGGCCGGGCCGCCAGGAGCCGAGGTGCACCTCGTACACGCTCATCGGCTCCTGGTGCGGTCGCCGCTTCGCCCGGCGCGCCAGCCAGGCCGCGTCGCCCCACTCGTACGTGGAGTGGTGCACCACCGAGGCGGTGGCCGGTGGCACCTCGGTGCGCGCGGCCAGCGGGTCGGCCTTGTCCCGCCAGTGCCCGTCGGCGCCGAGGATCCGGTACTTGTAGCGGGCGCCGACCGGCACGCCCGGCACGAAGATCTCCCACACCCCGCTGGCGCCGAGGGAACGCATCGGCCAGCCGTCGTCGGGTGCCCAGCCGGTGAAGTCGCCGACCACCCGCACCCCGCGGGCGTTCGGGGCCCAGACGGTGAAGGCCACGCCCTCGTCCAACACCCGGGCGCCGAGCACCTCCCAGAGCCGCTCGTGCCGCCCCTCGCCGATGAGGTGCAGGTCCAGCTCACCCAGCGTGGGCGGGTGGCGGTACGGGTCGTCGTGCACCATGCCGTCGACCTCGACCCGGTAGTCGAGCACCTCGCCGGGCAGCACGGCCTCGAAGACGCCGACGTCGTGCACCCGCTTCATCGGGTGCCGTTCGTCGCCGGCGAGCACGGCCACATCGGTCGCGCCGCGCCGCAGGGTCCGGATGGTGGTGCGCCCGGCTGCCGGATGCGCGCCGAGCACGGCGTGCGGGTCGTACGCCTGGCCGGAGATCAGCTGCTCCATCGTTCCTCGTCCTCCACGGCCGGTGCGGTCGGGGCGGTGCCGCCGGACAGGTCGGCGGGCACGTCCTCGACGGTCAGGTCGGGCGCCACCGGGTTCGCCGGGTCCGGTGCGGCCGGTGCGGCGGCGCGCCGCACGCTGAAGACGTGCGCGGGTTGCAGGTACGGGTCGAGCCGGACGGCGTTGCGCTGCCCCCAGTCGTAGCTGACCCCGGTCAGCTCGTCGTGGACGGTGAACCGGTCGTGCCAGTCGAGGCCGAGCGCCGGCATGTCCAGGGTGGTGTTGCCCCACTGCACGGTGCGGGAGTCGAACGAGCAGATCACCAGCACGGTGTTGCCGGTGTCCGGGTCGTGCTTGGACCAGCAGAGCAGCGCCGGGTTGTCGATGTCGTGGAAGCGCAGGTTGCGCAGCCGGTGCAGGGCGGGGTTGTCGCGGCGTACCCGGTTGAGGGTGGTGATGAACGGGGCGAGCGAGCGGCCGTGCGCCTCGGCGTCGGCCCAGTCCCGGGGGCGCAGCTCGTACTTCTCGTTGTCCAGGTATTCCTCGGCGCCGGGGCGGGCGACGTGTTCGAAGAGCTCGAAGCCGGCGTACATGCCCCAGGAGGGGGAGAGCAGCGCGGCCAGCACCGCCCGGATCTTGAACATCGGCGGGCCGCCGTGCTGGAGGGAATCGTGCAGGATGTCCGGCGTGTTGGGCCAGAAGTTCGGTCGCATGTAGTCGGCCGCCGCGACCAGCTCCTCGCAGTACGCCCGCATCTCGGCCGCGCTGGTGCGCCAGGTGAAGTACGTGTACGACTGGGTGAAGCCGATCTTGCCGAGGCCGTGCATGATCGCCGGACGGGTGAACGCCTCGGCGAGGAAGAGCACGTCCGGGTCGACCTGCTTGACCTCCCAGATCAGCCAGTGCCAGAAGTCGAACGGCTTGGTGTGCGGGTTGTCGACCCGGAAGATCCGGATCCCCTCGCCGACCCAGTGCAGCACCACCCGCAGGATCTCCGCCCGGATGCCCGCCGGGTCGTTGTCGAAGTTCAGCGGGTAGATGTCCTGGTACTTCTTCGGCGGGTTCTCCGCGTACGCGATGCTGCCGTCGGCCCGGGTGGTGAACCACTCCGGGTGCTCGGTCACCCACGGGTGGTCCGGGGCGCACTGCAACGCCAGGTCCATCGCCACCTCCAGGCCCTGCTCGGCGGCGGCGGCGAGGAAGGCGCGGAAGTCCTCCGGCGTACCCAGGTCGGGGTGGATGGCGTCGTGGCCGCCCTCGGCGGCGCCGATCGCCCACGGCGAGCCGACGTCGTCCGGCCCGGCGGTGAGGGAGTTGTTGCGGCCCTTGCGGTTGACCCGGCCGATCGGATGGATCGGCGGCAGGTAGAGCACGTCGAAGCCCATCGCCGCGACCCCGGGGAGCCGGTCGACGGCGGTGCCGAAGGTGCCTGACTGGGCCGGCGCGTCGGCGGTGGCCGGGATCGCGCCCTCGGAGCGGGGGAAGAACTCGTACCAGGCGGAGTAGAGCGCCCGGGGCCGGTCCACCCAGAGCTGGTATTCCTCGCCGGTGGTGACCAGCTCCCGGACCGGATGGTCCCAGAGCAGCGTGGCCAGGTCGAGCGCCGGGCCGACCCGCCGGCGCAGCTCCAGGTCGCCGGCGCGCAGCGCGGCCGCCGCCGCCCGGACCCGCGCCCGGTCGGCCGCCGGCACCAGCTCCAGCGCCGCCTCCAGCACCCGGGCGCCCTCGGCCAGGTCGTTGGCCAGCTCCGCCGGGCCCTGGCCGGCGGCGAGCTTCTTGGTGACCGCGTTCTGCCAGGTCAGGTACGGATCGTGGAACGCCTCGACGGCGAATCGCCAGGTGCCGACCGCGTCCGGGCGGATGGTGGCGTGCCAGCGGTCCTGGCCGGGCTCGCCGGGCCGCAGCCGGGTGAACGGGCGGGCCGCGCCGTCCGGGCCGAGCCAGACCACGTTGCAGCCGAGCGCGTCGTGTCCCTCGCGATAGGCGCGGGCCGACACCGGTACGAGTTCGTCCACCACGGCCTTGGCCGGGTAGCGACCGCAGGAGACGACGGGGGAGACGTCTTCGATCGGGAACCGTCCAGTCACCGGTTCAACCTACTGCGCGAGATCGCTTCGCGCTCGGGTCGAGACGTGCTTTACCCGTCGGGCCCATGGGTAGCCCCTGACACGTATCATTGGTAATACGTGTCAGGAGGGGCCGCGATGAAGCTGAACAGCAAAGGGCAGGTGACCATCCCCGCCGCCCTGCGCGCCCGGTACGGCCTGCACGAGGGCGACGAGGTCGACGTCGTCGAGGAGGGCGGCGCGTTGCGGATCGTGCGGGTGAGCGGCGCCGAAACCCGGGGGCAACGCCTGGTCCGCCACATGCGCGGGCGCGGTGGGGCCCGAGCAGCCGAGGGGATGTCCACGGACGAGTTGATGGAACTGCTCCGTGGCGAGTGAGCGGGTCCGGGCCGTCGCCGCCCGAGCGGGTGACTCGGCCACCACTCTGGTCGACACCAACGTCCTGCTGGACATCTTCACCGAGGACCCGCGCTGGGCGCAGTG
The DNA here is from genome assembly GCF_042869115.1 of Micromonospora sp. NPDC007230. Lineage (NCBI taxonomy): Bacteria > Bacillati > Actinomycetota > Actinomycetes > Micromonosporales > Micromonosporaceae > Micromonospora > Micromonospora sp. NPDC007230. The sequence goes on along the minus strand of NZ_JBIAFE010000003.1, from coordinate 313,507 downwards.
GTCGGGCGACGCCCTGGCTGCCGCCCGGGACGCCGGTGCTCTGGTCATTGATCCGATCGTGTACGCCGAGGTGTCGGTGCGCTTCGCCACCATCGATGAACTTGACGAAGCGCTGCCGGCCGCGGACTTCCTGCGCGAGGAACTGCCGTATCCGGCGGGCTTCCTGGCCGGCAAGGCGTACGCGCGGTACCGCGCGCAGGGCGGAACCGAGCGTTCACCGATCGCCGACTTCTACATCGGAGCCCATGCGGCGGTATGCGGGTACCGCCTGTTGACCCGGGACGGTGGCCGGTACCGTACGTACTTCCCGAAGCTGGCGTTGATCTCGCCCGGCACCTGACCGGCGTGTCAGCCGGCGGCGCCCACCGACCGGTACACCTCCAGCGTCCGCCGCGCGATCGTGTCCCAGGAGAAGTGCTCCACCGCCCGGCGCCGCCCGGCCCGGCCGAATTCGGCGGTGCGCGCCGGTTCGGCCAGCAGCTCGTTGAGCCGGGCCGCCAGGTCGGCCACGAACCGTTCCGGATCCAGCGGCCGGCCGCTGCCGTCGGAGGCCTGGTCGATCGGCACCAGCAGCCCGGTCTCGCCGTCGACGACCACCTCGGGGATGCCGCCGGTGGCGGTCGCCACCACGGCCGTCTCGCAGGCCATCGCCTCCAGGTTGACGATGCCCATCGGCTCGTACACGGACGGGCAGGCGAAGATCGTGGCGTGGGTGAGCACCTGGATCACCTCGTGCTTGGGCAGCATCGCGGCCACCCAGACCACCCCGGCGCGGGTGGCCTGCAGCTCGGCGACCAGTTCCTCCACCTCGGCCGCGATGTCCGGGGTGTCGGGGGCGCCGGCGAGCAGCACGAGCTGGGTGTCGGCGGGCAGCTCCCGGGCCGCCCGCAGCAGGTAGGGCAGGCCCTTCTGCCGGGTGATCCGCCCGACGTAGACCACGCTGGGGCGGGACGGGTCGATGCCGAGCCGGTCCACCACGTCGGTGCCGTGGTCCGGGGTGTACTGCCCGGTGTCGATGCCGTTGTAGACCACCCGCACCCGGTCCGGGTTCACCGCCGGGTAGGCCGTCAGCACATCCCGCCGCATCCCCTCGCTGACCGCGATCACCGCGTCGGCGGCCTCCACCGCCGTGCGCTCGCACCACGAGGAGAGGGCGTACCCGCCGCCGAGCTGTTCGGCCTTCCACGGGCGCAGCGGCTCCAGGCTGTGCGCGGTGACCACGTGCGGCACCCCGTACAGCAGCTTCGCGGTATGGCCGGCCAGGTTGGCGTACCAGGTGTGGCTGTGCACCACGTCGGTGCCGGCGCAGCCGGCCGCCATCTCCAGGTCGACACCCATGGTCCGCAGCGCCGGGTTCGCGCCGGCCAGTTCCGCCGGCTCGGGGTACGCGGTGACGCCCGGCTCGTCGCGCGGCGCACCGAAGCAGTGCACCCGCACGTCGGCGAGGCGGCGCAGCTCGCGCGCCAGGTACTCGACGTGCACCCCGGCCCCGCCGTACACCTCCGGCGGGTACTCCCGGGTGAGCAGATCAACGCGCAGCCGAGCGGAATCCGTCATGACCGGCACCCTAGTGCAGAAGCCCGCCGCGCACCCGGCGCGGAACTGTGCCCGTACGAGTGGTGAAGTCGGGGCAGGATCGATAGCGTCTGAGCATGGCTGCCAAGGTGCTCGCGATCGTCCTGGCCGGCGGGGAGGGCAAGCGCCTGATGCCCCTCACCACCGACCGGGCGAAGCCCGCCGTCCCCTTCGGCGGGATGTACCGCATGGTCGACTTCGTCCTCTCCAACCTGGCGAACGCCGGCTACCTCCGGATCGTCGTGCTGACCCAGTACAAGTCCCACTCACTGGACCGGCACATCACCACGACGTGGCGCATGTCGACGATGCTCGGCAACTACGTCACCCCGGTGCCGGCGCAGCAGCGCCGCGGCCCGTGGTGGTTCGCCGGCTCGGCCGACGCGATCTACCAGAGCTTCAACCTGATCTACGACGAGCAGCCGGACTACGTGATCGTCTTCGGCGCGGACCACATCTACCGGATGGACCCGCGGCAGATGGTGGAGGACCACATCGCCTCGGGCGCCGCGGTCACCGTGGCGGGCATCCGGCAGCCGCTGTCGACGGCGAACCAGTTCGGCGTGATCGAGGTCGGCGAGGAAGGCCGGCGGATCCGGGCGTTCCGCGAGAAGCCCACCGACGCGGTGGGGCTGCCCGACGCGCCGGACCAGATCTACGCCTCGATGGGCAACTACGTCTTCACCACGAAGGCCCTGATCGACGCCGTCGAGCACGACGCCGAGGACAAGAGCAGCAAGCACGACATGGGCGGCAGCATCATCCCGATGCTGGTCGATCGAGGCGAGGCCAACGTCTACGACTTCAAGGACAACGAGGTGCCCGGCAGCACGGACCGGGACCGGGGCTACTGGCGGGACGTGGGAACGCTCGACTCGTTCTACGACGCCCACATGGACCTGATCAACGTCCACCCGGTGTTCAACCTCTACAACTTCGACTGGCCGATCTACAGCAACCAGCCGCCCTACCCGCCGGCCAAGTTCGTCCACGCCTGGGGGGAGCGGGTCGGCCGGGCGGTCGGCTCGTTGATCTCGCCCGGGTCGGTGATCTCGGGCTCGCTGGTGGAGAACTCGATCGTCTCGCCGAAGGTGAAGGTCCACTCCTGGGCGCACGTGGACGGCGCCGTGCTCATGGAGGGTGTCGAGATCGGCCGACACGCGGTGGTCCGAAGGGCCATCCTGGACAAGAACGTCTACGTCCCGGAGGGCGCCGAGATCGGCGTCGACCTGGAGAAGGACCGCCAGCGCTACACCGTCTCCGACAACGGCACCGTGGTCATCGGCAAGGGCCAGACCGTCGAGCCCTGACCGCCCGAATTCGCAAGGAGGACCCCGCAGTGGCCCACCCCCGCGCCGGCCAGCCCGCCGAGCCCGCCGACCTGGTCGACGTGCCCCGGCTGGTCACCGCCTACTACGCCGCGCACCCCGATCCGGCGGACCCGGCGCAGCAGGTCTCCTTCGGCACCTCCGGCCATCGCGGGTCCAGCCTGAAGAACGCCTTCAATGAGGACCACATCCTCGCCGTCACCCAGGCGCTCTGCGACTACCGGCGGGAGCGGGGCCTGGACGGCCCGCTGTTCCTCGCCCGGGACACCCACGCGCTCTCCGCCCCGGCGGCGGTCAACGCGCTGGAGGTGCTCGCCGCCAACGAGGTCACCGTGCTGCTGGACAGCCGCGACGGCTACACGCCCACCCCGGCGCTGTCGCACGCCATCCTCACCCACAACCGCGGGCGCAGCGCCGGCCTCGCCGACGGCATCGTGATCACCCCGTCGCACAACCCACCCGACGACGGCGGCTTCAAGTACAACCCCACCCACGGCGGGCCCGCCGACACCGACGTCACCAAGTGGATCCAGGACCGCGCGAACGCCATCCTCACCGCCGGGCTCAAGGAGGTGAAGCGCCTCCCGTACGCGCGGGCCCGGGCCGCCGACACCACCGGGGAGTACGACTTCCTGGCCCGGTACGTCGACGACCTGCCGGCCGTGCTGGACATCGCCGCGATCCGCGAGGCCGGGGTCCGCATCGGCGCCGACCCGATGGGCGGGGCGAGCGTGGCGTACTGGGGCGAGATCGCCGAGCGGCACCGGCTCGACCTGACGGTCATCAACCCGACCGTCGACCCGACCTGGCGGTTCATGACCCTCGACGGCGACGGCAAGATCCGGATGGACTGCTCCTCGCCGAACGCGATGGCCTCGCTGATCGCCGCCCGCGACCGGTTCCAGGTCTCCACCGGCAACGACGCCGACGCCGACCGGCACGGCATCGTCACCCCGGACGGTGGCCTGATGAACCCCAACCACTACCTGGCGGTGGCGATCGGCCACCTGTTCCGGACCAGGGACCAGTGGGGGCCCGCGGCGGCGGTCGGCAAGACCCTGGTCTCCTCCTCCATGATCGACCGGGTCGCCGCCGACCTGGGTCGCCCGCTGCTGGAGGTGCCGGTCGGCTTCAAGTGGTTCGTGCCCGGCCTGCTGGACGGGGCGGTCGGGTTCGGCGGCGAGGAGAGCGCCGGCGCGTCCTTCCTGCGCCGGGACGGCAGCACCTGGACCACCGACAAGGACGGCATCCTGCTGTGCCTGCTCGCCGCGGAGATCATCGCCACCACCGGGCGCAGCCCCAGCCAGCACTGGGCCGAGCTGGCCGAGCGCTTCGGCGCGCCCGCGTACGCCCGCATCGACGCCCCGGCCAGCCGGGAGGAGAAGGCCGTCCTCGGCAAGCTCTCTCCGGAGCAGGTGACCGCGACCGAGTTGGCCGGTGAGCCGATCACGGCCATCCTCACCACCGCCCCCGGCAACGGCGCACCTATCGGGGGGCTGAAGGTGACCACCGAGTCGGGCTGGTTCGCCGCTCGGCCGTCCGGCACCGAGGACGTCTACAAGATCTACGCCGAGTCGTTCCAGGGCCCGGAGCACCTGGCCCGGATCCAGGAGGAGGCCAAGGCCCTGGTCGACGCGGTGCTGTCGAAGGGCTGACGCTCGTCGCGGCTGGCCGGGCGGGCTGCTCCCGCCCGGCAGGTGCTCCCGCCCGGCGGCGGGCTCCCGGTCAGCGGCAGGCTCCCGTCCCGCGGCCCGTCCCTGGTCAGCGGGGTGGGGTCAGCTCGCGCCGGGTGAGCTGCTCGCGCAGCTCCTCGGGCAGCAGTTCCCGGAGCTGGTCGGGCAGCAGCGGCAGGTCGAGCAGGCTGAGCTTGAGCTGGCTGCGCTCCTGGTAGCGGCGGGGATCGAGCCGGACGACCAGGCCGGCGTCGCGGACGTACCGGGCCTCCACCGCGCCCTCCGTGGCGGCGTCGCGGATCACGAGACCGTCGACCTCGACAGCCACCGGCGCCGAACTGGGCCGGAGGTCGAGCCGGATCCTCTCCTCGGGGGAGAACACCACCGATCGGGAGATGCCCGACATGGGCGCGGAGGGTGTCACCACCACCGCCTGGGTGGCGGGCGACACCAGCGGTCCGCCGGCGGCGTAGCTGTACGCGGTCGAGCCGGTCGGCGTACTCACCACCAGGGCGTCGCAGCGGTAGTAGCCGTACTCCTGGCCGTCGACGGCGAGGCTGGCGGTGACGAAGCCCAGGCCCGGCTGGCGGACCAGGGCGACGTCGTTGAACGCCACCACGTCGTCCCCGCAGACGTCGCAGGCCAGGCAGGCGTGCGACTCGATGGTGAAGTCGTGCGCCACCAGGCGGTCCAGCGCCCGCGGCAGGTCCGGCGGCTCCACCTCGACCAGGAAGCCGACCCGGCCCAGGTGCACCCCGAGCACCGGCTTCGGGTCGTGCACCGCCGCGCGCAGCGCACCCAGCATGGTGCCGTCCCCGCCGATGCTGATCAAGGCGTCCGAGCGGGCGGCCAGCTCCGGCCCCGGGACCGGCTGCACCGACGACGGGACCCGGTGCCGGTCCTCGGCGCGGACGGCCAGCGTCTTGCCGTGCCGGACCGCCCACCGGTCGATGATCCCGACCACCTCGGAGACGTCCCGGGTGGGATGCAGCACCAGCCCGAACACATACCCCGCCACCGGTACAGCTCACCACAGGACCGGGGACAAGGCGGGTAAACCGGGCACGACGACGCGGGCGGGGTGCCGAGTCATGGGCGATCATGTGGCCGCCCGGCGCCAAGGTGCCCCGGCTCCCCACGGCCGTGGTCCGGGGTCGCGCCGACGCGGCCGGGAAGAATCGGATAAAACCGAAAGATTCCCCTCTAAGCTGACATCAGGGTTCGTCGGCAGGAGGGCGGTACACCGGTGGCATGCTGCGACATCCACGCCGACCTCAAGGTGGCTGGTGCACCGTACGGTCCGCTGTCCTCACGGGCGCCCGCCCCGCAGCCGCGGACGTCAGGGGGATGCGCGGAAGGGGAAGGTTCGGGATGCGACTGCTGATCACCGGGGGCGCCGGGTTCATCGGCGCGAACCTGGTCCGGATCGCCTCGGCGGACCCGGCCGTCACCGACATCCGGGTGCTCGACGACCTCTCCACGGGCAGCAGGTCGAACCTGGCCGGGCTCGACGTGGAGCTGCGCGAAGGATCCATCCTGGACGAGGCCCGGCTGTCCCGTGCCATGGCGGGCCGCGACGTGGTCGTTCACCTGGCCGCGATGTCCAGCGTGCCCGGTTCGATCCGGGAGCCGATCGCCGCGCACGGCATCAACGCCACCGGCACGCTCTCCGTCCTGGAAGCCGCCCGCCGGGAAGGGGTCCGGCACGTCGTGCTGGCCTCGTCGTCATCGGTCTACGGCGCCAATCCCGAGCTACCGAAGAGCGAGTTGACCTGGACCAGCCCGCTCAGCCCGTACGCCGCGGCCAAGCTCGCCACCGAGGCGTACGCGTCCGCGTACCAGGCCTGCTACGGCCTGCCCACCCTCGCCTTCCGCCTCTTCAACGTCTACGGCCCGGGCCAGCGCCACGACCACGCGTACGCGGCGGTCATCCCACAGTTCGTGCACGCCGCCCTGCATGACGAGCCGGTGGTCATCCACGGTGACGGCCACCAGAGCCGGGACTTCACCTACGTGGACACGGTCTGCGAGGTCATCCTCGACGCCGTCCGGCGGCACGTGCACCAGCCCCAACCCGTGAACCTGGCCTTCGGCGCCCGGACCGACCTGCACTCGGTGCTGGCCGAGCTCGAACTGATCCTCGGTCGACCGGTGGCCCGGCGGTACGCGCCGGCCCGAACGGGAGACATCCTGCACTCCGAGGCGGACAACCATCTCATGCGCCAGTTGTTTCCGCAGGCGGCAGCCGTACCGCTCGCCGAGGGGCTCGCTGCCACGGTCGCGTGGCACCAGACGCACGTCCCGCTGCGGGCCCAGGTGGCCGCCCGACCCCAGCGCCGGGCCGAGCCGATCGTCGGCTGAGGCGGAGGATGCGCCCAGCCACGCCGGGAGATCCCGGTCCGCCGGGGGACTCCGGACGAATAGGGAGCAGTGGGCGTTTTTGCATAACCTGTAACGGAACTTCTCGTTGAACGACCGGGGCGGAGACCGGTGCCCTGCACGAACCGCCGCCGGATGGCCGCAACGAGGAGGTCCTTTGAAGATCGTCGTTACCGGGGCCGCCGGCTTCATCGGCTCGAACCTCGTGCGTGCCCTCGCCGACGCCCGACAGGTGACCGAGATCGTGGCGGTGGACGACCTGTCCACCGGCTCGCTGGACAATCTCGCCGACGTCCCCGTCCGCCTGATCATCGGGACCATCCTCGACCCCGACGTGCTTGACGAGGCGATCGCCGACGCCGACAGCGTCGTCCACCTCGGCGCCCTCGGCTCGGTACCCCGCTCGATCGACAACCCGATCGGCAGTCACCACGCCAACGCCACCGGCACCCTGAGCGTGCTGGAGGCGGCACGCCGCCACGACGTGCCGCAGGTGATCGTCGCTTCCTCGTCCTCCGTCTACGGGGTGAACCCGGTGCTGCCCCGCGTGGAGGAACTCCGGCCGATGCCGGTGAGCCCGTACGCGGTCTCCAAGCTCGCCACCGAGGCGTACGCCCTCGCCTTCGCCGCCTGCTACGGCATGGCGGTGCTGCCCTTCCGCTTCTTCAACGTCTTCGGCCCCCGCCAGGCTGCCAACCACGCGTACGCCGCGGTCGTGCCGCGGTTCGTCTCCGCCGCGCTGGCCGGGGAGCCGCTGCGCGTACACGGGGACGGCCAGCAGACCCGCGACTTCACCTACGTCGGAAGCGTCACCTCCGTCATCGTCGACGCGGTGCTGCGTCAGGTTTCCAGCCCCGATGTCGTCAACCTCGCCTTCGGAGCCCGAATTTCGCTGCTGGAACTGATCGCCGAGCTGGAACAGATCCTCGGCCGGCGGCTCGACACCGTGCACGAGGCGCCCCGGCCCGGCGACGTCCGGGACTCGCAGGCTGACAGCTCCGCGCTGCGCGCGCTCTTCCCCGACGTGGCGCCCGTGACGTGGACCGAGGGCGTGCGCGCGACAGTGGAGTGGTACGCGACACAGGTGTCGAAGCAGCCGGTGGGATGACCCTGCCGGCTCAGGAGGCCACCGTGATCCGGGAGTACTGCGGTGCGGTCGTCGGGGCAGGTGCCGTGTGACCGGTCGGTGCCGCCCTATGCGATCGTGGCCGGAAACCCGGCGCGGGTCATCCGGTTGCGGTGGCCGGTGGAAACCATCCGCGAGCACGAGCGCACGCTCTACCCGGCGGACCGTTGCCTGGGTGACGAGGAATTGGCCGCGCTTGCGGACCTACCGAAAGCGTTCGACGCGTCGACCACACCGCTGGTAACAAAGGCGCTGACGGTCGAGGCCCAGGAGCGGTAGTCGAACTCCTCGGCACGCTCCCGCGCAGCGCGGCTCATCCGGCGCCACTGGTCGTCGTTCAAGTCGAGTGCCCGTAACAGTCCGACGCGCACGTCATCCGCCGTCGGTCCGGCGAGCACCAGCCCCTCCCGACCGTCGGTGACGTATCGAGCTAGGTCGCTGGTGTGGTTCAGCAGCACCGGGCACCCCGCAGCGAGGCTTTCCGGCACCTTCGACGGGAAACCGGCCCGGGCGTATCCCGCGTCGGGCCGGACCAGGACCGAGAAGTGCGCGTTCGTCAGCTCGGCCAGGACCCGTTCACGAGGCACCCGACCCAGGAAGGTGACCTGGCCGTCGATGTCATCGAGGTCGGAGCCGTTTAGGTCGGACATGCAATTCGCCTGCTCGCGGGACATTCCGGCGATGGTCAGCCGGACGCGGTGCCGCTGCGCATCGGAGAGGCGTCGAATCCCCTCCACCACCACGGCCAGCATGTCCTTGGCGCCGGCAGTGCCGGCGTACAACAGGTTCAACCCGCCGGCAAGCGAGGGCGGCGCGGGGTACGCGAACGTGTCCCGGTCGACCTGCGGTGGCACGAGCAGGGTAGGGCGTCGATGGGCGAATTCGTCCCGGAGCGCGGTGGAGATCACGATGGTGCGGTCGGCTAGCCGGGCGGCGAGGAACGCGCTCCATCGATTCCGGATGAACGGCGGAGCGAACCGGCCCCGGGCGAACTGCTGCGGGTCGTACCGCTCCAGCACGTCGACGATGACCGGTCGGCGTACCGCGAGCCGGAGCACGGCCCAGGTGGTCAGTGTCCACAGCCCGAGCGGCAGGTAGACGGCGCTTAGCTCGGCCGGCCGCACACCAGCGCGGCGCAGCGCCACCAGCACCCGCACCGGCCGCCACTGCCGCTGCCACCAGCGGACCAGGCGGCCTCCCGTGGTCACGGTCAGGGTCACCACTCGGATGTCCGCCGGCAGCGGAGGGTTCGTCGGCGGGCAAGTCCCGTCGGACGGCCAGTCGTTGACCACGACGGCGGTACTGCCAGGCGGGGTGGCCGAGAGGGCCAGGTGCAGCATCCGGTTGGACAGGGCGTCACCGCCGGGGAAGTGGCATGCGGCGATCAGGAGCAGCCTCGGGGGTGCCTTGTCGGCGAACATGCATCCCACCTTGTCAGAGATCACACGCCTTTGTGGGGTTATCACCCGAAGGAGTGCCCGCTACAGATTCACGGCGATGGGTCCCTACCACCCCGGTCCCGCGCCCAGCCTTACAGGGAACGACATGACAAGAATCCTGATCCTGACCGACTATCGGGACACCTTCTACTCCACCTTTAGGACGATTCACACCCTGCCGTCCATGGACGTGACCCGCCTCGCCGACAACTTCCGCCGAGCGGGATTCACCCCGGAGGTCACCAGCTTCCGAGACGTCGATCCCAGCGCGGACCTGCAAGGCGTGCCGGTCCTCTACACCTCATCTGAAGACACCGGTCTCGAATACAAGAGCTGGATCGAGGACCTTGTTCTGGCGCTCGAAACATCCGGCGCCAGAACGCTCCCCGGTTACCGGTTCCTACGCGCCCACCACAACAAGGTGATGATGGAGGCGCTGCGTACCCAACTGTTCCCGAAGGAAGCCGCCGAACTGCACACCCGCAGTTTCGGCACCTTTGAGGAGTTGGCGACCGCAACCGCGCTGGACGGACGGTGGCCGAAGGTCATCAAGGCGTCGGCGGGGGCCGGCTCCCTCAACGTGGCGCTCGTTCACAACCGCGCCGACCTCCTGAGGGCCGCACGGCAGATCAGTCGCACCCGCAACCCGCACGAGACGCTGCGCGAGCACGGCAAGCGGATCCTCCGTCGTGGACGACACTACGCGAACTCGTTGCACCGGCAGAAGTTCATCGTCCAGGACCTCATCTCCGGCCTGACCGGCGACTTCAAGGTGCTGCGGTTCGGTGACCGTTACTACACGCTGTGGCGGCAGAACCGGCCGGGTGATTTCCGCGCGAGCGGAAGCGGCATCTTCGACTACCACAGCACTGCCGGGGTGGACCGGGCGGCCCTGCTCGATTACGCCGAGCAGGTCTCTGAAACGCTCGGCACACCCACGGCGTCGCTCGACGTCGGATTCGATGGCCGTCGCTTCCACCTGATCGAGTTCCAATGCCTGCACTTCGGCACCGTCACCGCCGAGAGGTCGACGCACTACTACACCAGGTCCGACGGCTCGTGGCGGCAGGTCGCCGACCGCTGCGACATCGAGGCCGTGTTTTGTGACGCGATCGTGCAATACCTCAACCGGCGGCCGGCCTGACGTAGCTGGCGGTGCCGCCGCCCGCCGATGAGCGCGTGAGCTGGAGCAGCCGGGTTCGACATTGACGGCGCGGTGGAGGGCACTGCTGTCTGGTCCATGCCACCTCGGCATTTCGGTCGTTCATGTAGGTAAGCGGCTTTTGTTGGAGTCATCGCACGCTGTTCTGTTTGTGGTGGTCGCAGCGCCGGAGCGTGTCATCGAGGGGGAGACGTGGAGCCGAGGGGGAGAGCCGACTGTTCCCGGCGGCGGCCGGTGCCGGGAGGCGGCCGGTGAACCGCCCCGTCGTCGTCCAGCACTTCGCCGGCTCGCCCGGGGCGAACGGCCCGTTGACCGCGGTCGAGCGGGTGCTCGCCTCGCCGCTCGCCGAGCGCTACGAGTTCCTCCGCATGCACCAGCCGCACGGCAACGGCGCACTGGACGTGCCACTGTTGCGGCAGTGGGTGAGCATGCTGCGTCGGGTGCGGCCGGACCTGGTGCACGTACGGGGCCTGCAGAACGAGGGTTTCCACGGGGTCCTCGCGGCGCGGCTCGCCGGTTGCCGGCGGATCCTGGTCACGGTGCACGGGACCGTACGGGACCTGCGGCACGCGGGCCGGTCCTGGCGGCGCCGGCTGCTCGTCCACGGCGCGGAACCGTTCACCCTGCGAGCCGCCACGCACGTCGCCACCGTCTGTGAGTACGCCGCCGGGCGTGACTTCCTGGCCGCCGCGGGCACCCGGTTCATCGGTGTCATCCCGAACGGTGTTCCCCTGCCGCCGGAACCCGCGGCCAGTCGGGACCGGGTCCGCGCCGCGCTGAACTTGCGGCCCGATGACGTCGTGATGATCGCGGTAGCGCGGTTGACCTGGGACAAGGGGTACGGCGTGCTGGCTGACGCCCTGCGCCGGCTGCCTCCGACGACCGGTCGACGCGTGCTGCTCGTCGCCGGTGCCGGGCCCGACCGGGCCGGCATCGCGGCGGCCTTGGCCAGAGTGGATGCGACCGAGTGCCGGCCGCTGGGAAACCGGCTGGATGTACCGGACCTGCTCTCGGCCGCCGACATCTTCGTCTTCCCGAGCCTGCACGAGAACCTGTCGAACGCGTTGCTGGAGGCGATGGCGCACGGGCTGCCGGTAGTCGCCTCGGCGGTGGGCGGCAACGTGGAGGTGCTGCGTTCCGGGGGCGGCCGGCTGGTGCCGGCAGGTGATCCGGAAGCCCTGGCGGCGGCGTTGGTGCCCCTGCTCGACGAGCCGGCTGAGCGGCGCCACCTGGGGGAGATCGCACGAAAAGTCGTTGCCGAGCGCTACAGCCTTGATGTCATGCTTGCGGCCCTCGATGGCGCCTACCAGCGGGTGTTGCAGCGGTGAGCACAGCGGGCAACCCGTCGGTCGTGCTGCTCGGCTTCACCGTGCCGGACGACCTCCTCGTGGAGATCATGAAACGGGACTGGGTCATGCCGGTCCAGACCCATACGTTCGCCTGGGGTCTCGTCCGTAGCCTGCGCGCCGCAGATTGCCCGGTCCACCTCCTCTCCGCCGCGCCCGTCTCCAACTGGCCCGGCAACCGGCAACTCCGCTTCCGGTCCGGCTCCTTTCGGCAGGACGGCGTGGCGGGGCAGCTGCTCGGCTTCGTCAATGTGCTCGGGCTGAAGCACCTCACCCGCTTCGCCACGGTGTGGCGGATGGGCGCGCGGACGCTGCGGGAATCGAGGGCGGACGTGTTGCTGGTGCACGGCGTGCATTCGCCGTTCTTGTGGTTCGGCGCGCTGCGCGCGCGTCGACTGGGCGTACGGGTGGTCCCCGTGTTGACCGATCCGCCCAGCGTCGTCCTGCCCACCGACGGACGGCTGGTCCGGCTGCTGCGCCGGCTTGATCGGGCGTTGGTCCAGATGGCACTGTCGCGCTGCTCCGGGGTAATCGCGTTGACGCCTGCCCTCGCCGACGATTTCGCTCCGGGCCTGCCCCGGCTGGTCATGGAAGGCATCTTCCATGCGGTGCCCAACCCCTCGACCACGGTCGAAGAGCCGACGACAGCGGCGCGGGGTGCTCGGGAGATCGTCTATGCCGGAGGTCTCAGCCGTTCGTACGGGGTGGACAGGCTGGTTGCGGCGTTCCGGGGGTTGCCGGACTGCGACCTGCGGCTGCGGGTGTACGGACGGGGTGAACTGGAGCGGTGGATTGCCGGCCAGGCTGCCGAGGATCCCCGCATCGCGCTGCCCGAACTACTGCCTCGAGAGGCACTGCTGCCCCGGCTGGCCAGCGCTTCCGTACTGGTGAACCCCCGTCCGGTCGGGCAGGACTTCGTCCGGTGGTCTTTTCCGTCGAAGCTCATCGAGTACCTGGCCACCGGCGTTCCGGTGGTGACCACTCGGCTTACCGGCATTCCCGCCGACTACGAGCCGTGGCTGCAGTTCGCCGATTCGGACAGCGCGGCGGGCCTGCGGGAGGCCATTGATCGGGTCCTTCGGCTGCCCCCCGAGGAGGGTGCCCGGATCGGACGCGGCGGGGCGGCCTTCGTTCGTGGCACCCGTGGACCGTCCGCACAGGGCAGGCGGATGCGCAGCTTCCTTGCCGCGCTTGCTGGGTCCAGCCACTCCGAACGCTCGCCCGAAGTGGTGGCTGCCGCCGCTCGCACCCCTTGACGCCACGACCTCGGTTGCGCTGCCCGATTTGCGTGACTCATCGGGGGCTCTGCTCGTTGTCCCGTGGTAAGCCGCGCCGATCGCCGGGCTTGGCGTACGACCGGACGGGGGACGACGTGGAGCTAGCGGTGACGGGTGGCCCCACCTTCATCGGCGTCGGTCCGGTGCGGGTGGACATGACCCCGGCAGTCACTCGGGTCATGGCGGTCGCGGATCCCTCCACCCGGCTGTCGCAGAACCTGAACGGCTCGCAGGCACCGCTGCGGCTCGCCGGCCAGTAGGAGCAGGCCGTGTCCACGACGCTCGCCGACCGGGACGGGCCCCCAGCCAGCGCCGGCCGCGCACCCGACCGCACCCGGCGACTGCTCTCGGGCGTGGCCACCGCGCTGGTCAGCCGGGCCGCCGGTTTCCTCACGCCGATCCTGACGGTCCCGGTGACTCTGCCGTTCCTCGGCAAGGACCTGTACGGCCTCTGGATGGCCGTCGCCTCGCTGTCCGCCATGGCGGCCTTCGCAGACCTCGGGCTGGGCAGCGGTCTGATGACCAAGCTGGCCCCCTGCTACGCGCACGGCGACACCATCCGGGCGCGGCGCTACATATCCAGCGCATACCTGACCCTCTCCCTGCTCGCGGTCTTCCTGACCGGGCTGCTCTGGCTGCTCGCCGACGCCATCCCGTGGGTTGAGGTCTTCAACGTGACCGGCCAGATCACCCCCGAGCAGACCCGGCTCATCTCATTGATCAGCCTCACCGCGTTCGCGCTCAACGTCCCGCTCTCGCTGATCGTCCGCGTGCAGTACGCCTACCAGCAGGTCAGCTGGAGCAACGTGTGGCAGACCGGGGGCAACCTGGCCGGCGTGGCGACGGTGCTGGGGCTGGTCTGGGCCGACCAGTCGCCGACCCTGGTCATCGCCGCGTCGGCCGCCGCCCCGTTGCTGGTCAACCTGGCGAACACGGTCTGGTTCTTCGGACGACAGAGCCCGCAGCTGCGCCCGCGGCTGGGGGCGGTGGAGGCAGCGACCGCTCGAGAGTTGACCCGACTCAGTGGCCTGTTCTTCCTGGTGACCATGGTCATGTCGGCCGCCACCAACGCCGACACGCTCATCATCGCGCACACCCTCGGCCTGTCCAGCGTGGCCGCCTTCGCCGTGCCGGCGAAGCTGCTGGCCCAGGTCGGGCTCGTCGCCGCGCTCGTGAACGTACCGCTCTGGCCCGCCAATGGGGATGCCCTGGCGCAGCGGCAGCTCGACTGGGTGCAGCGGATCACCCGCCGAATGACAGTCGTCTCGGTGCTCGCTGCGGGCCTGCCAGCCGTTGCCTTCGTGCTGCTCGGCGATCGGCTCTTCGCCGTGTGGCTTCCGGTGCCGATGGATGGTGACCCGTGGCTGCTGGCTGGTCTCGGCGTGTGGTGGGTGCTCCAGGCCGGGCTCTCGCCGCGGTTCATGGTGCAGAACGCCGCCGGTGTCATCGGGCCGCAACTGATCGGTTGGACTGTCTTCCTGGCGCTGTCGACTGTCGGCAAGTGGTACGGCGCCGAGTGGCTCGGCGTCAACGCCGTGCCCTGGGTCGGCGCCGCCTGCTACGCGCTGACCGTCGTTCCAACAGCGCTCTACGGCTATCACCGGACGCTGCGGCGGCACCGCCCCAAGGTGATCGAGGAAGGATCGGGTGAGCAGCTTGTCGCCCCGTGAGGAGTTCCCTCGGGTGCTGATCGTGAGCGGGGCGGTCCTGGACCGCACCACCGGCACCGGGATCACATTGTCGAACCTGTTCGCCGGCTGGCCGGCGGACCGGCTGTCCCAGCTCTACCTCGATGACCGGGAGCCGGGGCCGGGGATCGGTGGCACGTTCAGGCGGTTCGTGCTTGAAAACGCACCGGTGGAGCACCGCGTCCTCCGGTTGTGGCACCGGATCCGCGGGCACCCTACCAGCGGCACAGCGGGGCCAGAGGTCGAGCAACCGGCCGTCGCGCCGCTCCCCGGTCCGCTGCGCGCCCGGCTCCGCGTCCAGCTGCGGGCGTTCTTCGACCTCAGCCCGATCCGGGTACCGCACGACATGCGCGCATGGCTGCGTGCACAACGCCCGGAGGTCATCTACACGCCCCTGGGCAGCATCCGGATGATGCGTCTCGCCGTTGTCGCCGCCGAGGAGTGCCAGGTGCCCTTGGTGCCGCATTTCATGGACGACTGGCCGAGCACCCTTTACGCGCAGGGACAGGTGCTCGGCCTGCCCCGCCTCGCCGTGCGCGCCGGCGTCGGGGAGACGCTGCGGCACAGCTCGTACGGGATGGGGATCAGCGAGCCGATGGCCCGCGAGTTCGAGCGCCGGTACCGGCTGCCGTTTGCCGCCTTCGGCAACTGCGTGAACGCGGCGGAGTTCGCGGCCCCGGACGCTTCGCCGGACCTTGAGCAGGACCGGCCGGTGGTTGAGCTCGTCTACGTGGGCGGCCTGCATCTGGACCGCTGGCGGTCGCTGCGTCGGGTATGCGAAGCCGTGGGACTCCTCGCGGCGCGGGACGTGCCGGTCCGGCTCACGGTGCACGCGCCGACGGCGGACCTGGCCCACTACGGCGACGCGTTCGCCGGGCTGTCGGCGGTCCGGCTGGGCCGATCGTTGGACAGCGCCGAGGTGGGTGCGGTGTTGCGCCGGTCAGACGTGCTGGTACACGTCGAGTCCTTCGCGGCCGAGCACCGCCGCTACACCCGCTACTCACTGTCCACCAAGATCCCGCAGTACCTGGCGGCCGGCCGGCCGGTGCTCGGCTTCGGTCCGGCCGAGCTGGCCTCCATGGCCCACATCGGCGCGGCGCGGGCCGGCGTGGTGGTCGGCGTGGACGATCCCACCGCGCTCGCGACCGAGCTGTCCCGGCTCTGCACCGACCGCGCCCTGCGCGACCGCCTCGGTCGGCAGGGCCTGGCGTACGCGGTGCGCCACCACCGCGCGGACCAGGTGGCGGCCCGCTTCGCCGAGGTGCTCCGGGAGGCGGCTGGCCGCCCGACCGGCCTCCCGCCGGCGCACCGCCGGCGGTTGCAGGCAGCAGAGGTGTCCAGAGGCTGAGCCGGCACCGGGGCCGCCGGCTGGGATGCGTTCATCGGCTTATCAGGTTCCGCGCTCCCCAGCCGACGGCGGCCAACCGGGGGACTGGCTGGTGGAACCGACCGGGGCCCGGCCTGCGAACCTGGCCGGGCAAGGGACGTGCTGCCGAGCCCGCCGACTCAACCCGTAGTGGGCCTGGAGATCTTCGCCGGTGTGCCGCGGGGCAGCGACTGGGGAATCACGCGAGTGGACCGGTGATGCCGGCCGTTCGACGCCCAGCCGCCGGCCGGGACGCCCGCCTGCGGCAGCACGCTGATCAGCGCGAGGACGAGCCAGAACGCCAGCGATGTCTCCCACTGCCCACTGAGCCAGATCGGGACCATGGCGGCGGCGAAGGTACCGCTCAACAGCAAACTGACCCGACCGGTGCGGGCGGTGGCGAGCAGCGCCGCGGCGATCGCGCCGAAGTAGAGCAGCACACCTACCAGGCCGAGATCGTTGCCGACGGTCAGCAGCAGGTTGTGCGGTCCGATCTCGAACGGGTTGGTGCCGATGAAAACTCCGGCGCCAGAACCGGTCAGCAAATCCTCCGACCACGTCTTCAGGGCGTACGGCCAGATGGCGAGGCGGCCGGAGAGGTCGCCGGTGGGTCGGTCGTACAGGTTGTCGAGCCACATGATCTGGCGTTCCGGAAGGAGTTCGAGCGGCACCAGCACAACGAGCGCGATGACGACCACGACCAGCGTGCCCACGGTCAGCCGAGGCACGAGCCGGGCCATGAGAAGCACCGCCGCCCCGAGCACCATGCCGACGGCTGCCCCTCGGCACCCGGTGAGCAGGACGGCGTACCCGAGGAACATGGCGATCGCCAGCGGGCTGAGCCGCAGCAGCAGCCGGCCGGTGGTGACCGCGGCAACAACCAGGGCCAGCACCATACCCGCCGTCAGGGTGTACGCGGTGAAGTTCAGGTTGATGCCGTCGATTCCGTACCGCTGGCCGAACAGGTCCACCGGGCCCTGCGACCGCGCCCCGGTGATGACCTCGATCGCGACGACGGCGCAGCCGGCCAGGAACGTCCAGCCGACCAGCAACAGGTCCCGCCGGGTGCGCAGCACATGCCGAGCGGCCACGAAGAGCAGGCACACCGAGGCGTAACGGTAGGCCGAGGGCGCCGTGAGGTCGGCCCAGTCCGTCCAGATCAGACTCGCGTACGCCCAACCGCCGGTGAGGAGCGCGAGGACGTCCGCCGTGTGCAGGCGCGGCAGCCGGACGGTGAGCGCGACGGCGACGACCGCGAGGATCGCCGCGTAGTTGAACGACCACGAGGGTGGCCTGGCCGTCATGAAGGCCACCACGCAGAGCACGAGCACGCTGGCCAGGCCTCCGCCTGGTGCTCCGGTTCCGGATGTCGCTGATGGGCGCCGGGGAGACGGTAGACCGGCCGCGGCGGCCGGCAGGGCCGGGTAGTCGGTCGGTGCGGCGTGCGGGATCGCGGCCAGGACACGGCCGACCCGCGGCGGCGCCGCCGTCATGGGCGTGCCCTCCCAGGTCGGACGGTTGGGATGCACCGCCGGCGAGGCAGTCGTGTCCCCAGTCGGCGTCGATTCGAGCCTGACGAGTTACCGCGCGGCATGAAACTCCTTCGGTGACGGGTCAGGAGGCCCGCGCAGGGGTGGGCTCTCGGCGGACGTCTGAGCCGGAGTCCGCCAGCGGGCAGCACGAAACCGTTCTACCAGTCAAATGGCGTTGAAGAGTGTGATTCCGCAAGTATCCGCTATGAAAACGGCCGAGACGTTGAGATGATTACGGTCCTTTGTGGCATTTGCGGGAAACGCGTATCCGCTGCTGGGGCCCGTCGTTGACCCGGGTGGCCGTATCGGCCGAGGCCGTCCTCGTGCCCATCGGGCGCGAGCGTCCGGCTCGAAACAGCGCGTGGTGATCCGCCGTACTGGCGGGTGCGACCGCCCGTCGGGGACGAACGGGAGAAACAATGAGCTTGATGACTGCGGGTAGCCGGGTGCTGATCACCGGCGGGACCGGTTCCTTCGGACAGACCATGGCGCGTCGGCTGCTGGACCGGGATGTGGCCGAGGTGCGCATCCTCAGCCGCGACGAGGCGAAGCAGGACGCCATGCGGCGCGTGTTCGGCGACGAGCGGCTGCGCTACTACGTCGGCGACGTGCGGGACCGGGACAGCGTGCTGCGAGCGACCCGCGGCGTCGACTTCGTCTTCCATGCCGCCGCCCTGAAGCAGGTGCCGTCCTGCGAGTTCTTTCCGCTGGAAGCCGTTCGTACGAACATCCTGGGCAGTGCCAACGTGATCGAGGGCGCCGCGGAGAGCGGGGTCAGCTCGGTGGTCGTGCTCAGCACCGACAAGGCCGTCTACCCGGTGAACGCGATGGGCATGAGCAAGGCCCTGATGGAGAAGGTGGCCCAGGCGTACGCCCGGAACAACCCGGACAGCGGGACCGTCGTGTCGTGCGTGCGGTACGGCAACGTCATGTACTCGCGTGGCTCGGTCATCCCGCTCTTCGTCGAGCAGATCAAGGCCGGTCGTTCGCTCACCGTGACGGATCCGACCATGACCCGCTTCCTCATGTCGTTGACCGACTCGGTCGAGCTGGTCGAGCACGCATTCCACAACGGCCGCCCTGGTGACGTCTTCATCCGAAAGGCCGCGGCGTGCACCATCGGGGATCTCGCCGAGGCGGTCTGCCAGCTCTTCGACGTGCCGTTCAAGCTCGAGGTGATCGGAGTCCGGCACAGCGAGAAGTGGGACGAGACGCTGGCCAGCCGCGAGGAACTGTCCCAGGCGCACGACTTCGGCGACTTCTTCCGAGTGCCGCTGGACGCGCGGGACCTCAACTACGCCCTGTACGTCTCAGAGGGCGCCCTCGGCGAGAAGGCGACCGAGGACTTCAACTCGGCCAACGCGCCGCGCCTGGACGTACCCCAGATCATGGACCTGCTGCGCACCCTGCCGGAGATCCGCGCGGAGCTGGCCCTGCGGGATCCGGTGCTGGCGTGCTGAGGCTCGCGCTCACCGGCGGGCAGGGCTTCCTCGGCTGGCACGTCCGGGTGCTCGCCCGCGCCCTGGGCTGGCCAGACCCGGTCCTGATCGATCGCGCCGAGCTGCTCGACGAGGCGACGCTGGCGGCGAAGTTGGACGGCGTCGACCGGGTGCTGCACCTGGCCGGGGTGAACCGGGGCGACCCGCGAGAGGTCGCCGCCGGGAACGTCGAGCTGGCCGCCGCCCTCGTCCGCGGCCTGCGCCGCTGCGCCACCCCGCCCGGGACGGTGGTCTTCGCCAACTCGGTGCAGGCGGGCAACGGCACCCCGTACGGCGACTCCAAGGCGGTCGCCGCCGTCACCCTGGCGGCCGCCCGTCCCGACCTGGTGGATGTGCAGCTGCCCAACCTGTACGGCGAGCACGGCCTGCCCTACTACAACTCGGTGGTGGCCACCTTCTGCCGGATGCTCGCCGAGCAGCGGTCGCCGGAGGTGCACGAGGACCGGGAGCTGACCCTGGTGCATGTCACCGACGCGGCGGCCCGGCTGATGGGCGCTCCGGCGGGCGACTCGTGGGACGCCGGCATGCCGGGGCTGCGTACCGGGGTGCGGGAACTGGCCGACCGGCTCGCCGGATTCGCGGCGCTGTACCGGGGCGGCGAGATACCGCCGCTTACCGACCGGCACGCCGTCCGTTTGTTCAACACCTACCGGTCGCACTGCTTTCCGGCGCACTACCCGCTGCCGCTCACCCGCCGCGCCGACGCGCGCGGCGAACTGGTCGAGACGGTCAAGGTGCACGGTGGCGGCGGCCAGACGTTCTGCTCCACGAGTCGCCCCGGAGTGGTCCGGGGTGAGCACTTCCACCTCGCCAAGGTGGAGCGGTTCTGCGTGCTGCGGGGCAGCGCCGAGATCCGGTTGCGCCGCGTCGGCGACGACGCCGTCGTCCGGTTCCCGGTCGACGGCGCTGAGCCGGTGGTGGTGGACATGCCGACGATGTGGGTGCACAACATCGTGAACACCGGCTCGGCCGAACTGCTCACCCTCTTCTGGACCAACGAGGTCTTCGACCCCGCCCGACCCGACACCTGGCCGGAGCCGGTGGAGTTGACCATCGCGGAGCCGGCCGTGGCGGCGGCGTAGGGAGGAGCAGGCATGACCCGAGTGATGACGGTGGTCGGTACGCGCCCGGAGATCATCCGGTTGTCCCGGGTGTTGGACCGGTTGGACCGTACGGTGGACCACGTCCTCGTGCACACCGGACAGAACTGGGACCGCTCGCTGTCCGACGTGTTCTTCACCGAGCTGCGGCTGCGTGAGCCGGACCGGTTCCTGCGGGTGGACACCTCGTCGCTGGGGCGGGTGCTCGGCGGGGTGCTGATCGGCATGGAGGACGCCATCGCCGAGGTGCGTCCCGACGCCCTGCTGGTGCTGGGCGACACCAACAGCTGCATCGCCGCCCTGATGGCCCGTCGGATGCGGGTGCCGGTCTACCACATGGAGGCGGGCAACCGCTGCTTCGACCTCAACGTGCCGGAGGAGACCAACCGCCGGCTGGTCGACCACGTCGCCGACTTCAATCTGGTCTACACCGAGCACGCCCGGCGCAACCTGCTCGCCGAGGGGTTGCACCCGCGGCGCATCCTGCACACCGGGTCGCCGATGCGGGAGGTGCTGACGCACTACCTGCCGGACATCGAGCGCTCGACGGTGCTTGACCAGCTCGGGCTGGACGAGGGCGGGTACTTCCTGGTCAGTGCGCACCGGGAGGAGAACGTGGACCGGCCGGACCGGCTCGGCCGGCTGCTCGACTGCCTGCGGGCCGTCCGGGACGCCTGGGGCCTGCCGGTGCTGGTGTCCACCCATCCGCGTACCCGCAAGCGGCTGGAGGTGCTGGCGGCCGATGCGCTGACCCTCGACGGGATCACCTTCCACGAGCCGTTCGGGCTCATCGACTACGTCCAGTTGCAGCGCCGGGCCCGATGCACGCTCTCCGACAGCGGCACGATCAGCGAGGAGTCCGCGATCCTCGGGTTCCCCGCGGTGACGTTGCGCGAGTCGATCGAGCGGCCGGAGGCGCTGGACGCGGGCGGCATCGTGATGACCGGCCTGGACCCGGCCGGGGTCGTGGAGGCGGTCGGCGTGGTGGTCGAGCAGGTCGCCGCCGACGGCGTGCCCTGCCCGGTCGACTACCAGGTGACCGACACCTCCCGCCGGGTGGTCGACTTCATCCTCTCCACCGTCCGCCGGCACCACGAGTGGGCCGGCATCCGTCGCTGACCCGTCCGAGCCACGAGAAAAAGGGCCGGGGACCACGAGGTCCCCGGCCCTCTTCCGGTGAGGTCAGCGGCCGATGACCGCCTGCACGGTTCGGGCGAGGATCAGCAGGTCGCCGAGGAAGCTGCGGGTCTCGACGTAGCGCACGTACATCTCCACCTTGCGAGGCAGCACCACCGACACGTAGTACTCCTCCGGCTGCGGCGCGCGGGCCAGCTCCGCCGACTCGTTGCGGTACGTGATCGACGCCGGGTCGGTGATGCCCGGACGCACCGAGAGGATGCGCCAGCGGGCCAGCGGCGGCCAGCAGTCGACGTACCTGCGGACCTCCGGGCGCGGACCGACCAGGCTCATGTGGCCGACCAGCACGTCGAAGAGCTGGGGGAGCTCGTCCAGCTTGCTTGCCCGCAGCAGCCGGCCGACCCGGGTGATCCGGGCGTCGGTGTCCGCGGTGACGGCGGCGCCGGGTCCGGCCCGCATGGTTCGGAACTTGCGGATGTGGAAGCTGCGCCCGGCCCGGCCGGCGCGTTCCTGCCGGAAGAACACCGGCCCGCCGTCGTCCAGCCGGATCGCCAGGGCGATCACGGCCAGGACGGGGGCGCAGAGGATCAGGGCCGCCGCCGCGACGACGACGTCGAAGAGTCTTTTGATCACTGAAGCACCTTGTGGACGGTCGTGATGACGCGGTCGACCTGCTCGTCGGTCATAGCCGAGAAGATGGGCAGGCTGACCACGCGCGCGAACTCCGCGCTGGCGACGGGGAACATGGCATCGGTGAGGTGGTACCGGTGCCGCCAGTAGCTGTGCTGGTGCAGCGGAATGAAGTGCACGCTGCAGCCCACGCCGAGGCGGGACATTTCCTGGATGAACCCGTCCCGGCCGGGTGCCGCCTCGGGGCGTAGCCGGACCACGAAGAGGTGCCAGGCGTGCACGTCGCCGGCGGGAGCGGGCGTGGGCAGGTCGAGGGGGAGTCCGGCGAAGGCCTCGCGGTACCAGCCGGCGATCTCCTCGCGGCGCGCTCGCATGGCCTCCGCGCGGTCGAGCTGGACCAGGCCGAGCGCGGCCGCCGGATCGGTGAGGTTGCATTTCCAGCCGGCCTCGACCACGTCGTACCGCCACGCCGGCCGGTCGCTGCGGTAGCGGTCGAAGCCGTCCCGGTCGAACCCGTGCAGCCGGGTGGTGCGGATCCGCCGGGCCAGGTCGGGGTCGCGGGTGACCACCATCCCGCCCTCGCCCGTGGTGATCGTCTTCGTCGCGTAGAAGCTGAACACCGTCGCCGCGCTCGGTCCGGCTCCGGCGGCGACTCCCTGGCTGCTCGCCGGGAACGAGTGTGCGGCGTCCTCGACCACGGCCAGCTGGTGGCGCTCGGCGAACGCCCGCAGCTGCGCCGGGGCGACGAGCTGGCCGGCGAAGTGCACGGGCAGCACCGCGACGGTCCTCGGCGTGACCTTCCGGGCCGCGTCGGCGAAGTCGATGTGCAGGGTCACCGGGTCGACGTCGACCAGCACGGGTTCGGCGCCCAGGTGCACGACGACCTCGGCGGTGGCGGTGAAGGTCCAGGTCGGCACCAGCACCTCCATGCCCGGCCCGACGCCGAGCGCCTCCAGGGCCAGGTGCAGGCCGGCGGTCGCCGAGTTCACCGCGATGGCGCTGACCCCCGGTCCGCACGCCTCGGCGAACCGCTGCTCGAAGCGCGGCACCAACGGCCCGCTGGAGAGCCACCCGGAGCGGAGGGCGGCCGTGACGGCAGCGATCTCCTCCTCGCCGATGTCAGGCAACGCGAACGGAAGGCCGCTGTCTCCCACCAAAACTCCTCTTTGCTGCCTTGGTCCGTTTTGCCTTGTCGGAGGTTAAACTCCCTTCGCCCTTTCTGGTGACTATTTGCCCATTTGCGAATATGGTTCGTGAGGTGACGAATGCGGGTCGGTCTGCTGACCCAGTGGTACGACCCCGAGCCGGGGCCGGCGGCGCTGCCCGGAACGCTCGCG
Organism: Micromonospora sp. NPDC007230; assembly: GCF_042869115.1. Taxonomy (NCBI): domain Bacteria; kingdom Bacillati; phylum Actinomycetota; class Actinomycetes; order Micromonosporales; family Micromonosporaceae; genus Micromonospora; species Micromonospora sp. NPDC007230. The sequence goes on along the minus strand of NZ_JBIAFE010000003.1, from coordinate 289,913 downwards.
CGCGGCCTCGCCCGACGCGGCCACACGGTCCAGGTGCTCACCGGCTTCCCGAACTACCCGACCGGCCGGCTGGCCCCCGGCTACCGGATGAGCCGGCGGCAGGACGAGGTGGACGCCGAGGGGGTGCGGATCCGCCGCGTCGCCCTCTACCCGAGCCACGACGACTCCCCGCTGCGCCGGCTGGCCACCTACGGCACCTTCGCCGCCTCGGCCCTCGCCTCCGGCACCGACGCCCTGCGGGGCCTGGACGCGCTCTGGGTGAGCAACTCCCCGATCACCGTCTCGCTGCCGATGTGGTTCGCCCGCTACGCGCACCGGATCCCGGTGGTGCTGCACGTGCTCGACCTGTGGCCGGACAGCGCGCAGGCCAGTGGCTTCCTCGGCGCGGGGCGGCGGGGCGCGCTGCTGGCCCGGGGCATGGCCGGCTGGTGCGCGGCGATGTACCGGTCCGCCGCCCAGGTGGCGTACATCTCGCCCAGTGTCGGTGAGCTGCTGGTCCGCCGGGGGGTGCCCGAGCACAAGCTGGTGCACATTCCGATGTGGGCCGACGAGAACCCCGCGGCCGCTCCGGGCGACCTCCGTGCAGAGCTGGGCCTGCGCGACGACCAGATCGTCCTGGTGTACGCCGGGACGATGGGAGAGGCGCAGGGGCTCGACGCCCTCGTCGACGCCGTGGCGATGGTCGACGACCCACGGCTGGTCTGCCTCTTCGCCGGCTCCGGGGGGTGCGAGGAACGCCTGCGCCGGCAGGTCGCGCAGCACGGGCTGTCGAACGTGCGGTTCCTCGGCCGGCTACCGGCCGAGCGGATGCCGGCGCTGCTGCGTACCGGCGATGCGCACGTGGTCAGCCTGCGGCCCACCGGCATGTCGGCGTACACGATGCCGAGCAAGGCCCAGGCGATCCTCGCCGCCGGCCGCGCGCTGCTCGTCGCGGCGGATGGTGACGCCGCAGCGGTGGCGTCGGCGAGCGGTGCGGGGATCACCGCCCGGCCCGGAGACCCCCACTCGATCGCCGACGCCGTCCGTGCGGTGTGCGCGCTGGGACGCGAGAAGCTGGACCTGCTCGGCCGGGACGGCCGGGAGTTCTACGACCGGGAGTACTCCCTGGCCTCCGGGGTACGACGGGTGGAGGAGGCGCTGCGCGCCGCCGCCTGGGCGGGCGGGCGCCGATGAGCCCGGTCGGCGACCTCGACGTCCTGCGCCCCGGTGACGTCCGCCGGGCCGCGGCGCTGCACGTCCGCGCGTTCGAGCGGTTCTTCCTGTCCACTCTCGGCGAGCCCTTCCTGCGTGAGTTCTACGCCGGCTTCGTCCGAGACCCCGACGCGGTCACCGCGGTCGCCCGGGACCCCGACGGCCATCTGGTCGGCATGGTCGTCGGCACCGTCGCCCCGGAGCTGTTCTTCCGCCGGCTGCTGCGGCAGCGCGGCCCGTGGCTCGCGCTGGCGAGCATGCCGGCGGTGCTCCGTCGCCCGGCGGTGGCACTGCGTGTGCTGCGTGGGGTCGCCTACCGTGGCGATGCGCCGGTCGAGACCCGGGGGGCATTGCTCAGCTCGATCTGCGTCGACCCCGCCGCCGAGCACGGCGGGCACGGGCGACGGCTCATCGACACCTGGTGGCAGGGAGTCCGCCGGCGGGGGGTGACCTCGGCGTACCTGACCACCGACGCGGACGGCAACGACCGGGTGAACGCCTTCTACGAGCGGGCGGGCTGGACGCTGCGGGGCAGCTGGACCACCCGCGAAGGGCGGCGGATGAACTGCTACGGCATCTCGGCCACGCCGTCCGTGCCGCGCGTGGGCGAGACGGCCGGCTGATCGGTACAGTGCGGCGACCGGCGGCGTGTGAGCCGCCCGACCGCAGGGAGTACCCGCCGTGTTGCACCTCCGGGTGATCGCACCGTCCGACCGGTCGTCCGCAGTGGTCGACATGTTGGCCGCGGAACCCGGCGTCACCCACCTCGCGGTGCTGTCCGGTGCCGCGCGGCAACCGCAGGGCGACCTGGTGCTGTGCGACGTGGTCCGGGAGAGCGCCGACGACGTCCTGCGGCGGCTCCAGGAACTCGGCGTCGAGGCGCGCGGCGGCATCTCCGCCGACGACGTCGAGGTGACGCTCTCGGCGGCGGCGGAACGGGCCGCCCGGGAGGCGCCGGGGCACGGGGAGGATGCACTGGTCTGGGACGAGATCGCCGCGAAGACCGGCGAGCAGACGGTGCTCAGCGGCACGTTCCTGGCTCTCATCATGGTGGCCACGATGATCGCCGGTATCGGCGTGCTGCTCGACCAGCCGATCCTGATCGTTGGGGCGATGGTGGTCGGCCCCGAATTCGGCCCGCTCGCCGCACTCAGCGTCGCACTGCTGCGGCGCAACTGGCGGGTGGTCGGCCGGTCGGTGCAAGCCCTGGTCGTCGGATTCCTGGCCGCAATGCTGGTGACTGTGCTGAGCACCTGGGCGTTGACCGCGGCAGGTCTGGTCAGCCGGGCCACGCTGCTGGCGCCCCGGCCGCTGACCGACTTCATCTGGCGGCCGGACGCACTCTCCTGGGTGGTCGGTCTGCTCGCCGGTGTCGCCGGCATGCTCTCCCTGACCTCGAAGAAGTCCGGCGCGCTGGTCGGGGTGCTGATCTCGGTGACCACCGTGCCGGCCGCCGCGAACGTGGCAGTGGCGGCGGCGTACGGCGTATGGCAGGAGGCGGCAGGTTCGTCGCTCCAGCTGATGATCAACCTGCTCGCGATCGTGCTGGCCGGCCTTGCCACCCTGGTCGTACAGCAGCTGTGGTGGTGGCGAATCCGCCACCGGGCGGCCGGATACCGGGCCGCCGGGGGCTGAGCCGGCTCAGCCCCAGTCGTCGCCAGCTGCCAGCCGCCGGGTGAGCAGATCCCGCAGCGGCATCGACTCCCCGTCCCGGCCACCGCGCCCGACCACCAGTGGCGGCGGGGTCGGCTCGGGGTCGGCCCCGAACAGCCGCGAGCGGAGGCTGGGCGGCACGGTCAGCAGGTAGAACCGGCCCTCGGCGTCGACCGCTCGGCTGCGCGCCCGGTCCACGTACCACCCCGTGAGGCGGGTGCGGTAGCGGGCGCGGCCGTCGTAGGACGCCACGGTCAGCCGGTCCGGGCGCAGGCCGCGCCGGGTCGCCTCGGCCGCGAACCGGGCCACCAGCTCCGCCGCCTCGGCCTGCTCGGCGGCGCGCTGCCGGGCGTCGGCCTCGGCGTGCGCCCGCACCGCGCGGCGCTGCCGCTCCCGCCACTCCAGGCCGTCGTCCGCCACCCGTGCCACGGTACGCGGGCCTCACCGGCCCGCCGCCGGGACGCCCTCGCATCACGGCTGGCCGGCGGCCGTCCGGTGCCCGCGCCGCCTCAACCAGCGCGCCCGGTCCGCCCGCGTCAGCTCCGGGCGGTCCGTTTCCGGTCGCGCTGTCGAGCTGACGCCGTCCGGCGATCCGTTGACGACATCAGCTCGACAGCGTGGGCCGAGAGTCAGGCCAGGCCGGCGCGGCGCAGCGCGTCCGCCATGGCGCCGTTGGCCGGGGCCGGCGCTCCGCCGCCGCGCCCCGGCCGCTGCTGCGGCCCACCGCGCGCGCCGCCCCGGTCCCCGCGCGGCGCACCGCCCTGACCGCCGCGCTGGCCGTCGCCCTGACCGCCGCGCTGACCGCCACGCTGGCCGTCGCCCTGGCCGCCCCGCGCGCCGCCGCCCTGGCCACCGCGCTCCCGCCGGCCGTCAGCCGGGCGACCACCGCCGGCGGGCGCCTCGTCGTCCAGCCGCAGGCTCAGCGAGATGCGCTTGCGGGGTACATCGACGTCGAGCACCCGGACCCGGACCACGTCGCCGGACTTCACCACGTCCCGCGGGTCCTTCACGAAGGTGTGCGACATGGCCGACACGTGCACCAGACCGTCCTGGTGCACGCCGACGTCGACGAACGCGCCGAACGCGGCCACGTTGGTGACCACACCCTCCAGCACCATCCCGGGCTTCAGGTCACCGATCGTCTCGACCCCCTCGACGAACGTCGCCGTCCGGAACTCGGGGCGCGGGTCGCGGCCGGGCTTCTCCAACTCAGCGAGGATGTCGGTGACGGTGGGCAGGCCGAACGTCTCGTCGACGAACTCGGTCGCCTTCAGTCCGCGCAGGATCCTGCTCTGCCCGATCAGCGAGCGGACGTCCTGCCCGGTGTGGGCGAGGATCCGCCGCACCACCGGGTACGCCTCGGGGTGCACGCTCGAGGAGTCCAGCGGGTCGTCGCCGCCGGGGATGCGCAGGAAGCCCGCGCACTGCTCGAACGCCTTCGGCCCGAGCCGGGGCACCTTCCTCAGGTCGGCCCGCGTGCGGAAGGGCCCGTTGGCGTCCCGATGCAGCACGATGTTCTCCGCCAGCCCGGCGCCGATGCCGGAGACCCGGGTGAGCAGGGGAGCGGAGGCGGTGTTGACGTCGACGCCGACCGCGTTGACGCAGTCCTCGACCACCGCGTCCAGCGAGCGGGACAGCTTCACCTCGGACAGGTCGTGCTGGTACTGCCCGACGCCGATCGAGCGCGGGTCGATCTTCACGAGCTCGGCGAGCGGGTCCTGGAGGCGGCGGGCGATGGAGACCGCGCCGCGCAGCGACACGTCCAGCTCGGGCAGCTCCTGCGAGGCGTACGCGGAGGCGGAGTAGACCGACGCGCCGGCCTCGGACACCACCACCTTGGTCAGCTTCAGCTCCGGGTGCCGCTTGATCAGGTCGCCGGCCAGCTTGTCGGTCTCCCGGCTGGCGGTGCCGTTGCCGATCGCGATCAGCTCCACCCGGTGCGCCGCGGCCAGCTTGGCGAGGACGTCGATGGAGGCGTCCCACTGCCGGCGCGGCTCGTGCGGGTAGATGGTGTGGGTGGCGACCACCTTGCCGGTGGCGTCCACCACCGCCACCTTCACGCCGGTCCGCAGGCCCGGGTCCAGGCCCATGGTCACCCGGGTGCCGGCGGGCGCGGCCAGCAGCAGGTCGCGCAGGTTGGTCGCGAATACCCGCACGGCCTCCTCCTCGGCCGCCTGCCAGAGCCGCATCCGCAGGTCCGCGCCGAGGTGGATGAGGATTCGGGTCCGCCAGGCCCAGCGCACCGTGTCGGTCAGCCACTTGTCCGCCGGGCGCCCCTGGTCGCTGACCCCGAACCGGCCGGCGATCGCCGCCTCGTACCGGGTCGGGCCGCTGGCCACGGCGTCGGAGTCACCCTCCGGCTCCGGGTCCATGGTCAGGTCGAGCACGCCCTCCTTCTCGCCGCGCAACATGGCGAGGATCCGGTGCGAGGGGAGCTTCGGGTACGGCTCGGCGAAGTCGAAGTAGTCGGCGAACTTGGCGCCGGCGCTCTCCTGGCCGTCGCGTACCCGGGAGACCAGCCGGCCCCGCGACCACATCTGCTCCCGGAGCGTGCCGATCAGGTCGGCGTCCTCGGCGAAGCGCTCGATGAGGATGGCCCGGGCGCCCTCCAGCGCGGCGGCCGGGTCGGCCACCCCCCGGTCCGCGTCGACGTAGCCGGCGGCCGCCTCCCGAGGGTCCAGCGTCGGGTCGCCGAGCAGCGCGTCGGCCAGGGGCTCCAGCCCGGCCTCGCGGGCGATCTGCGCCCGGGTCCGCCGCTTGGGCTTGTACGGCAGGTAGATGTCCTCGAGCCGGGACTTCGAGTCGGCCGCCATGATCTGCGCTTCCAGGGCCTCGTCGAGCTTGCCCTGGGAGCGGATCGACTCCAGCACCGCGGCGCGTCGCTCGTCCAGCTCGCGCAGGTAGCGCAGCCGCTCCTCGAGGGTGCGCAGCTGCGCGTCGTCGAGTGAGCCGGTGGCCTCCTTGCGGTATCGGGCGATGAACGGCACGGTGGCGCCGCCGTCGAGCAGCTCCACGGCCGCCCGCACCTGACGTTCGGCGACGCTGAGCTCGTCGGCGATCCGCTGATGAACAGACTGGGTCACGATCTGATCCGCCTTCTCGGGTGGGTTCCGTCGTGCATTCTGCCGTCCGCCCCGGACGCTCCGCGCCCCGGCGCACCCACCGGCGTGGATCGCCCGCCGATATCACGAAAACGGACTTACGGCATCAGAAGTCCCTCTAGCCTCCTAACCAGGTGATTCCTCCGTCCAACTGGAGCCCGGGTGAGTGCTGAGAAGCTGGTCGTGATCGGCCAGGGTTACGTCGGTCTGCCGCTGGCCATGCGGGCCGTCGAAGCGGGCATGGACGTCGTCGGTCTGGACGTTGACACCGACCGCGTCAAGCGGCTCGCGTCGGGTGAGTCATTCGTGGAGGACATCCCGGCTGACCGGCTCGGCCGGGCGCTCAGCAGCGGCCGGTACCGGCCGAGCGCGGAGTACCCCGATGCCGAGGGCTTCGACGTCTGCGTGATCACGGTGCCGACCCCGCTGCGGGACGGCACCCCGGACCTGAGTTACGTGGAGCAGGCCGGCATCGGCATCGGCCCGTACGTCCGACCGGGCTGCACGGTGGTGCTGGAGTCGACCACGTACCCGGGCACCACCGAGGAGTTGCTGCGTCCGCTCCTGGAGTCAGCCAGCGGACTGCGCAGCCCGGGTGACTTCCACCTCGGCTACAGCCCGGAGCGCATCGATCCGGGTAACCCCACCTGGCGGCTGGAGAACACCCCGAAGGTGGTTTCCGGGGTGGACGCGGCGTCGCTGGCCCGGGTCGACGAGTTCTACCGGCGCATCGTGGCGCGCACGGTGCCCGTGGCCTCGACCCGGGTGGCCGAGCTGACCAAGCTGATCGAGAACACCTTCCGCCAGGTCAACATCGCCCTGATCAACGAGCTCACCATGCTCTCCCACCATCTGGACATCGATGTGTGGCAGGCGATCGAGGCCGCCGAGACGAAGCCGTTCGGGTTCATGCCGTTCCGGCCCGGGCCCGGCGTCGGGGGGCACTGCCTGCCGATCGACCCCTGCTACCTCTCCTGGCAGGTGAAGCGGCGGCTGGGCCGGCAGTTCCGCTTCATCGAACTGGCGAACGACGTCAACCACGAGATGCCCGAGCACGTGACGCAACGGATCATGGCCGGACTCAACCGGACCGGCCGCGCGGTCAGCGGTGCCCGGCTGCTGCTGCTCGGGCTGGCGTACAAGAAGAACACCGGCGACATGCGCGACTCGCCGGCCGTGGAGGTGGCCCGGCGGCTGCGCGACCTCGGCGCGGAGGTCCGGGCCGTCGAGCCGTACGCCGAGCCGCACCACATCCCCGGCGGGGTGCTGGTGGTGCGGTTGACCGAACAGGAGGTCGCCGCGGCCGACGCGGTGGTCGTGGTGACGGATCACGACGTCTTCGACTACGACATGGTGACCAGGCACGGGCGCTATGTCTTCGACACCCGTAACCGGTGCGCGGGGCCGGCGGTGGAGCGCCTGTAGGACACCGGGGCGCCCGGCCCGGACGCCGACCCGTCGCTGCTGGCCGGGTCGCTGCGCTACCGTGGGCGATCATGGAACAACCTGCGGATCCGCGGGCCCGGCGGCTCTTCGGCGGCAGCGCCCGGGCGCTCGGCGACCTGGCCGCCAGCCCGTTCCGGGCCGACCGGGACCGGATCGTCGCGTCGCCGTTCTTCACCCGCCTGGGCGGGGTGACCCAGGTGGTCAGCCCGGGCGGGTCCGGCCTGCTGGTGCACAACCGGCTCACCCACAGCCTGAAGGTCGCCCAGGTGGCCCGGGCGATCGCCGAGCGGCTGACCGCCGAGGAGGCGCACCGCGAGCTGCTGGAGAAGCTGGGTGGCTGCGACCCGGACGTGGTGGAGGCCGCCGCGCTCGCCCACGACCTCGGCCATCCGCCGTTCGGGCACCTGGGGGAGCGGGTGCTGGACCGGCTGGCCCGCCAGCGGCTCGGGCTGCCCGACGGCTTCGAGGGCAACGCCCAGTCGTACCGGATCGTCACCAGTACGGAGATCCGGGGCGCGGCGACCACCGGCCTGGACCTGACGGCGGCGGTCCGGGCGGCGATGCTGAAGTATCCGTGGACCCGCCTGGACCACCCGGACCCGCACCCGCGGCACCTGGACCCGGCGCCCCGCGGCGCGGCCGCCCCGCCCGACGACCCGGAGAGCGGGTCGGCGAAGTTCGGCGCCTACCGGACCGAGGTGGACGACCTGCGGCAGGCCCGGGAGCCGTTCGCCGGCCGGATCCCGGACTGGCAGCAGACCCCCGAGGCGTCGATCATGGACACCGCCGACGACATCGCGTACGCAATCCACGACGTGGAGGACTTCTACCGGGTCGGGGTGCTCCAGCAGGGCGCGGTGGCCGCCGAGCTGATGGCCTGGCAGCGGGAGAGCGGCCACTTCCGGGCGATCACCGGCGCCGCGCTGACCGCCGCCGGCCGGCGCCCCGGGGCGGCCATCGAACGGCTGCGCCGCCAGCTGCACCGCAAGGACGCCTGGATCGCCGACGACGAGGCGTTCGCCGCCGCCGTGGAACACGTCCGCGAGGAACTGGTGGAGGGGCTGCTGGCGCTGCCGTTCGACGGGTCGATCGAGGCGGAGCAGTACGTGGCCCGCTTCTCCGCCCGCTGGTCCACCCGGTTCGTCGAGGCCATCACGCTGACCCCGGAGCCGGACGTGCGCTCCGGCCACGTGCTGCTGGCCAAGGCGCAGTGGCACGAGGTGCAGGTGCTCAAGTTCGTCCACCACCGGTTCGTGCTGGCCCGCCCCGACCTGGCCCTGCACCAGCGGGGCCAGGCGCGGCTGCTGGGCAGCCTGGTGGAGGCGCTCTGGGAGTGGCTGCTCGACCCGGAGGAGGAGTCCCGGTTGCCCCGCCGGCTGCACGACCTCGTCGAACTGGCGGAGGCGGAGCTGCACCCGCGCACGCCGGACCGGATCGGCCGGGCTCGCGGCCGGGCGATCGTCGACTTCGTCGCCCAGCTCACCGACGGGCAGGCGGTGGCGATGCTGGACGCGCTCTCCGGCCGCTCCGGCGCGCTCTGGACCGACGCCTTCGTGCTCTGATCAGGCGACCGCCTGCCACCAGCCGTCCACCGGCGGCGGGTCGTCCACCACGACGCGCTCGCCGGGGCGTGGCACCGCCAGCCGGACGTCGCGGGCCTTCGCCTCGGCCCACAGCCGGTCCACCGGCTCGGACCAGTCGTGCAGGGCGAGGTTGAAGGTGGCCCAGTGCACCGGGAGGAGCAGGTCGCCGCGCAGGTCGAGGTGGGCGGCGACGGCCTCCTCCGGGAACATGTGGATGCTCGGCCAGGCCCGGTCGTACGCGCCGATCTGCATCAGCGTGACGTCGAACGGACCGTGCTCGGCGCCGATGCCGGCGTAGCCGTCGAAGTAGCCGGAGTCGCCGGTGTAGAAGACCTTCCGGTGCGCCCCGGCCACCACCCAGGAGCTCCACAGCGTGCCGTCGCGGCGCAGCCCGCGCCCGGAGAAGTGCTGGGCGGCGGTGGCGGTGACGGTCAACCCGCCGACCCGGTGGCTCTCCGACCAGTCCAGCTCGACGATCCGCCGCGCCGGTACGCCCCACCGGTCCAGGTGGGCACCGACGCCGAGCGGAACCAGGAACGGCGCGGACTGGTGGGCGAGCAGCCCGCGCACGGTGGCCAGGTCCAGGTGGTCGTAGTGGTCGTGGGAGATGAGGATGGCGTCGACGGGGGGCAGTTCGTCGAGGCGTACCGGCGGCTGGTGGATGCGGCGCGGCCCGATCCGGGCCGACGGGGAGCAGCGGTCGCTCCACACCGGGTCGAGCAGCACCCGGTGTCCCTCGATCTCGACCAGGGCCGACGCGTGGCCGTACCAGACGATGCTCAGCTCGCGGGCGGTGTCCGCCGGGGCCGGGTCGGCCGGCCGCAGCAGCGGGACGGGGCCGTCCGGCCGCCGCTTCTGCTTGCCGAACAGCAGCTCCCTGAGCAGGTTGCGGCCCGGGTCGGCGACCATCGTCCGGGTGCCCGCCGGGTTGTGGAAGGTGCCGTCGCGGAACTGGGGGGAGCGGGCGGCACGGGCCGCCCGGGCACCGGTGAGTCGGCCTCCGAGCTGCAGCGGCACGTCCCGGCCCACCCAGGCCACCCCGGCCAGGGCGGCCACGCCGGCCATCCGCCACAGCCGCCGGCCCAGCGCCCGCTCGACCGCCTGCTCCTCGGTTGTGCCCATCGCCGTCCCCTCCCGTGTCCCGCAGGCCCCTGCGGCCGCCCGGGCCGCCGCCGAGTACACGGTAGCCACCCGCACGCCGGTTCGCTTCCGTTGATCACCGCCGTCCGGCTCACGGCGTGAGCACGACCTTGACGCAGCCGTCCCGCTTCTGCTGGCAACATCTCGTACGCCTGCGGCGCCTGCGCCAGCGGCAGCCGGTGGGTACGCAGTGCCTTCATGCCTGTTTGTCCCCTCTTCGGTGCCGTCCATGGGACTGCTACCCGCGAGGGGTGACTTGAACCGGCCGCCGCCGTCGCTCGGCTCCGGGCGGCTCCGGCCGCGCGCTGCGACTGAGGCACCAGGTCTCCGCTCCCTTTGGAGCTGATATCGCAAACGATTCAAGTCTGGCCGGTGAACGGTTCGGCGACGATGGCCACCTCGGCGGCGAGCGAGTCTGGCAGGGTCGCCGCCCACGTCCGATGCCCCCGCCGGCTCTGGCCCCGCCACCCCGGGCCCACACCGCTCCGAGACGGCAACCGCTCCGGCCGCGACAGCACAGCCGACTCAGCTCGAAAGGAGGTCACCGGAGATGTCCTGGCCGTGACACGACGTACCCCGGAAAGGCCGACCGCCGCCCCCTGAGGTGGGTGCGGCGGTCGGTGGGGTCGGAGCGGGCGGACCCGCCGCGGGCGCTCAGGAGCCCGGCGTGCCGGCGCGCTTCGCGGTCGCCTTGAGGTAGTCCCGGTTGAGCCGGCCGATGGTGTTCAGCGGGATGCCCTTCGGGCAGGCCGCCGCGCACTCGCCGATGTTGGTGCAGCCGCCGAAGCCGGCCTCGTCGTGCGCGTCCACCATGCCGATCACCCGGGTGTACCGCTCGGGCTGGCCCTGCGGCAGCAGCGACAGCTGGGTGATCTTGGCGGCGGTGAACAGCATGCCGGAGCCGTTCGGGCAGGCCGCCACGCAGGCGCCGCAGCCGATGCAGGCGGCCGACTCGAAGGCGGCGTCGGCGTCGGCCTTGGCCACCGGGCTGGCGTGGGCCTCCGGGGCGCTGCCGGTCGGCGCGGTGATGTACCCGCCGGCGGCGATGATCTGGTCGAAGGCGTTCCGGTTGACCACCAGGTCCTTGACGACCGGGAAGGCCCGGGCACGCCACGGCTCGATGTCGATCGTGTCGCCGTCGGAGAACTGCCGCATGTGCAACTGGCAGGCGGTGGTGCCGCGCTGCGGCCCGTGCGCCTCGCCGTTGATCATGAGGCTGCACATGCCACAGATGCCCTCGCGGCAGTCGTGGTCGAACGCGACCGGCTCCTCGCCGGAGAGGATCAGCCGCTCGTTGAGCACGTCGAGCATCTCCAGGAAGGACATGTCCGGAGACACGTCGTCGACCTGGTAGGTCACCATCCGACCCTTGTCCTCAGGGCCCTGCTGGCGCCAGATGCGCAGGGTCAGATTCACTTGTAGCTCCGCTGCGTGGGGTGGACGTATTCGAACTGCAGGTCTTCCTTGTGCAGCACGGGCTGGTCGCCGGTGTACTCCCAGGCCGCCACGTAGGCGAACCGGTCGTCGTCGCGCTGCGCCTCACCGTCCGGGGTCTGGTGCTCGGCCCGGAAGTGGCCGCCGCAGGACTCCTCGCGGTGCAGGGCGTCGATGCACATGAGCTCGGCCAGCTCGAAGAAGTCGGCCACCCGGCCGGCCTTCTCCAGCGACTGGTTGAGCCCCTCGCCGTCGCCCGGGACGCGGACCCGCTGCCAGAACTGCTCGCGCAGGGCGCGGATCTCGTCGATCGCCTTGCGCAGCCCGGCGTCGCTGCGCTCCATGCCGCAGTGTTCCCACATGATCTGGCCCAGCTCCCGGTGGAACGAGTCCACGGTCCGGTCGCCGTTGATGGAGAGCAGCTTCTGGATCCGCTCCTCGACGGCCGCGCGGGCCGCCACCACCTCGGGGTGGCTGGCGTCGACCTGCTCGAACGAACCGGCGTTCGCCAGGTAGTTGGGCAGGGTGTTCGGCAGCACGAAGTAGCCGTCCGCCAGGCCCTGCATCAGCGCCGAGGCGCCGAGCCGGTTCGCGCCGTGGTCGGAGAAGTTCGCCTCACCGATCACGAACAGGCCCGGGATGCTCGACTGGAGGTCGTAGTCCACCCAGAGGCCACCCATCGTGTAGTGCACGGCGGGGTAGATCCGCATCGGGACCTCGTACGGGTCCTCGCCGGTGATCCGCTCGTACATCTCGAAGAGGTTGCCGTACTTCGCCTCGATGGCCTTGCGGCCGAGCCGGTTGATCGCGTCGGCGAAGTCCAGATAGACGCCGAGCCCGCTCGGGCCGACGCCGCGCCCCTCGTCGCAGACGTTCTTCGCGGCGCGGGAGGCGATGTCGCGGGGGACCAGGTTGCCGAACGAGGGGTAGATCCGCTCCAGGTAGTAGTCGCGCTCGTCCTCGGGGATGTCCTTGGCGGGGCGGTTGTCGCCCTTGGCCTTCGGCACCCACACCCGGCCGTCGTTGCGCAGCGACTCGCTCATCAGGGTCAGCTTCGACTGGTGGTCGCCGGAGACCGGGATGCAGGTCGGGTGGATCTGCGTGTAGCAGGGGTTGGCGAAGTACGCGCCCTTGCGGTGCGCCCGCCAGGAGGCGGTGACGTTGCAGCCCTTGGCGTTGGTGGAGAGGTAGAAGACGTTGCCGTAACCGCCGGAGGCGAGCACCACCGCGTCGGCCATCTCGGTGGTGATCTCACCGGTGACCAGGTCGCGCACCACGATGCCGCGCGCCCGGCCGTCGACGACGACCAGCTCCAGCATCTCGTGCCGGGCGTTCATCTCCACGTTGCCCAGGCCGATCTGCCGCTCCAACGCCTGGTACGCGCCGAGCAGCAGCTGCTGGCCCGTCTGGCCCCGGGCGTAGAAGGTGCGCTGTACCTGCGCGCCGCCGAACGAGCGGGTGTCCAGCAGGCCGCCGTACTCGCGGGCGAACGGCACGCCCTGGGCGACGCACTGGTCGATGATGTTGACCGAGACCTCGGCCAGCCGGTGCACGTTCGACTCGCGGGAGCGGAAGTCGCCGCCCTTGACGGTGTCGTAGAAGAGCCGGTGCACCGAGTCGCCGTCGTTGCGGTAGTTCTTGGCCGCGTTGATGCCGCCCTGGGCGGCGATCGAGTGGGCCCGGCGCGGGCTGTCCTGGTAGCAGTACGACTTGACGTGGTAGCCCTGCTCGGCGAGGGTCGCCGCGGCCGAGCCGCCGGCCAGGCCGGTGCCCACCACGATCACGGTCAGCTTCCGGCGGTTGGCCGGGTTGACCAGCTTCGCCTCGAAGCGGCGGCGCTCCCAGCGGGTCTCGACGGGGCCGTCCGGGGCCTTGGTGTCGGCGATCGGGTCGCCTTCGGTGTAGAGATCCATGTCAGGCCACCAATCCGGTGAGTACGGCGAACGGGACCACCAGGTAGCCGGCGACCAGCACGACGGCGAAGACCAGCGCGGCGGCCCGGGCCCGGCGCTCGCCCTTCGGGGTCTGCTGGCCGAGGCTGCGGAACGCGCTGAACGCGCCGTGGCGCAGGTGGAAGCCGAGCGTGACGAGGGCCAGGACGTAGAAGATGGTGACGTACCAGCGCGACGGGGCGAAGTCGGCGACCACGTTGCCGTACGGGTTGCTCGGGTCGCCCTGCGGGTTCAGGTGACCGGTGGTCAGGTCCAGGATGTGGTAGATCACGAAGAGCAGGATGATCACTCCACCCCAGCGCATCGTGCGGGCCGCGTAGTTCACGTGGATCTTGCGGCGGTGCGCGTACGCCACCGGGCGGGCGGCGTGGGCGCGCATCGACAGGACGGTGGCGGCGCCGATGTGCGCGAGCACGGCCACGGCCAGCACGGTGCGCTGGATCCACAGGTACCAGGTCGACGGCAGCAGCGGCGTCCCGATCTCGCGCAGCCAGTGCGCGTAGTGGTCGAACGAGGTCTCGCCGGTGAAGACCTTCAGGTTGCCGAGCATGTGCAGGATCAGGAACAGCACGAGGAGAATGCCCGTCACCGCCATGACGACCTTGAGGCCGACGTTGGAGCGGATGGGCGACCGAGTTTTCGTGATTACCACGCGACCGACGCTAGGAGCACTTTGATCAGTCGTCCAATGCATCGACCGCGCAGTCTTGATAGCCATAAGCTATCTAGATGCAGCTCCATCAGCTCCGGTACTTCGTCGCGGTCGCAGAAGTACGACATTTCACCCAAGCTGCCGACCTCGTGGGCATTACCCAGCCCTCGCTGAGTAAGCAAATTCACGCGCTGGAGACCGACCTCGGGGCCCCGTTGTTCGAGCGGGTAAGAGGCAACATCGCCCTCACCGCGGCCGGCGAGGTGCTGCTGCCGCTGGCCAAGCGGATCCTCGCCGACGTCGACACCGCCACCCGCGAGGTGCAGGAGCTGGTGGGGCTGCGCCGCGGCCGGGTCCGGCTCGGCGCCACGCCCAGCCTCGCCACCTCGCTCGCGCCGCCGGTGCTGCGCCGGTTCCGCGACGCCCATCCCACCGTCGATCTGCGGGTGGAGGAGGGCGGCTCCCAGGACCTGGTCCGCGACCTGCTCCGCGGCGACCTCGACCTGGCGCTGATCATCATGCCGTCGGCCGGCACCGATCCGGGGCTGCGCGCCGACCCGATACTGCGGGAGAGCATGGTGGTCGCCTCGGTGGACCCGCTACCGGCCGACCCGGTCACCGGCGAGCTGCGCATCACCGACCTGCGCGACGAACCGCTGGTGATGTTCCGCGAGGGCTACGACCTGCGCGACGCCACCCTCCAGGCGTGCCGGGAGGCCGGCTTCGAGCCCCGGCTCGCGGTGGACGGCGGCGAGCTGGACGCGGTGCTCAGCTTCGTCGAGGCGGGGCTCGGCGTCGCGCTGGTGCCCGGCATCGCGGTGGCCCGCCGGCCCGGCATCCGGGTCACCCGGCTCGCCCGGCCCGGCGTACGGCGGACCATCGCGGTGGCCCGCCGCCGTGATGTGGTGCCCACCCACGCCGGCCGCGAGCTGCGCCGCATCCTGCTGGAGTACGTCCACGACGCGACCGCCGACAACCAGCTCCCGCCCGGTGTGGAGCCCTTGCCCTAACGCCCCTCGGCCTCGTCCATCGCCCGGTAGATGCGCTGCTCGGACACCGGGTACGGGGTGCCGAGCGCCTGGGCGAACACGTTGACCCGCAGCTCCTCGATCATCCAGCGGATCTGCCGGGCCGCCGCCGACTGCCGCTTGGCCGGCGGCAGCGCGGCCAGCAGGTCCTGGTACTCCCGCTGCACCACGGCGATGCGGTCCTGCTGCTGCTTGTCCCGCTGCGGGTTGCCCGGCAACCGGTCCAGCCGCCGCTCGATCGCGGTGAGGTAGCGCAGCAGGTCGGGCAGGCGGGCGTACCCGGCCTCGGTGATGAAGCCCTTGTGCACCAGACCGCCGAGCTGGTTGCGGATGTCGGCCAGGGCGGCCACCACGGCCAGGTTCCTCGTCGCGCCGAGCCGCTGCTCCACCGCGTACGCGGCGGCGAGCACCTGACGTACCCGGCCCATCACGTCGACCACGGTGTCGACCAGGTCGGCGCGGACCTTGTCCCGTAGCGCGGCGAACCCGTCGGCGTCCCAGGCCGGGCCGCCCGCGTCCGCCATCAGCTTGTCGATCGCCGCACCGGTGGCGTCCTCGATGAGGGCCTGCACCCCGCCGTGCGGGTTGCGGCTGAGCGCCAGCTTGGCCTCGTTGCTCAGCCGGCCCTGCAGGAACTTCGCCGGCGACGGCAGGGTCAGCCGGAGCAGTCGTCGGGTGCCGGCCCAGTGCGCGGCCTCCTGCTCGGCCGGGGAGTCGAACACCTTCACCCCGACCGTGGCGCCCTCGTCGGTCAGGGCCGGGTACGCGGTCACCGCGTACCCGGCGCGGACCTGCTCGATGGTGCGCGGCAGGGTGTCGAGGCTCCACTCGGTGAGCCCGCTGCGGGCCACGTCCGGCGCGGCGGCGGCGACGACCTGGCGTACCTCCTGGCGGAGCTGGCGTTGCAGGGCCGGCAGGTCCTTGCCCTCGGCGACCGGCTTCTCGTCCTCGCCGAGCACCCGGAAGGTGACCCGCAGGTGCGGCGGCAGCTTGGCCAGGTCCCAGGCGTCCGGCGGGACGGTCACCCCGGTCATCCGGCGCAGCTGCCGGGTGAGCGCGTCGAGCAGCGGCTCCTCGCCGGGGGTGATCGCCGCCAGGGCCGCCCGGGCGTAGTCGGGCACCGGGACGAAGTTGCGCCGGACCGCCTTCGGCAGCGACCGGATCAGCGCGACGACCAGTTCCTCGCGCAGCCCGGGCACCTGCCAGTCGAAGGTCTGTGCCGGCACCTGGTTGAGCAGCGGCAGCGGGATGTCCACGGTGACCCCGTCGGTCGGGGTGCCCGGGTCGAAGGTGTAGGTCAGCGGGAGGATCACCCCGGCGGCCCGCCACTCGTCCGGGTAGTCCGCCTCGTCGACCCCGCCGCGACCGGAGTTGATCAGCAGGTCGCGGGTGAAGGTGAGCAGGTCGGGCTGCTCCCGGCGGGTCTTCTTCCACCAGGAGTCGAAGTGCCGGCCGGAGACCACGTCGGCCGGGATCCGCTCGTCGTAGAACTGGAAGATCGTCTCGTCGTCGACCAGGATGTCCCGGCGCCGGGCCCGGCTCTCCAGCTCCTCCACGTCGGTGAGCAGCCGCTGGTTGTCCGTCCAGAACTGGTGGTGGGTCTGCCAGTCGCCCTCCACCAGGGCGTGCCGGATGAACAGCTCCCGGGACAGCGCCGGGTCGATCCGGCCGAAATTGACCTTGCGGGAGGTAACGATCGGGACGCCGTACAGGGTGACCTTCTCGTAGGCCATCACCGCGGCCTGCCGCTTCTCCCAGTGCGGCTCGCTGTAGCTGCGCTTGACCAGGTGCTGGGCGAGCGGCTCCACCCACTCGGGCTCGACCCGGCCGGCGACCCGGCCCCACAGCCGCGTGGTCTCCACCAGTTCGGCGGCCATCACCCAGCGCGGCGGCTTCTTGAACAACGCCGAGCCGGGGAAGATCGCGAACTTCGCCCCGCGCGCGCCCAGGTACTCGTGCTTCTGGGCGTCCTTGAGCCCGATGTGGGACAGCAGGCCGGGCAGCAGGGACTGGTGCACCTTCGGGGTGTCGATCTCTTCCGGCAGGTCCGCTCCGGCCCCGCGCCGGCCACCGCCTCCGTCGGGCTCGGCCGCCGGGCCGCCGCGCCGGCCCCGCCGCCCGTCACCCGGTTCCGGGGTACGTAGCACCTGGCGCAGCTGGCTGACGATGTCCTGCCACTCGCGGACCCGTAGGTAGTTGAGGTACTCGGCCTTGCACATCCGGCGGAACGCGCTGGACGACAGGGCGCGCTGCTGCTCGCGCAGGTACCGCCAGAGGTTGAGGAACGCGACGAAGTCCGACTCCTGGTCGGCGAACCGGGCGTGCGCCTGGTCGGCCTGGGCCTGCTTCTCCGCCGGCCGCTCGCGCGGGTCCTGGATGGAGAGCGCCGCCGCGATCACGATCACCTCGGTGGCGCAGCCGTTCCGCTCGCCCTCCAGGACCATCCGAGCCAGCCGCGGGTCCACGGGGAGCTGGGCCAGCCGCCGGCCCAGCGGGGTGAGCCGCTTCGCCGGGTCGGTCTCGGCCGGGTTCAGCGCGCCCAGCTCGTGCAGCAGGTTGACGCCGTCGGTGATGTTGCGCCGGTCCGGCGGGTCGATGAACGGGAACGCCCCGACGTCGCCGAGCCCGATCGAGGTCATCTGGAGGATGACCGAGGCGAGGTTGGTCCGCAGGATCTCCGGGTCGGTGAACTCGGGTCGGGACTCGAAGTCCTGCTCGTCGTAGAGGCGGATGCAGATGCCGTCCGAGGTGCGCCCGCAGCGGCCCTTGCGCTGGTTGGCCGACGCCTGGGAGATCGGCTCGATCGGCAGCCGCTGCACCTTGAGCCGGCTGGAGTAGCGGGAGACCCGGGCGGTGCCCGGGTCCACCACGTACTTGATGCCGGGGACGGTCAGCGAGGTCTCCGCGACGTTGGTGGCGAGCACCACCCGGCGCCCGGTGTGCGGGGCGAAGACGCGGTGCTGCTCGGCGGTGGAGAGCCGGGCGTACAGCGGGAGGATCTCGGTGCCCAGCAGGGACCGTTTCTTCCCCACCAGCTTGCCGAGCGCCTCGGCGGTGTCCCGGATCTCCCGCTCGCCGCTGAGGAAGACGAGGATGTCGCCGGGTCCCTCGGCGGCCAGCTCCTCGACCGCGTCGCCGATGGCCTGGATCTGGTCGCGGACGTTCTCCTCGTCGGCCTCGTCCTCCTCCTCGGCCTCGGTCACCTCGACCAGCGGCCGGTAGCGCACCTCGACCGGGTAGGTCCGCCCGGACACCTCGACGACCGGCGCGGGGTTGCCCTCGGCGTCGGCGAAGTGCCGGGCGAACCGGTCGGTCTCGATGGTCGCCGAGGTGATGACCACCTTGAGGTCGGGACGGCGGGGGAGGAGCTGCCTCAGGTAGCCCAGGATGAAGTCGATGTTGAGGCTGCGTTCGTGCGCCTCGTCGATGATCAGCGTGTCGTACTGGCGCAGCATCCGGTCGGTCTGCAGCTCGGCCAGCAGGATGCCGTCGGTCATCAGCTTGACCAGGCTCTGCTCGCTGACCTGGTCGGTGAAGCGCACCTTGTAGCCGACCACGTCGCCCAGCTCGGTGCCGAGCTCCTCGGCGATCCGGTCCGCCACCGTACGCGCGGCGAGCCGGCGGGGCTGGGTGTGCCCGATCAGTCCGTTGATCCCACGCCCCAGCTCCAGGCAGATCTTGGGCAGCTGGGTGGTCTTGCCGGAGCCGGTCTCGCCGGCCACGATCACCACCTGGTGGTCCCGGATCGCGGCGGCGATGTCGTCCCTGCGCTCGCTCACCGGCAGCTGCGCCGGATAGGTGACCGCCGGCACGGCGGCCCGCCGGGCGGCCAGCCGCGCCTCCGCCCGCGCCACCTCGGTGGCGATCTCGGCGAGCGCCGAGTCGCGCCGCTGCGGGTCCCGCAGCTTCCGGACCCCGTCCAGCCGCCGCTGGAGCCGGCGCTGGTCGCGGAACATCAGGGGGGAGAGGCGGCGGTGCAGGTCGCGGACGGCCTCGGGTGCGGCGGGTGCGGCTGGATTCTGCATGTCGTCGCCAAGGATAGGCAGCCGTCGGGCGCAGCGCTCCCGGGTTACCGGCCGGGCCGGGGTGCCGCGCCCCGACCACGTCCCGCGCGTGCCGTCCCAGGTTGGGCCGGGTCGTCGGGCTAAAGTGGCCGCCGATCGAGGTTGACGACGGACGGGATGATCATGCGCGACACCGACCGGGCGCTGGTGCAGGCCGCCATGGCCGTTGCCAAGCTGCGCTGCCGCAGTGACAACCACACCGTCGCCGCCGCCGTGCGAAGCACCGACGGTCGGGTGTTCAGCGGGGTGAACGTCTACCACTTCACCGGCGGACCGTGCGCGGAACTGGTGGCGATCGGTGCCGCCGCCACGCAGGGCGCCGGTGACCTGGAGACCATCGTCGCGGTGGGGGACCGGAATCGGGGCGTTCTCGCGCCGTGCGGTCGCTGCCGGCAGGTGCTCGCCGACTACTTCCCGTCGATCAAGGTGATCGTCGGCCCGCCGGACGGGCTGCGCGCGGTCCCGGTGACCGATCTGCTGCCCGAGACGTACGTCTGGTCGGACCACCAGCTGGACGTGCCGGCCGTGCCGCGGACCGGGGTGTGGCCGATGCCGGTGGTGCCGGGCAGCCGCCAGGCCCCGGAAGACTGAGCCGGGTCAGTCGCCCGACGCCACCTCCAGCATCGACCGGGGGACCGGCACCTGCTCGAAGCGCAGGTTGCCCTCCGGCACCAGCCAGCTCATCACCTGGGCGACCAGCCGCCCGGCCCGTACGGCGGGGTCGTTGGCGAAGAGCTCGCGGGCCATCTGCGGGTCCACGGAGAGCACGGCGAAGCCATGGATCCGCTCGTCGTCGCCGCCGAGGAACGGGCCGGCGGCGAGGAGGGCGCCCTGCTCCGCCAGCCCGGCCTGGTGGGCCAGGTGCGCGTCCTGCAACCGGTCGGCCGCGTCCCGGGGCAGCTCGGGCGGGTCGTCGGGGCGGACCAGGAGGACGACGGTGTGCTGGTCGAATCGCATGCCCCCAGGGTAGGAGCGCAAACCAGTCGAAAAGGGGCTACGCCGAGGTCCGGGTCCGCAGCGCGCGGATCGACCAGTCGAGGACCGGCGCCAGGCTCTCGGTCGTCGGCCAGCCGTTGACCACCGAGAGCAGGTGCAGGTAGCGCTCCCGGCGGGGGTCGTTCGCGGCGTCCAGCCGGTCCAACAGCCGCCGCCGGAGGTCGACGTCGTCGGGCCGGCCACATAGCTTCGCGTACCGGCTCGTGAGCGCGGCGACGACCCGGTCGGCTCGGGGCGAGGCCGGGTCGACGCCGGCGGCCAACGCCTCCTCGACCTCGGCCCGGGCCAACGCCACCGCGTCGCGGCGTACGCCCGGCGCGTCGGCGTGGTCCGCCGCGTGCTGCTCCGCCAGGTGCCGCAGGCTGGCCCGGAAGCCCGGGTCCTGGGACATTTCGGCCAGCTCCACCCAGGCCTCGACCTGGTCGTCGTCTGGGTTGTCAGGCAGGTCGGGGGTCAGCGAGCGCCTGATCCCCGCGTACGCGGGGTTGCCCGCCTGGCCGGCGAAGGCGGCGTCGAGGAATTCGTCGATCAGCCGCCGACGCTCGTCGGCGGAGAGCCTGGCCAGCTTGTGCATGAGCGCCATCTCCTCGGGTGTGGACCCGCGTCGGGCCACCGCCGTCAACACCGCGCGCCGCAGGCGCAGCACCCGGATCTGTGCCGCCAGTGCGTCGGCGTGCGCCGCGGCGACCTCCGGCAGCGAGACCTCCCGGTCCACGATCCGGCGGATCGTGGCCAGGTCCAGTCCGAGGTCGCGCAGCGTGCGGACGAGGTCCAGGCGGGCGACGGCGTCCAGGCCGTAGCGGCGGTGGCCGGTCGGGCCACGGTCGGTCGGCGGCACGATCCCGCGGTCGGAGTAGAACCGAATTGTCTTGACCGTCAGGCCGCTCCGTTGGGCCAGTTCGCCGATCGAGTAGCGCGCGTCGCCGTTCATACCCCCACCCTGGCGTCTCCCCCCACGGGAGGCGCAACCTGTCGTCTGAAGATCGACGATCCCGAGTTAGGTTCACCTAACTTCGTCGGCTAAGGTAAGGCGAACCTAAGCCGAGAGGGAACTTCGTCCGTGACCACCGTCGCCGTCCGGCCCGAGCGGGCCGACACCCCGGCCCGCCGAGGCGTCAGCCGCCGTCTCGCGGTCACCCTGGTGGCGGCGCTCCTGCTCGCCGTCGCGCTGCTGGCCAGCCTGGCGCTCGGCAGCCGCCCGCTCCCCGTCGACCAGGTGTGGGCCGCGCTGACCGCCCCGGACGGCGGCGAGGCGAGCATCATCGTCCGGGAACTGCGGCTGCCGCGTACCGCCCTGGGACTGGTGGTCGGGCTGGCGCTGGCCGTCGCCGGGGTGCTCTTCCAGGCCGTCACCCGCAACCCGCTCGCCGAGCCGCGCATCCTCGGGATCAGCGCCGGCGCGTCCTTCGGCGTGGTGCTGGCCATCGCAGTCTTCGGCGTCGGGACCCTCACCGGGTACGTCTGGTTCGGCATCGCCGGGGCGTTCCTCGCCGGCCTGCTGGTCTTCGCCGTCGCCAACCGCACCCGCGAGGGCGCCAGCCCGGTCACCCTCGCGCTGGTCGGTGCGGCCCTCGACGCCAGTCTCGGCGCCGTCGTGTACGCGCTGCTCAGCATCGACGCCCGCACCTTCGAGGAGTACCGGTTCTGGGTGGTCGGCGGCCTCACCGGCCGGGACGTCGGGGTCGCCGGGCAGGTGCTCCCGTTCGTCGTCGTCGGGGCGGTGCTGGCCGCCCTGGTCGCCCGGGGCCTCGACGCGCTCGCCCTGGGCGACGACGTGGCCCGCGGCCTCGGCCACCGGATCGCCCTGGTCCGCCTCGGCGCCGGCGTCGCCGGCGTGCTGCTCACCGGCGCCGCCGTCGCCGCCGCCGGACCGATCGCCTTCGTCGGGCTGGCCGTGCCGCACCTGGCCCGGGCTTTGGTCGGTGCCGACCACCGGTGGACCCTGCTGGTCGCCGGGCTGCTCGGGCCGGCCCTGGTGCTCGGCGCCGACATCCTCGGCCGGCTCGTCGCCCCGCCCGGCGAGGTACCCGCCGGCATCGTCACCGCCCTGATCGGCGCCCCGCTGCTCGCCGTCCTGGTCCGCCGCGCCCGCGTGGTGACCGCGTGAGCGCGAGGAGTGAGCCGGGTTTGCGAGCCCCGCAGTCGCGAACTGAGGAGGCTCCGTGAGCGCGAGGAGTGAGCCGGGTTTGCGAGCCCCGCAGTCGCGAACTGAGGAGGCTCCGTGACTTTCATCCAAGCCGGAGCCCGGGGCGCGTCGAGTGTCGCGCTGCCCGGACGGTCGCTGCTGCGGATCGGGCCGGTGACCGTCCAGGTCCGCCGCCGTCCGGTGCTCGTCGCCGGCACGCTGTTCCTGCTGCTCGCCGGCTCCGTCGTGCTCAGCCTCTCGCTCGGCACCCCGTACGTCGCCCCGGCCGACGTGCTGCGTGCGCTCTCCGGGGCCAGCACCCCGTACGACCTCGTGGTGCTCGACCTGCGACTGCCCCGCGCGGTGCTCGCGGCGCTCGCCGGGGCCGCCTTCGGGGTGGCCGGCACCCTGATCCAGAGCGTGGCCCGCAACCCCCTGGTCAGCCCCGACGTCATCGGCGTCACCCAGGGTGCCGGGCTCGCCGCGACGGTGGCCCTCACCGGCGGCGCGGCCGCCGTCCTGGTGGCGCCGGCCGCGCTGCTCGGTGGCCTGGTCGCGGCGGTCCTGGTGTTCGCCCTCGGCGCCCGGCACGGGCTGGCGGCGCAGCGGTTCGTCCTGGCCGGCGTGGCGGTGGCGTTCGCGTTCCGGGCGCTGATCGAGGTGGTCATGCTCACCGCCGACCCGATCGACGGGCTGCGCGCCCAGGTCTGGCTGATCGGCACGCTGGCCGGCAAGGGGTGGACCGAGGCGGCCTGGATCGGCGGCACACTCGCCCTGCTGCTGCCCGTGCTGGCCTGGGCCGGCTGGGCGCTGCGCAGCACCGCCCTGGACGACGACACCGCCCGGGGCATCGGGCTGCGGCCGGTGGCCCGGCGGATCGGGCTGGCCGCCACCGGGGTGCTGATCGCCGCGACCGTCACCGCCCAGGTCGGCGCGGTGGACTTCGTCGCCCTGGTCGCCCCGCAGGTGGCCCGCCGGCTGGTCCGGGCGGAGCGGCCGCCGCTGCTCTGCGCGGCGCTGCTCGGGGCGCTGCTGCTGGTGCTGGCCGACCTCGCCGGCCGCCGCCTGTTCGCCCCCACCCAGCTCCCGGCCGGCGTGCTCACCGCCGCGATCGGCGGGCCGTACCTGATGTTCCTGCTGCTCCGGACCCGGAAGAGGGGGTCGTGACCATGCTCTCCACCCGCGACCTGGTCGTCGGCTACGAGGGCCGGACGGTCCTGGACGGGCTGGACCTGGACCTGCCCGGCGACGCGTTCACCGTCATCGTCGGCCCGAACGCCTGCGGCAAGTCGACCCTGCTGCGCACGATGGCCCGGCTGCTCACCCCGCGCCGCGGCAGCGTGCTGCTCGACGGCGCGGTGATCCGGGACCTGCCCACCCGGGAGGTGGCCCGCCGGCTCGGCGTGCTGCCGCAGAGCCCGCTGGTGCCGGAGGGGATCACCGTCGCGGACCTGGTCGGGCGGGGCCGGCAGCCGTACCAGCGCTGGTGGCGGCAGTGGTCGGCGGAGGACGAGCGGGCCGTCGAGCGGGCCATGACCATGGCCGACGTCGCCGGGCTCGCCGACCGGCCGGTGGACACCCTCTCCGGCGGGCAGCGCCAGCGGGTCTGGATCGCGATGACCCTCGCCCAGGACACCGAGGCGCTGCTGCTGGACGAGCCGACCACCTTCCTCGACCTCGCCCACCAGGTCGAGGTGCTGGACCTGCTGCACCGGCTGCGGACCGAACGCGGCCGGACGGTCGTCGCCGTGCTGCACGACCTCAACCAGGCCGCCCGGTACGCCGACCACCTGGTCGCGATGCGCGCCGGCGCGGTGGTCGCAGCCGGACCGCCGCGCGAGATCCTCACCGCCGACCTGGTCCGGGAGGTCTTCGGGCTCGACTGCGTGGTCGTGCCCTGCCCGGTCACCGGCGCACCGCTGGTGGTGCCCGCCCTCACCCACACCTCGCCCGTGCCGGCCGCCGCGCCGGCCGGCGCACCGGCTCCGGCCGGCTCCTCCGTCGGCGACGCCTGAGCGCGCGTCGACCCGTATCTCCACGAAAGGACCCTGATGCGTCGTCTCGCCGCCGCCCTCACCGCGGCCCTCGCCCTCGGCGTCGGCCTCACCGCCTGCGGGAAGAGTGACCCCGTCCCCGGTGCGGCAACCGGGGAGACCCGGGAGATCACCCACGCGATGGGCACCACCAAGGTGCCGGCCGAACCGAAGCGCGTGGTGGTGCTCGACACCGACAAGATCGACACCGCGCTCTCGCTCGGGATCACCCCGGTCGGCGCGGCGACCGCCGGCGAGGCGAAGAGCTGGCCCACCTACTTCGGCGCGGAGAAGCTCGCCGGCATCAAGGAGGTCGGCGTGCTCACCGAGCCCGACCTGGAGGCGATCAACGCGCTCAAGCCCGACCTGATCCTCGGCAGCAAGTTCCGCCAGGAGAAGTTCTACGACGAGCTGTCCGCCATCGCACCGACGGTCTTCACCGAGAAGGTGGGCATCACGTGGAAGGAGAACTTCCTCCTCGACGGTAAGGCGCTGGGCAAGGAGCAGCCGGCTCGCGATCTTCTGGCGGCGTATGAGAAGCGGGCCAAGGACTTCGGTGCCAAGCTCGGCGACGCGGCCTCGCGGGAGATCTCCATCGTGCGCTTCATGCCCGGCAACATCCGGGTCTACGGCCCGGAGTCGTTCTCCGGCATCGTGATCGGCGACACCGGGCTGGGCCGCCCCGCGCGGCAGCGCCTCGACGCCAAGGAGGACAAGCGCTTCGACCAGGTCAGCCCCGAGCGGGTCAAGGAGGTCGACGGCGACGTCATCTTCGTGACCGCGTACGGCGAGAAGGCCGCCGCCGAACAGGCGAAGGTCACCGCCGGCAGCCTCTGGCAGGGCCTCTCCGCGGTGCAGGCGGGCAAGGCCCACGTGGTCTCCGACGAGACGTGGATGACCGGCATCGGCGTCACCGCCGCCAACAAGATCCTCGACGACCTCGACAAGTACCTCTCCGCCTGAGCGCCGCCCGGCCGCACGATCCGCGCCCAAGATCCTGCTCGACACAGGAAGTAGTGGCCTCGCCCGCACGTGGAGGCCACTACTTCCGTGTTCGAGCATGATCTTTACGTCTGCGGCGTGCGCCAACCGCGAGCGCGGAGCGCCGTCCGGACCTCGGCGAGGATGCCGTCGAAGTCGTCGCGGAGGCGCTTCGCCGTCACGTGCAGGACGATCCACTCCGCCCCGAGCAGCCGGTTGAGTCGTCGGCGATCCCGGTGGAACTGCTCGGGATCGTCGTGCCAGCGGCCGTCGTATTCGACCGCGACCTTGAACTCGGGCCAGGCCAGATCGAGCCGGGCGACGAAGCGCCCCTGATGCGACACCACCCACTGCGTCTCGGGCCAGGGCAGGCCGGCCAGCACCAGGCGCACGCGGGTGCGGGACTCCTGCGGCGACTCCGCGCCGGCATCGGCGAGATCGACGGCGCGCAGCAGCGACCGCCAGCCCCGTCTTCCGGCCCTGGCCAGCGCATACTCCCGCAGCGTGGCCGGGTCGGTGAGCCCGCGGGCCAGCAGGCCGTCGATGAGCACTACCACCTCGACCACCTCAAGCCAGCGGGCCAGGTCCCAGCAGGTACGTGCCGGTGACGTCAGCAGGATGCCGGCCCGGTCCACCACGTCGTTCGCCTCCACCTCGGCGTGGTGCACCCACAGACCGGCCATCGGCCCGCGCCGGCGCCAGGTTCCGGCTGGTGCCGGTGCCTCATGGGTGGAGGTCGGCACGCCTGCAGGACGTGGGGCCGGCGCGGAGACCGGTGCCGCCAGTGCGACGGGCGGTTTGGGGGTGAGCACGTCAACGGGCTCGTCGGGGCCGACCTGCCCGACGCCGTAGAGGGCGGCGGCGGAACGGCCGGCGATGGCGGCGCCCTGGGGGACCAGCCAGCGAATCACCGCGGCGCACCGGTCGGCATGGGTCAGACTCAGCTGCGCGTCGGCGTAGACGTCGCGAAAGATTGGCCGCCAAGCCGAGCTGCGCAGATCATTGCGGGTCAGCAAGCCCACCCTCACCGCCACGGAGCCGCGGAAGATCCGGCCGCGCAGTTGGGGCGGCCGACGAGGAGACTTTGGCATCCACCCAAGCTGCCCCACATCCTGCGGTCGGCGCCGCCCCTGTGGATAACCCCGTACGCCGCTCGTCGAGATCGTGCTCAAACGTGGAAGTAGTGGCCTCCCGGGCGGTGGAGGCCACTACTTCCTGGATCGAGCGCGATCTTGCAGGACGTGGAGGGGTCAGGCGGCGGTGGACCAGATGGCGCGGAAGGCGG
The DNA here is from genome assembly GCF_042869115.1 of Micromonospora sp. NPDC007230. Lineage (NCBI taxonomy): Bacteria > Bacillati > Actinomycetota > Actinomycetes > Micromonosporales > Micromonosporaceae > Micromonospora > Micromonospora sp. NPDC007230. Next base: position 263,249 of record NZ_JBIAFE010000003.1, on the reverse strand, counting down.
CCGCCTCACCGGCCAGCCACTGCTCGACCTGGTCCGGCTTGACCTCGGCGGACATGCGGTGGGCCTCGCCGCGTCGGACGTCGACCAGGACCGGCTCGGCGTGCGGGAGGACCGCGTCCATGTGCCGGGCCATCAGGTGCAGGGTGGCCAGGGTGGCCTCCTCGCTCGGCGGGGCCTCGTCGAAGTGCAGGCGGATCGCCTCGGCGCGGCCGTCGGCGTATCGGACGCCGAACTGTGGGTTGATCTTGACGGGGAGGTCGCCCAGCATGGCCAGGGCGTCGCGGGTCTGCGCCAGGTCGACGCCCGCCGGCTCGCCGAGGGAGTGCAGCCAGCTGGTCGCGCCCGGGACGAGGGCCTCGTAGAGCGGGCGCCAGCGGGGCTTGACCAGGTCGGCGACCTGGGCCAGGTGGGTGCCGCCGGTGTGGAAGGCGACGTCGGCCTTGAGCGCCTTGACGAACTGCCCGTGCGGGTTGAAGCCGGACTTGCTCGCCCGTTGGCGGCGCAGGCCCCCGACGAAGGTGGCCTTGGTGGGCCCGGTGCGGTCCACGTACCGGGTGAAACCGAGGAGGGTGGCGTAGGGGGTGAGAGGGGCGGTGGAGGTGGGCGCGTTCACGAGCATCCTCCCAGGTCAGCGGCTCGATTAGTACATACATTCTAATCGACGGGACTGACATCGCCCAGGGAACGAAAGGGGCCGCCCGGGCATCCCGGACGGCCCCTGAAAAGAAAACAGTTACAGCTGCCCGACGGCGGTGATCCGCACGACGGCGGCACCCGCCTCGTCCGAGGCGGCCAGGTCGACCTCGGCGCTGATGCCCCAGTCGTGGTCGCCCTCCGGGTCGTCGAGGATCTGGCGTACGGACCACCGCTCCCGGCCCTGCTCGATCATGAGCAGCGCCGGCCCGCGGGCGTCCGGCCCGACCCCGATCTCGTCGTACGCCTCGAAGTACGGCTCCAGCGCGTCCGCCCACGCGTCCGCGTGCCAGCCCGAGGCGCCGTCGAGTTCGCCCAGCTCATCCCAGCGGCGCAGGGCGGCCAGCTCGACCCGGCGGAACAGCGCGTTGCGGACCAGCACCCGGAACGCCCGGGCGTTGCGGGTGACCGCCGGCGGCCGGTCGTCCAGCGACGCGGCGACCTCCGCGACGTCGGACGGGTTGCGCAGCCGCTCCCACTCGTCGATCAGGCTGGAGTCGACCTGGCGGACCAGCTCGCCCAGCCACTCGATCAGGTCGACCAGCTCCTCGGTCTTGGCGTCCTCGGGCACCGTCTGCCGCAGCGTCTTGTACGCGTCGGCCAGGTACCGCAGCACGAGCCCCTCCGACCTGGACAGGCCGTAGAACTGCACGTACTCCGGGAAGGTCATCGCCCGCTCGTACATGTCCCGGACGACGGACTTGGGGGAGAGCTGGTGGTCGGCGACCCAGGGGTGCCCCTGGCGGTACATCTCGTACGCGTTCTCCAGCAGCTCCGCCAGGGGCTTGGGCCAGGTCACCTCGTCGAGCAGTTCCAGCCGGGCCTCGTACTCGATGCCCTCGGCCTTCATCGCGGCGACCGCCTCGCCACGGGCCTTGAACTGCTGCGCGGAGAGCACCTGGCGGGGGTCGTCGAGGATCGACTCGATCACCGACAGCACGTCGAGGGCGTACGACGGGGACTCCCGGTCCAGCAGCTCGATGGTGGCCAGGGCGAGCGGCGACAGCGGCTGGTTGAGCGCGAAGTCGAGCTGGAGGTCGACGGTGAGCCGGACCCGGCGGCCCTGCTCGTCCGGCTCGGGCAGCTCCTCGACCACACCGCCGGCCCGCAGCGCCCGGTAGATGGCGATGGCCCGCCGGATGTGCCGCCGCTGGGCGGCCCGGTCCTCGTGGTTGTCGGTGAGCAGGTGCCGCATCGAGGCGAACGCGTCGCCGGGCCGGCCGATGACGTTGAGCAGCATCGAGTGGCTGACCTGGAAGCTGGAGGTGAGCGGCTCCGGCTCGGCCTCGACGAGGCGCTGGAACGTCGGCTCGCCCCAGCCGATCGAGCCCTCCGGCGGCTTCTTCTTGACGACCTTGCGCCGTTTCTTCGGGTCGTCGCCGGCCTTGGCCAGGGCCTTCTCGTTCTCGATGACGTGCTCGGGGGCCTGCACCACCACCCGGCCGAGGGTGTCGAAGCCGGCCCGTCCGGCCCGGCCGGCGATCTGGTGGAACTCGCGGGCCTTGAGCAGTCGGGTGCGGGTGCCGTCGTACTTCGAGAGGCCGGTGAAGAGCACGGTGCGGATCGGCACGTTGATGCCGACGCCGAGCGTGTCGGTGCCGCAGATGACCTTGAGCAGCCCGGCCTGGGCCAGGGTCTCGACGAGGCGGCGGTATTTGGGCAGCATGCCGGCGTGGTGCACGCCGATGCCGTGCCGCACCAGCCGGGACAGCGTCTTGCCGAAGCCCGAGGTGAACCGGAAGTTGCCGATCGCCTGGGCGATCATGTCCTTCTCGGCCCGGGTGCAGACGTTCACGCTCATCAGGGCCTGGGCGCGTTCCAGCGCGGCGGCCTGGGTGAAGTGCACCACGTACACCGGGGCCTGCTTGGTCTCCAGCAACTCCTCGAGGGTCTCGTGCAGCGGGGTCATCGCGTACGAGAAGAGGAGCGGGACCGGCCGCTCGGCCGAGCGGACGACGGCGGTCGGCCGCCCGGTACGCCGAGTCAGGTCGTCGACGAAGCGGGTGGTGTCGCCGAGCGTGGCGGACATCAGGATGAACTGCGCCTGCGGCAGCTCGATCAGCGGCACCTGCCAGGCCCAGCCCCGGTCCGGCTCGGCGTAGAAGTGGAACTCGTCCATGATCACCTGGCCGACGTCGGCCCGGGTGCCCTCGCGCAGCGCGAGGTTGGCCAGGATCTCCGCGGTGCAGCAGATGATCGGGGCGTCGGCGTTCACGCTCGCGTCGCCGGTGAGCATGCCCACGTTCTCCGCGCCGAAGATCTCGCAAAGCGCGAAGAACTTCTCCGACACCAGGGCCTTGATCGGCGCGGTGTAGAAGGTGGTCCGATCATCGGCCAGGGCCGCGAAGTGCGCCGCGATCGCCACCAGGCTCTTGCCGGAGCCGGTGGGCGTGTTCATGATCACGTTCGCGCCGGAGACGATCTCGATGACCGCCTCCTCCTGGTGGGGGTAGAGGTCGAGACCGCGCTCGGACGCCCAGCCGGCGAACGCGTCGTAGAGGGTGTCGGGGTCGGCGCTCTTCGGCAGCGCGGCGGTGAGGGTCATAGCCGCTCCATGGTGCCTGGATCATGGCCCGCCGCGCCAACCGGGCCGCCCCGAGGCCGCCGGCCGCCGCGCCGAGCGGGACTGCGCACCGGCTCAGCGCCGGCGGTGGACCAGGTCGAAGATCGGGCGGCCGGCGATCAGCGCGCGGCGCTCGAACTTGGTCACCGGGCGGTGCGCCGGGCGGGGGGCGTAGTCGCCGTGCACGTCGACCAGCTCCGGGTCGGCGGTCAGCGTCTCGCGCATCGACTCGGCGTACTCGGCCCAGTCGGTGGCGCAGTGCAGCGTGCCGCCGGGGGCCAGCCGGGCGCGCAGCAGCGCCACGTGCGCCGGCTGGATGATCCGTCGCTTGTGGTGGCGGGCCTTCGGCCACGGGTCGGGGAAGAAGACGTGGACCGCGTCCAGCGAGCCCGCCGGCATCGCCCGGACCAGGTCCAGCGCGTCGCCCCGGGCCACCCGGACGTTGGCCAGCCCGTGCCGCTCGACCAGTTCCAGCAGGTTGGCGATTCCGGGCGTATGCACCTCTACCGCCAGATAGTGTCGGTCCGGGTCGGCGGCCGCCATCGCGGCGGTGGCGTCGCCCATGCCGGAACCGATCTCCAGCACCAGCGGCGCCCGCCGCCCGAACAGCGCCGTCGGATCGAACGGCCCGTCCAGGTCGGCGATCTCCAGGCCGTACGCGGACCAGAGCCGCGCCAGCGCGTCGCGCTGCCGGTCGCTCATCCGGCCGCGGCGTGGATGGAAGGTACGGATGCGGGCGGCGTGGGCCGGCGGGGTGGCGTTCTGGTCGGTGGTGGTCACAGCGAACCGAGCGTACGCGACCGCCGCCGCGGAACGGATGTGATGTGCGACCGGGGGTGAGAGGATTCATCCACGGCAGGACGGGCGGCCCGCCGACCGACACCGCCGACGCGACAGCTCCAGGTCGCGGCGCGGCGTCAGACGCGCCGAGCTGGATTGTCGGACGACGGCTCCTGGTCGTGGCGCGGCGTCAGGCGCGCCGAGCGGGATTGTCGGACGACGGCTCCTGGTCGTGGCGCGGCGTCAGACGCGCCGAGCGGGAGTTGTCGGAGCGCGAAAGGGGTCATGGTGTCAGTCACGCGACGCGGGGCGATGCTGATCGTGGCCGCCGCCGCGTGCGCCGCCCCGCTGCTCGGCGCGGTCCCGGCCCTGGCCGCCCCGTCACCCGGCGCGCTCGCCGCCGGGCCGACCGATCCGCCGGATCAGGGCCAGCGGCAACCGGTCGACCTGGTCTTCGTCGAGGTCACCCCGAGCACGGTGCAGGCTGGTTTCCTGGTCGGCATCCGCGCGAGCTGCCGGGACAACTCGGTGCCGGCGATCGTGGTCTCCGACGCCTTCGGCCGGGTCCAGGTGCAGCCGCAGCGCGGGCTGCTCACCGCCTCGCCGATGGTCCGGGAGCGCACCCGACCGGGCAACTACCGGGTCAAGCTGGAGTGCCCCAGCGGGCAGACCGCGTCGACCATGCTCCAGGTGGTCAAGGCCACGCCCAGCCGTACCGCCGCGCCGCCCAGCCGCGGGCCGGCGACCGGGTTCGGCGGCACGGCCGGGATCGGGCTCGGTGGGCTGCTGGTGCCGGTCGGGCTGGCGTTGACCGTCGCCGGTGCGGTGGTCGGCGTGGCGGCCGCCCGCCGGCCCCGGATGGCCCGCCGCTGAGGCTCGCCATGACCGCGCACCCCGCCCCCCAGCCGGCCGCCCGGTCGGCGACCGGCACGGGGCGTAGACCGTGGTCCACGCCGCTCGCCGTGGTGTTGGTGCTGGCCGGGGTCTTCGCCACCGGAGCCGGGCTGGGCCGCACCGCCGCGCCGTTCGACTGGGTGGACGCGACCGCCGGGCCGACGCAGCGCGCCGACGAATCGGCGCGGGCGCCGGCGACGGCCAGCCGGCCGGTGAGCCTCGCCGTGCCGGCGATCAAGGTGACCGCACCGATCACGCCGGTCGGGCAGGCGAAGGACGGCTCGGTGGACGTACCGCCGCTGAGCCAGCACAACCAGACCGGCTGGTACGACCGCGGCCCGGTCCCGGGCGAGCCGGGCCGGGCGATCATCGTCGGGCACGTGGACACGAAGAGCGGCCCGGCGGTCTTCTATCACCTGCGCGAGCTCAAGCCGGGGGACCGGATCGAAGTGACCCGCGCCGACCACAGCGTCGTCACCTTCACGGTCGACACCGTCGAGCACTTCGACAAGGCCAACCTCCCCGCCGACCGGGTCTACGGCAACGACGGGCCGCCCGGGCTGCGCCTGATCACCTGCGGCGGCGAGTGGCTCGGCGGGCGGGCCGGCTACGCGGACAACGTCATCGCCTTCGCCTCGCTGGCCGGCACCCGCGAAACCTGACCGTCGCCCGATCAGCCCGGTGCCGGGGCATCGGCCGCGTCGCCGCCACCGGCGGGGGACCGGCGGGCGATCGACGCGAGCGCGATCAGTTGGGCGGCCACCAGCAGCGTGACTGCGAGCAGCCACCACAGCCCGAGGTCGGCGCGGATCGTGACGGCCAGCAGCGCGACGCCGACCAGCGCCAGGCCGGCCGCCAGCCGGCCGGTCCGGCCGGGCAGGGCCCGCCGGTGCCGCCAGATCAGCCAGCCGACCGGCAGCCACGCGACCACCACGACGACCATCCCGACGAGGTCCGCCGCGGAGGGCCCGTGCGTACGGCTGAACGAGAACACCCGGGGCCCGGTGTCCGGCAGCGCGAGCAGCAGGCCACCCACGGCCGAACCGACCAGCCAGCCGAGCAGGCGACTGCGCACCGGTGGACGCGTCATGCCGGCATCATGCCGCGCCCGGTCAACCGGTTCCGACCACCGGCCGCTGCCGGGGTCAGCCCTTGCCGGGGACCTGCTGGACCACCTCGAACTCCAGCAGCGTGGCCCCCGTGGCGACCGGCTTGCGCGGCTCGCCGCCCGCGCCACCGGCGTGCGCGGCCCGGGACGGCCCCTGCGCCCACGCCTGGTACGCCGCCTCGGACTCCCAACGGGTGTAGACGAAGTAGCGGTTCTCTCCGGCGACCGGGCGGAGCAACTCGAAGCTGAGGAAACCCGGGGAGTTCTCCACCGCGCCGGCCCGGGCGGCGAACCGCTTCTCCAGCTCCTCGCCCGCGCCCGGCGGGACGTCGATCGCGTTGATCTTCACCACTGCCATGCCTTCACCCTAACCAGCCGGGTGCCGCCTGACCGCGCCGCGCGGGCCGTCGGACACCACTTCGGGGATGTGGCGGCATCCCGGACCCGCCGTCACCGCAACCTCGCCGACCGGGGCGGCAGCGCCGGGCTGGCCGGGCCGCCGAGTTCAGAACGTCTCGACGGCCGGCACCAGGTCCGCGTCGACCACGATCGGCGCGTGGTCGGAGGGGCCCTTGCCCTTGCGCGCCTCCCGATCCACGTACGCGGAGCGGACCGCGCGGACGAATGGCGCGGAGGCGTACACCAGGTCGATCCGCATGCCCTTGTTCTGGTGGAACATGCCGGCCCGGTAGTCCCAGTAGGTGAACGGGTGCGGGCCCTTCATCGGGGTGGGCACCACGTCGCTGAGCCCGAGGTCGCGCAGCGCGGCCAGGGCGGCCCGCTCGGCCGGGGTGACGTGGGTGGAGGTGACGAAGAGCGTCGGGTCCCAGACGTCGGCGTCGGTCGGGGCGACGTTGAAGTCGCCGCAGACGGCCAGCGGCAGGGCGCCGACCAGCTCGGGCTCCAACGCGTCCCGCAGCGCCGCCAGCCAGGCCAGCTTGTACGCGTAGTGCGGGTCGTCGGGGGACCGGCCGTTGGGCACGTACACCGACCAGACCCGCAGCCCGTCGCAGGTGGCCGAGAGGGCCCGGGCCTCGGGCAGGGGGAACCCCGGCTCGCCGGGGAAGCCGACCGCGACGTCGGCCAGCCCGACCCGGGACAGGATGGCCACCCCGTTCCACCGGCCGTCGCTGTGGCTGGCCGCCTCGTAGCCCAGCTCGCCCACCTCGGCGACCGGGAACGCCCCATCGGGGCATTTGGTCTCCTGCAGGCAGGCGACGTCGGGCTTGGTGGTGGCCAGCCAGTCCAGCAGCCGGGGCAGCCGGGCCTTCACCGAGTTGACGTTCCAGGTCGCCAGGCGCATGGGTCCAGCCTGCCGTATCACCGGCCGCCGCGCCGGGTCAGCGTTCCGGGGTGTCTCGCTGGTTCGTGGGTCGGGTCTGTTCGGCTGCCGGGGTCAGCGTTCCGGGGTGTCTCCTGGGCGGGTTTGTTCGGCGAGGAAACGCTCCAGTTCGGCGCCGAGCTCGTCGGCCGTGGGCAGCGGGCCGGTCTCGGCGGCCAGCAGGTTCTTCTGGCCGCGGCCCCGGGCGAACGTGTCGTACTGCTCCTCGAGGGCCTGGACCAGGGTCGCCGCCTCCTCGGTCTGGGCGACCTGGCGGTCGATCTCCACCCGGACCACCTCTGCGGCGGCCCGCAGGCCGTCTCGGGGCAGCAGCAGCCCGGTGCTGCGGGACACCGCGGCGAGCAGCGCCTCGGCGGCGGCCGGATACTCGGTCTGGGCGACGTAGTGCGGCACGTGCGCGGCGAAGCCGAGGGCATCGCGGCCCTGCTCGCCGAGGCGGTACTCCAGCAGATGGCCGACGCTGCCGGGCACCTGGACCCGCTGGAGCCACGGCTCGTAGCCGGCGATCAGCTCGCGCCGGGTGGCGTGCGCGGTGACGCCGCTGGGCCGGGTGTGCGGCACCGCCATCGGGATGGAGTTGAGCCCGACGGTGAGCCGGACGTCGAGCCGGGTGGCCAGGCCGGCGACCGCGGCCACGAAGCGCTCCCACTGCAGGTCCGGCTCCGGGCCGGTGAGCAGCAGGAACGGGGTCTCGTCGTCGTCGCGCAGCAGGTGCAGCTCCAGCGCCGGGGCGTCGTAGTCGGCCCAGTGGTCCTCGGCGAAGGTCATCACCGGCCGGCGGGAGCGGTAGTCGAACATCTGGTCGATGTCGAAGCGGGCCACCGGCCGCGCCTCAAGGGAGGTGAGCAGCTGCTCCCGGGCCAGCCGGGTGGCGCTGCCGGCGTCGACGAAGCCGGTGAGCGCCTGGATCAGCACGGGTTGCCCGAAGTCGGGCAGATCGTCGCTGAGTTCGTAGAGCTCGTGTGGGTCGAGCACCGGTTCGGACCTCCCTGAGAACGCGCGTACGGGTGTGCCGTGCGGGCACGACCATCCCGTTCGGCAAAACGTACCGGCTGGCGTGGTCCATTCCGTTACGGGCCGGCTGCACCCCGAAATAATGATCACGATTCGGCGACGGTGGGGAGCAGATCGGGGCGAATCCGCTGATCTTGCTCCATCGTCCGGGAAACGGCCCAATGGAGGGTCGGCCGAAAGGACGAGTTAGTCGATCGTGGGCGGGCCTGCGGGCGTCGGCGAGGTTCCTGCCCGGGGCCACCCGCCTCGTCGCCGGCCGGAGGTTCTACCGTTCTGCGAGGGTTGGCCCGTCCTGATGTCGGCCCGGGCTGCACGCCCCATTTGGGCGGGGCAAAGTGTGACGAGGGCCACCAGATCACCCTGGGTGATCAGTGGTCCTTCTGCCTAGCCTCGTCGAATGCGTGACGACGGCACCTTCGACGACCATCACGGCCTCGGCGGTTCGGCTGACCGTTCGGACGATACCAACTCCACCGTTCGGTCAACCGGTTCTCTGGAGCCGGCCGCCCCCCGACGCTTCCCCTTCGGCTTCCTGCGTACCCGCTTCGGGGACGCCGCTAACCCCCTCGCCCCCCGGCCTGGCCGCACCAAGCTGGCGGTCGCCACCGGCGCGGTCTGCTGCCTCGGCCTGCTCGGCGTCAGCCAGGTCGGCGCCGACGCGGTCGACGGCTCGGCCACCCCCGCGCCGTCCGAGGAGGTCGCCCAGCGGGCGGCCGCCGACGCCGCCTCCCGCGGCCTGACCCGCGAGACCCCCGCCGCCTCGACCCCCACCCCCGCCGCCTCGACCCCCACCCCGGTCGCCTCGACCGCCAACCCGGACACCACCCCGGCCACCAAGAAGCCGAAGCCCAAGCCGAAGCCCAAGCGGATCGTGCCGGTGGCCGGACTGGACCAGGACCAGATGGACAACGCCAAGGCCATCGTCCAGGCCGGCCGGGCCATGGGCGTGCCCCGCCGGGGCCTGATCATCGCGGTGGCCACGGCCATGCAGGAGAGCAACCTCTACAACTACGCCAGCGGCGTGCTGCCCGAGTCGCAGAACTACCCGCACCAGGCCATCGGCTGGGACCACGACTCGGTCGGGCTGTTCCAGCAGCGCCCCAGCAGCGGCTGGGGCGCGGTGCGCGACCTGATGCAGCCCGCGTACGCCACGAGGCAGTTCCTCGCCGCGCTGGTGCAGATCCCGGGCTGGCAGGACATGGCGCTCACCGATGCCGCCCAGGCCGTGCAGGTCTCCGCGTTCCCCTGGGCGTACGCCCAGCACGAGTGGCGGGCCACCGAGGTCGTCGACGCGATCCTGAGCTGACCGGGCGAGTCGCCGACCACTGTGGACGCTTGCCGGAAGGTCGGCTCGGGTACCGGTAGCTTGTCGGTCCCGAGTACACATGATGTGGGACCGCGGACAGGAGGACGCCATGTCACCGTTGCAACGGATCGCCGCCTTCCTGCGGTCGCCCCGGGGTCAGCAACTGGTCGAGCGTGGCCGGCGCGAGCTGGCCAAGCCGCAGAACCAGCGCCGGCTCAGGCAGCTGCTCACCCGGCTGTCCCGCCGTCGCTGACCCGTACGCCCTCGACCACCGGGAGCCCCTCGTGACCGACTCACCCGTCGACGGCGGGTCCACCGTTCCCACGCCGCCGGCCGCGCCGCAGGACGCCTCCGACGCGCTGCCGGCCACGCTCTGGGACCGGATGCGGGACGATCCGCAGTACGCCCCTGAGCATCTGGCCCTGGAGGCCGTACGCCGGCTCGGGCCGGAGGCGGCGCAGTGGGCCGCCCGGGAGCGCGCGCTGCGCCCCGACGTCGTCGCCGACGAGCTGGCCGACCAGGCGGTCCGCAGGTTCGTCAACCGGGCCCGGCTCTCCGGTGCGGTCTCCGGGGCGGCCGGGCTCCCCGGCGCGGTGATCGACGTCGGGGTGCTGGCCTGGACCCAGGCCCGGCTGGTGCTGCACGTGGCGGCCGCGTACGGCGTCGATCCGACGCATCCCGACCGGGCCGCCGACCTGCTCGTGCTGCAGAAGGTGCACAAGGTCGCCGAGAGCGCCCGGCTCGCGCTCGGGGTGGCCGCGGGGCGGGAGCGCGCCGGGGCGCTGTTCGGCATGGCCGGGGAGCGCCCGCTCGGCAAGGTGATGCTCCAGCTGGGCGTACGGCTGGCCCGGATGGCCGGGGTACGCGCGGCCAAGCGGTTCTTCGCCAAGCTGGTCCCCGGTGCCGCGATCATCCTCGGCACCTGGGCCAACTCGTCGGCCACCAGGGACCTCGCCGACCGGTCCCGGGCCCTCTACCGGGGCGGCGCGCGGCGCCTGCCGGAGCAGCGCCAACCCTGACCGGGACGGCTCGTTCACGTCAGCGTGCTGGCCGCCGCCACGGAGCGGGGTGGCCGTGCAGCCACCAGTGCAGGACCCGGGTGATCCGGGGCAGCACCAGATAGGTCATGAGCGGGGTCAGGCAGAGCGTCATCAGCAGCGTCCGCACCGCGAGCGGCACGTCGGCGATGAACCGGGCGGTGAGCAGGGTCGCGGTGAGGCTCAGCGGGAAGAACGCCAGCCAGATGGTCACGGCCTGCTTCCATCGGGGCGGGCTGGGCGGCCCGGCCGGCGCGGCCTCGGCCCCGGTGATCGTCTCCACCACGTGGTCCACCGGCGGGTCGAACCAGCCCTCGATGCCGGTGCGGCGCTCGACCCGGGTGTGCTCGACGATGCCCTGCGCCGAGCTCAGCCACCAGTGCCGCTGCGGCGACTCCTCCCAGCGGCGCAGCGTCTCGTCGTCGGCGAACCGGTACATCACATGCCACTCGGGCGACCCGGGCGCGCTCTGCACGAAACCCGCGCCGAGGAAGCCGGGGAAGCTCTCCGCCAGCGCCGTGCCGGCCCGCATCCACGCCACCATCTCGCCGGTACGCGCGGGATCGGCGCGTCGGGCGACGGCGACGGTCACCGGCACCGCCTGGATCATGGTCATGCCCCCATCCTTCCCGCCGCCGTCCGGATCGGCCCGGTCGCGGCGTAGGGGTGTAACGCGACCCACCGGCGCTCGCATCCGCGGCACACCCGTCCGGTGGCCGGCATCACCAAGTCATCTCCGCTCGGGACCGGGGGCTTCGCAGAACCGGCATCCGGCGGGCGGCGGCGGCTCGGTTAGCCCCGTCCGTGCCGGGGTAGCCCGAAGGAATGACGCGATCACAGCCGCGCCGCCGGATCAACGCCGCGTACAGCGCGTTGAACCTGCGGCTCGTGCTCGCCACCTTCGGGTTGGTGATCATGACCTTCTTCGCGGTGGTGGCGTTCTGGGCCCACGTGGTCTGGCTGGGCGTCGTCTGCGCGCTCCTCGCCGTCGTGGCCGTGGTCGACCTGGTCGTCATCCAGCGCCGTCGCGCCGCCCGCCGCCGTGAGGAACCGGGCGTGCGGCACTCACTGTTCGAGTGACAGGAGCCCGCCATGTCCATCGCCACCACCAATCCCGCCACCGGACAAGTGCTCAAGACGTACGACCCGATGTCGGACGAACAGGTCGACGCCGCCATCGAGCGGGCCGATCTGGCCTTCCGGCAGCTGCACGGCACCACCATCGCCGAGCGCGGCCGGTGGCTCATCGCCGCAGCCGAGCTGCTCGAGGCCGAGCGGGACGAGACCGCCCGGCTGATGACCACCGAGATGGGCAAGACGTACGCCGCGGCCCGGGCCGAGGTGACCAAGTGTGCCGCGGCCTGCCGGTTCTACGCCGCCAAGGCCCCCGAGATGCTCGCCGACGAGCCGGCCGACGCCGGCGCGGTCAAGGCGAAGCGGGCCTATGTCCGCTACCAGCCGATCGGGCCGGTGCTCGCGGTGATGCCGTGGAACTTTCCGCTGTGGCAGGTGATGCGGTTCGCCGCGCCGGCCCTGATGGCCGGCAACACCGGCCTGCTCAAGCACGCCTCCAACGTGCCGCAGGCCGCCCTTTACCTGGAGGACCTGTTCCGCCGGGCCGGCTTTCCCGAGGGCGCGTTCACCACCCTGCTGGTCGGCTCGGAGGCGGTGGACCGGATCCTCAGCGACCCGCGGGTCCGCGCGGCGACCCTCACCGGCAGCGAGGTCGCCGGCCGCTCGATCGCCCGGATCGCCGGTCGGGAGCTGAAGAAGACCGTGCTGGAGCTGGGCGGCAGCGACCCGTTCGTGGTGATGCCCTCGGCCGACCTGGACCGCGCCGCCGAGGTGGCCACCACCGCCCGCTGCCAGAACAACGGCCAGTCCTGCATCGCCGCCAAGCGGTTCATCGTGCACACCGACGCCTTCGACGCCTTCGCCGAGAAGTTCACCACGCGGATGGCGGCGTTGACGGTCGGCGACCCGATGGACGAGGGCACCGACGTCGGCCCGCTGGCCACCGACCGGGGCCGGGACGAGGTGCACGCCCAGGTGCGGGACGCGATGGACAAGGGCGCGCGCGTCCTGTGCGGCGGCGAGCTGCCCTCCGGGGACGGCTGGTACTACCCCCCGACCGTGGTCACCGACCTGCGGCCGGAGATGCGGATGTGGTCCGAGGAGGTCTTCGGCCCGGTCGCCGGCCTCTTCCGGGTGTCGTCCTACGAGGAGGCGATCGAGGTCGCCAACGGCACCCACTTCGGCCTCGGCTCGAACGCCTGGACCACCGACCCGGCCGAGCAGGAGCGCTTCGCCACCGACCTGGACGCCGGCAACGTGTTCCTCAACGGGATGACCACCTCCTATCCCCAGCTGCCGTTCGGCGGGGTGAAGAACTCGGGCTACGGCCGGGAGCTCTCGGCGTTGGGCATGCGGGAGTTCTGCAACATCAAGACCGTCTGGCTCGGCGAGGGCGAGGTCGGGCCCGGCGCCGGCGCGCACTCCGAGTAGCCGGGACCGCGGTGGGGGCCGCTACCGCCCCCGCCGTGGAATTCCGAACTTCGGCGTGATCACGCCGGTAACCGGGGCCGCCTAGGCTCCTACCTCATGGAACCTCTCATCGAGGTCGTGCTCTTCCTCGCGATCGCGACGTTCGGCGCGGCGCTGGCCCGGCGGCTGGGTCTGCTCGCGCCGATCCTGCTGGTCGTGCTCGGCCTCGCGCTCTCCTTCGTGCCGGGCTTCCCGCACGTCCGGCTCGACCCGAACCTGGTGCTGGTGGGCATCCTGCCGCCGCTGCTCTACGTGGCGGCGTTGGAGACGTCGGTGCCCGCGTTCCGGCTCAACCTGCGGCCGATCCTGCTGCTCGCGGTCGGGCTGGTCATCTTCTCCGCGTTCGTGGTGGGCACCGTGGTGCACATGTTCCGGCCCGACCTGCCGTACTCGATCTGCCTGGCCCTCGGTGCGGTGGTGGCGCCGCCCGACGCGGTGGCCGCCACCGCGGTGGCACGCCGGGTCGGTCTGCCCCGCCGGATCGTGACCATCCTGGAGGGGGAGAGCCTGGTCAACGACGCCACCGCGCTGGTGCTGCTGCGGGTGGCGATCGTCGCGGCCACCACGGCGACCGGCGGGATCGGCGTCGGGGACGTGGCCCGGGAGGTGCTGGTGGCCGCCGGCGGCGGGGTCTTGATCGGGCTGCTCGGCGTGGTGGTCTTCGGCTTCCTGCACAAGCGGATCACCGACCCGGTGCTGGACAACGCGCTGTCGCTGATCGTGCCGTTCGCGGTGGTCTTCGCCGCCGAGGAGATCCACGCCTCCGGCGTCATGGCGGTGGTGGTGACCGGGCTGGGCATCGGCCACAAGATGCCGCTGCTGATGTCCGCTGCCTCCCGGCTCCAGGTCGACGCGTTCTGGCGGCTGATCCGGTTCCTGCTGGAGGGGCTGGTCTTCCTGCTGGTCGGGCTCCAGTTGCGCGAGGTGGTGCGCGGCCTGGACGAGCCGCTCGGCTTCCTGGTCGGGATCACGGCTGCGGTGCTGCTCGCCGTCTTCCTGGCCCGGTTCGTCTGGATCTTCCCGGCCACCTATCTGGGCCGGCTGGTGCCCCGGGTCCGCCAGCGGGACCCGGCGCCGCCGGTGCAGTTCCCGATCGTCATCGGCTGGGCCGGGATGCGCGGCGTGGTCACCCTCGCCGCCGCGCTCGCCCTGCCGCTCACCCTGGCCGGCGGGCGCGCCTATCCGCGGCAGCTGTTCATCTGGCTCGCCTTCGCGGTGATCGTGGTGACCCTGGTCGCGCAGGGCGCCACCCTGCCGGCCGTGGCCCGCCGGGCCAAGCTGCCGCCGGACGACCCGGTGCAGGACGCCCTCTCCGCCGCCGCCGTGCAGCAGCAGGCCGGCCGGGCCGCCCGCGAACGCCTGGACAAGCTGGCCGAGGGGGCGCCCGCGGCGGTCGTCGAGCGGCTGCGCGGGCTGGTGCAGAGCCGCACCAACCTGGCCTGGGAACAGCTGGGCGGCACCGCGAAGGAGACCCCGTCGGAGGCGTACGGTCGGCTGCGGCAGGAGATGATCGATGCCGAGCGGGAGGTTTTCCGGGCCGCCCGCGACACCGGGAAGATCCCCCAGGAGGTGCTGGTCCGCGCCTATCGCGACCTGGACCTGGAGGAGTCGTTGCTGCGACGGGAGAGTGACTGATGAGCTGTGCGCACCTGGCCGAGGCGGGCGACGCGGCGCCGGCGACCATGACCGAGTGCCCGGACTGCGTGGCCATCGGCAACGCCGACTGGGTGCACCTGCGATCCTGCCTGGCCTGCGGGCACGTCGGCTGCTGCGACTCCTCGCCGTACCAGCACGCCACGAAGCACTTCGAGGCCAGCGGGCACCCGGTGATGCGCTCGGTCCAGCCCGGGGAGTCGTGGCGCTGGTGCTTCGTGGACGAGGAGATCGGCTGAGCGCGCCCGTCAGCCGAGCCGCCGTTCCAGCACCTGGCCCGGCCACGGCGGGCGGCCCGGCCGGTCGACCGTGAACGGGTCGGTGGCGGTGAAGCCGCAGCTCTCGTAGAAGCCGACCAGCGCCCGGTCGTCGCCGCCGTAGCAGTCCACCCGCAGCAGCGCCAGGCCACGGTCGCGGGCCAGTTCCGCCGCGTACGCCAGCAGCCGGGCCCCGATCCCGTGGCCCGCGTACGCCCGGTCGGAGACCAGCAGGGTCACGTACAGCTCCGGCTCGGTGGCCGGTGGCACGTACTCGGTGGCCGCGCCTACCACCAGGGCACCCACCGGGGTGTCGCCGAGTTCGGCCAGGTAGAGCCCGCCGCTGGTCGCCCACGCGTCGGCCTGGGCGATCCGGCGCGGGTCGGCTGACGCGGGCTCGGTGCCCCACTGGCCGGTCCGGCCGCGCGCCGCCAGCCAGGCTGTGGCGGTGTCGAGCAGCCGCAGCACGGTGCGGGCGTCGCTGGGCCCGCCCGGGCGGATGGTGAGGGTCGGTTGGTCCGTCATGCCGGCCATGCTGCTACACCGGTCAGCCGGCATGACCGGCCGGGGTGCGGGCCGCGCCCGCCGCGTCGGGGGTCGGTCGGGTGACCAGGGCCCACCGGGTCAGCGCCGGGGTGGCCAGGCCGACCACGGCGAAGAGCGCGGCGACCGCCACCCAGCCGAGCGGCCCACCGTCGAGCACCAGCAGCGCCAGCAACGCTGGGCCGAGCGCCCGGGACAGCCCGGCGAGCAGCCCGTCCGCCCCCTGGTAGGCACCGATCGCGTCCGGCGGGGCCAGCGCGTACGCCAGGCCCGCCCCGGCGCTGCCGTGCCACAGGTCACCGGCGGTGTAGACCGCGGTGGCGACCAGCAGCAGCGCGACCGACGCGGCGGGCGGCAGGCCGGCGGTCACCGCGTACAGCAGCATCGCCACGGCCAGCACCAGCCCGGCGCGGCGCATCGACCGGGCCGCCCCGACGGCGTCGTCCGCGCCGCGGGCCAGCCGCACCGCGAGCAGCACGGACAGCGCCGTGTTGGTCAGCAGCACCGCCGACACCACCAGCGGCGGCGCACCGGCCCGGCTCACCGTCCACAGCGGCACCACCAGGGTGAGCACCGTCCAGTGCAGGCTGAGTACGGCCGACGCCCCGCTCACCGCGAGGAACCGCCCGTCGCGCAGCGCCCGCCCCCGGCGCGGCCGCCCGCCCGCCCGGTCACCGGCCGCCGGCGGGCAGGCCGGCAGCCGCAGCAACAGCGCCGCCGACAGCAGATAGGTGACCGCGTCGCCGACCACCAGCAGTTGGTACGCCCGGTGGGTGTCGGCGGCCAGCGCGAGCCCGGCCAGCCCGGCCCCCACGGCGATGCCCAGGTTCGCGACCGCGCGCAGGGTGGCGAAGGCGCGTACCCGGCCCTGTGGCCCGGCCACCGCGGCGACCAGCGCGGCGCGGACTGCCAGGTTGCCGGAGGTGAGCAGCGCGTCGAGTACCGCCACCGCGAGGAACACCGGAAACGAGCCGACCAGCAGGTACGCGGCGGCGACGGCGGCCTGGCCCAGCTGCAGGACCGCGCGCAGCGTACGTGGGTCCCGCCGGTCGGCCAGCGCGCCGAGCGGCACGCTTGCGGTGAGCCCGACCAGCCCGGCGACGGTGAGCCCGGCACCGACCGAGGTGGGGGAGAGCCCGACGTCGCGGGTCAGGTAGAGCGCGGCGCCGGCCAGCCACAACCCCGAGCCGACGGTGTTGGCCAGGGTGGCCAGCGAGAGGGTGCGCAGCGGTCCCGGCGGCGGGATCGGCGAGACCCCGGCACCCATCAGCGCAGATCCGTCCCCGGCACGGCCGCGGACACCATGTCGTCGATGCCCTTGGTCACCCGCCCGGCCCGGGGTGCGGCGGCGCGCACGGCGTCCGGATGGATGGTGGCGTCCCCGTTGGCGGTCATGCTGCCGACCCTAGGCAGGGCCGGGCGGGACCGGTGGCCCCGAAATGCGCGACACCGGTCACATCGGACGGGCGCCTATCCTCCCGGCCCGCTCCCAGGGCGCCGGCACCCGGACCGCCGCCATGCCCGCCGCCGTCGCGGCCCGGATGCCCAGCTCGGTGTCCTCGAAGACCAGGCAGTCCGCCGGGGCCACGCCGAGCCGCTGCGCGGCGAGCAGGAACGCCTCCGGGTCGGGCTTGGGCCGCGCGTAGTCCCCGGCGCACACGAGCGCCTCGAACCGGTCGAGCAGACCCAGCGTCGTGAGCGAGGCGGTGACCCCCGCCCGGGTGCTGCCGGACACCACCGCGAACGGGATCCGCCCGTGGTCGGCCTCGATGTGCGCCAGCACCTCCGGCACGGCGGTCAGGTCGGGCAGCGACCGCTCGTACAGCTCCTCCTGGCGCCGCACGACCGTGTCGACCGGCATGGCCAGCCCGTGCCGCTCGTTGAGCGTGGCGACGATGTCGGCGATGGGCCGGCCGCCCCAGGCGTAGAACAGCTCCTCGGGGAACTCGCAGCCCCACTCGTCCAGCGCCGCGCACCACGCCGCGTAGTGCAGCGGCATCGAGTCGGCGATGGTGCCGTCGCAGTCGAACAGGTACGCGCGGAAGTCGCCGGGCGGCAGGGGCAGCAGCATGGCCGCAGCCTACGGCGCGGAGCTGGAAAAGCGCTGGCCGGGGCGGCCTCCGCTCTGGTTGGCTCCGGCGCTGTGGAACGAACCAGGATGGCCCGGGCCGACGAGTTGACCGAGGTGCAGCGGATCGAGGTGGCCTCCGGTGCGCCGTTCCGGGAGGTCGGGATGGCCGACGTCGCCGACATGCCACCGCTGCCGCTGGACGTGCTCGCCGACCGCCAGCGGGCCGGCCGGGTCTGGGTGGCGGTGAACACGGGGGACCGGCCGGGCGCGTTCGTGGTGGTCGACCTGGTGGACGGCTGCGCGCACGTCGAGCAGCTCAGCGTCGAGCCGGCGTACGCCCGGCGGGGGATCGGGCGGGGACTGCTCGACCACGTGGCCGGGTGGGCCGTCGCGCGTGGGCTGCCGGCGTTGACCCTGACCACCTTCCGGAGTGTGCCGTGGAACGGGCCGTACTACAGGCGATGCGGATTCCGGGAGCTGACCGGCGCGGAGGTCACGCCGGGACTGGCCGGGCTGCTGGCGGCCGAGGCGGCGCTGGGGCTGGACCCGGCCGAGCGGATCGCGATGCGTCGGCCCGTCGCCTAGTCGGCGTCATCCGGGCGCCCCGGTGACGAGGCGTTCGGTGGCCAGGCAGGAGACCAGGCAGCGTTCCTTGGCTCGCCCGGGTCCATGACCGCCACCATCGCGTACGTGCCGTGGCGCGTCCACCGGGTTTGTTCAGTGGGCGCCGTCGAGGTTGAGCACCACCACCCCGGCGATCACGAGACCGGCGCCGGCCACCTTGGCGACGCTGAGCGGCTCGCCCAGGAAGGTCGCGCCGATCGCCATGATCGCCGCGGTGCCGAGGCCGGACCAGATCGCGTACGCGACGCCGACCGGGATCTCCTTCACCGCCAGGGCGAGCAGCCCGAACGACGACACGTACCCCACCGCCAGGCCGAGCGTCGGCCAGAGCCGGGTGAAGCCATCGGTGGCCTTGAGCAGGCTGGTGCCGATCACCTCGGCGGTGATCGCGGCCAGCAGAAACAGGTACGCCATGCGGGGACGGTACCGGGCGGGCCGGGAGCGGCGGGCCGCCCGCAGTACGCCGACGAACTCCGGCGGTTGCCACGGCTGCGGCCCCGTCCCCTACAGGGTCGTCGTCTGATCAGCTGACCAGGCGACAATTTCGGGAGTCGCGCGGTCCACGCGGGGTGGTGGCACCTTCCCGAGGTTGGTGCCACCACCCGGCGGCGGTTCAGGACCGGGCGCAGGCCGTTCCGTTGAGGGTGATCAGGTTGGGGGTGGGGTTGGGGCCGCCGGCGGTGGCGCCGATCAGGCCGAAGGTCACCGTGCCGCCCGGGGCGATCTTCGCGTTCCACGCCTCGTTCTTCGCGGTCACCGTGGCCCCGGACTGGCTGACCCGGGCCGACCAGAAGCTCTGCACCTGCTGGTCGCCGGTGAACGCCCACCGCAGGCTCCAGCCGTCGACGGCGGACGCGCCGGTGTTCCGCACGATGACCTGGGTGTTGAAGCCGTCCGGCCAGCTGCCGTGCGTGGTGTACGTGACGGCGCAGGTCGGGGCCGCCACCGCGGCCGCGTCCCGCTGGTCGGCCAGGAAGGACGCCAGCCAGGCCAGCGCGGAGTTCCAGTTGATCGCCACCTCGTTGGTCGAGTACGAGTTGATGTCGTCGACGTAGCAGAACATCGGCTGGCAGCCGGCCAGCAGGTTGGCCGCGTACGGGTCCTGGAGGGCGGCGTTCGGGCCGCCGGCGAGGGAGCCGTCCGGCGGGTTCGGCAGGTCCGGGTCGAGCTGGTGGGCGAAGATCCGGCTGTGCTGGTGGTGCGCGTTCTGCTCGCCCCAGCCGGTCACGTAGGACATGTTCAGCGCGTTGCGGCCGAGCAGGTAGTCGGCCGCCTGCACCGCGCCGTCCCGATACCTCGCGTCCCGGGTCAGGTCGAACGCGGTGGCGAGCACGATCGCGTTGTTGATGATGTTGCTGTTGCCGCCCCAGACGTACGCGCCGGCCTCGCCGGGCAGCGGCAGCCCGTACGCCTGGCCGCGCAGGGTCGCCAGGTAGCGGTCGGCGGCGGCGGTCACCGAGGTGCGGATCCGGGACTGCTCGGCGGCCGGCAGCGCGTTCGGCACGGTGGCCAGGTCGAGCCGACCCAGCGCGGCCACGCTCTGCCAGCCGAACGCGCCTGCGGCGGCGAAGAGGTCGGCGGTGTGCAGCGGCGAGGTGGTGAGGTCGGTCAGGTACGCCTGCTCCCCGGTGGTCAGCCAGAGCTCGACGGCCGCCCAGTAGAACTCGTCGGTGACGTTCGAGTCGTCGTACGCGCCGCCGCCGTTGCCGTCGGCCGGCGACGCGTAGCGCGCCGGGTGCGCCTTCGCCGCCGCGTACGCCGTCTTCGCGGCGCTGCCGCACCGGGCCGCGAAGGCGGCGTCGTACGGGGCGAAGAGCCGGGCGCACTGGGCGGCCACGGCGGCCAGGTTGAGGGTGGCCGCGGTGGACGGCGGGTGCAGCTCACGCGGCTGCGGGTCGTCCTGCGGGGCCAGCGGCAGCCCGGTCCAGTTCCGGTCGTGGATCTTGTGATGGGCCATCCCGGCGAGCGGCTGGCCGGCGGGCACCTGCATGCGCAGCAGGAACTCCAGCTCCCAGCGGGCCTCGTCGAGGATGTCGGGCACCATGTTGCCCCGCTCGGGCACCCGCAGCGTCCCGTCGCCGAGCGCCCCGCCGCCCGCCGCGGTCTCCGCGGTCTTGGTGCGCTCGAACGCGCTCAGCAGCTGGTAGGTGGCGATCCCGCCGTTGACCACGTACTTGCCGTGGTCCCCGGCGTCGTACCAGCCGCCGCGCACGTCCAGCCGGTGGTCGCAGACGCCGGGCTGGCAGGGCACGTCGGTGTCGCCCTGGTTGGGCGCGACGCCCAGGTGCCCGGCCGGGCGGGCGTACCCGGCGCCGATCAGGTCGCCGTCGATCGGGGTGCCGCTGCGCTGGGCGTAGAAGAACTGGAGCGAGTCGACCCGCAGCCGGTCGTAGAGCGTGCCGGAGATGTCGAACGGGTGGCTGGCCTCCCCGTCGGCGACCAGTGTGTAGCCGGTGCCCGGGGTGCGGAACGACGAGAAGTCGACGGTGTGCACGCGCTGCGCCGACGCCGCGTCCACCCCGCGCGGGGCGGTCTCGCCACTGGCCACCACGGCTCCGGCGGCCGACCTGAGCTGCCAGGGCAGCGGGTCGGTGGCGTCGGTGACCACGGTGGCGTTCTTCGGGCCGCCGGGCAGGTAGCCGACCTGGTTGACCCGGACCCGCGGCCCGGTGTCCGGCTCGTACGGCGGGGCCGCCTCGCCGCCGCGCAGCGAGACGTTGTCCAGGCAGAAGGTCTGCGCGGCGGGGCTGCCGCCGACCTGGAAGACGAGCTGGGCGCCGGGGTTGTCGGCCGGGGCGGTGAACGTCCTGGCGACGTGCTGCGCGGTGCCGGTCGCGGTGGCGTCGACGCTGGCGTACGTGGTGTAGGGCGCGCTGCCGAGCTGGAGCACCGCCTTGAGGGCCGCCCCCGGCGTGGCGGAGACGTCGAAGGAGAGTTCGTACTCGGCGCCCGCGATGAGTGGCACGGCGTCCTGGCCGATGCCGGCGTCCCACGGGTTGGCCAGGCCGCCGGGGACGGTGGTGCAGAGCCGCCCGTCGACGACCGTGAGGTCCCCGGTGCCGTAGGAGAACCAGGGGCTGGTGCCGGCGCTGAAGTCGCCGTTGCGGAGCTGTTCGGGGGCGTCCGGGGGCTCGGCGTAAGCCGCGCCGGCGGTGGCGCCGGTGAGTATCAGGGTGATGGCCGCGGCGAGCGCCGCGAGGCGGCGTCGGTGTGGGATCACGGAGGTTCCTTCCGCGCTGGGGGAGTGGGGTGAGGCGCGAAGAGCTGGGAGCGCTCCCAGCTATCACTCGATGTTTCCAGCACCTTCGCCCACTGTCAATTGATCCGGGCCGATGGCTACCCACCGCGCGCGACAGTGAGATTCGCCGCGCCACGCCGGCATCATCCTGATCTCCTAGAGACAACTGCTGCCTTCGCCTGGCAGGCTGCCTCCCATGACCCTGAAGCTTCGTTCCGTGGGGGCGAGCGACCGTGGGCTGATCCGCAGTGGCAACCAGGACGCCCAGCACGCCGGCAACTGGCTGGTCGCCGTGGCCGACGGCATGGGCGGCATGGCGGCCGGTGACCTGGCCAGCCAGATCGCCATCGACGCGGTCGGCCCGCTGGACGTGGAGACCCCAGAGGACGCGTTGGTCGCCGCCCTCCAGAGCGGCATCGAGCTGGCCACCACGCGGATACGCCAAGCCGTCGTGGAGGACCCGGAACGCCAGGGCATGGGCACCACACTCACCGCACTGCTCTTCGCCCGCACCGGAAGCTGCCTGGCCCTGGCCCACGTCGGCGACTCCCGGGCGTACCTGTTCCGCGAGGGCGTGCTCAAGCAGGTCACCCGGGACGACACGTTCGTGCAGATGCTGGTCGACCAGGGCGTGATCACCCCGGATCAGGCGAGCAGCCACCCCCGCCGGGCCGTGGTGACCCAGGCGTTGCAGGGTGACGAGGTCTCCCCGACGTACGCGACGATGGTGCCCCGGGCCGGCGATCGCTGGCTGCTGTGCAGCGACGGCCTCTCCAACGTGGTCCGTCCGGACACCCTCGCCGAGGTGCTCCGCGAGTATCCCGACCGGGAGGCGTGCGCTCGCAAGCTGATCGACCTGGCGCTGCGGGCCGGCGGCCCGGACAACGTGACCGTGGTGATCGCCGACGTGGTGGACGAGTAGCCGGGGTCAGCGCCGGCGCGGCGCGGCCCGCCGGGTCGGCTCGGCAGTGGTCGGATCCTCCGGCCACGGGTGCCGCGGGTAGCGTCCGCGCAGCTCCGCCCGCACCTGCGGGTAGCCCACCCGCCAGAACGAGGCCAGGTCGGCGGTGACCGCGACCGGCCGGCCGGCCGGGGAGAGCAGGTGCAGCAGCACCGGCACCCGGCCGTCGGCGATCCGCGGCGCGTCCCGCCATCCGAAGGTCTCCTGCAGCTTGACCGCCAGCACCGGGGCGGCCGGGTCGGCGTAGTCCACCCGGATCCGGGAGCCGCTGGGCACCGGCAGCCGTTCCGGTGCCAGCTCGTCGAGCCGGGCCGCCTGCCGCCAGTCGAGCAGCCGGCGCAGTGCCGCCGCGACGTCGATGCGGGCCAGGTCCGCCCGGCGCCGGGCGCCGGCCAGCTCCGGAGCCAGCCAGGCGGCCGCGTCGTCGAGCAGCGCCCCGTCGGACACGTCCGGCCACTCGACGCCGAGCGCCTGCCGGCAGAACGCCAGCCGCCGGCGCAGCGCGGTCGCCTCCGGCGTCCAGGTCAGCAGGCCCAGCCCGGCCTGGCGCAGCCCGGTGAGCACCGCCTCGGCCACCAGCTCCGGGTCGGGCGCCGCGAGGGGCCGGTCGACCAGCTCGATCGCGCCGAGCCGGACGACCTCCCGGGCCACCAGATCCCCGCCGGACCAGCCGACCTCCCGGTCGGCGCGGAGCAGGGGACCGCCGGCCTCCCGGGCGGTCGCCTCGTCGACGGGGGTGGCGAGCCGCACCCGGGCAGTCGGCGCGCCGGGGGAGCGGTCGGCCACCGCGATCGCCAGCCAGGCCGAGCCGGCCAGCCCCGACCCGGCCGCCAACTCCGCCGCGGTCCCGCCCGCCATCAGGTACGCGGACCCACCGGCCCGGCGCGCCCGGGCCAGCCGCTCCGGGTACGCCAGGCCCACCAGCAGCCCGGCCGCCAGGTCATCGGGGAGATGCTGGCCGGTGGTGTCCGCGGCCGGCCGGCGGTGATCCCGGTCGGCACGGGCGGCCGCAGCCCGGGGGCGATCGGCTGGCGCGCTGTCCGTCGCCAGGGTGGCGCGGAGCCGGCGTACCTCGGCGCGCCAGCGGGCGGTGGCGGCCTGGTCCGTGCCGCCCCGCATTCGCCGCCACAGCGCGGTCAGATCGTCCCCCGCGCCGGCGAGTGTCTCGTCGGCGAGCAGGGCGACCACCTCGGCGGCCCGGTCGGCGCCGACCCGCTCCGCCCCGTCGAGCAGCGCCCGGGCCAGCCGCGGGTGCGCGCCCGCCGCCGCGATGGCCCGCCCCCGGCCGGTGATCCGGCCGTCCGCGTCGACCGCGCCCAGCGTGGTGAGGGTCTCCCGGGCGACCGTGAGGGCGGCGGGCGGCGGCGGGTCGGGCAGCGCCAGCCCGGCCCCGTCCGGGTCACCCCACGCGGCCAGCTCCAGCGCGAACCCGGTCAGGTCGGCGGTGGCGATCTCCGGCTCCGGCTGCGGGGCGAGCCGGGCGTGGGTGGCCTCGGACCAGCACCGGTAGACCGCGCCCGGGCCCTCCCGTCCGGCCCGGCCGGCCCGCTGGGTGGCCGCCGCGCGGGACACCGGCACGGTGACCAGCGCGCCCAAGCCCCGGGCCAGGTCGGTCCGGGGCACCCGGCTCAGGCCGGCGTCCACCACCACCCGCACTCCGGGCACGGTCAGGCTGCTCTCCGCCACGGCAGTGGCCAGCACCACCCGGCGCCGGTCGACCGTTCCGGGGCGTGGCGCGGCGTCCGGCCGCGCTGCGCGGTCCGCCGCCGTTGCGCCTGGCGGCGCGATGTCCCCGGGCCGGGCCGCCGGCAGCCGCAGCGCGGCGTCCTGCGCCGCCCCGGGCAGCCGGCCGTGCAGCGGCAGGACCGCCACCGAGTCGGGCAGGTCGGCCAGGCGGGTGCGGACGGCAGCGATCTCGCCGGCGCCGGGCAGGAAGACCAGCACGTCCCCGGTCTGCTCGCGCAGCGCCCGGCGTACCGTGGCGGCCACGTGGTCCAGCAGCGCCGGCGCGACCCGGCCCGCGCCCGGCGCGGCGACCGGCCGGGGCGGGGGCGCCCAGATCCGGGTCACCGGGTGCAGGGCCGCATCGGCCCGCACCACCGGCGCGGGCCGGTCGGGCCCGCCCAGCAGCGCGGCGAACCGCTCCGCCTGCGGGGTGGCCGACATTGCCAGCAGCCACAGGTCGGGCCGGAGCGCGCCCCGGGCCTCGACGCCGAAGGCCAGGGCCAGGTCGGCGTCGAGCTGTCGCTCGTGGACCTCGTCGAGCAGCACCGCGCCGACGCCGGGCAGTTCCGGATCGTGGTGCAGCCGCCGGACCAGCAGGCCGGTGGTGACCACCTCGACCCGGGTCTGCGGACCGACCCGGCGCTCGCCCCGGACGGCGTACCCGATCCGGCCGCCGACGTGCTCGCCGAGCAGGGCGGCCATCCGGTGCGCGGCGGCCCGAGCGGCCACCCGGCGGGGCTGGGCGATCACCACCCGGCCCGGGACCGCGTCGGCCACCGCGAGGGGGGCGAGGGTGGTCTTGCCGGTGCCGGGCGGCGCCACCAGGACCGCCGTGCCGGCCGCGCGCAGCGCCTCGACCAGCGCCGGCAGCACCGACCGGACCGGCAGGTCGAGGGCTACGTCGGAGAGCACCGGTCCACTCTCGCATCCGGCGCGTCAGGCCGGGCGCACCCCGTCCACGCCGGCGACGAAGGCCGCCCACGCCGCCGGCCCGAAGACCAGGACGGGCCCGGGGCGGTCCTTGCTGTCCCGCACGGCGATCCGACCGCCCACGGCGGCGACCTCCACGCAGTTGCCGTTGCCGCTGCTACGCGTGCTGGTGCGCCAGCCCGTCCCCGACAGGTCGAGCCTCATCCCCGTTACCTCTTCTTCAGTCGGCGTGCCGCCGAGCGGTCACGCAAAGTTACGAGAAGCCTCCTCCAAACGGGCCAATGATGCCGCCGGATCCAGTGCCATCCGGCACAGCTCCTCATGCAGCAGGCTATACCTTTGCACCTGTGCAAGCTCCTCAAGAGCCAGTCCCATAGTGAGGTTGTCCAGGTAGACCACGGAGGCGTCGGCCGCATCGGCGAAGCCGAGGATGACGTAGGAGGTGCTCATCGCCGGGTGACCACCGGCACCGAATGGAAGTACATGGATGGTTACGTTGGGTAGTTGAGCGAGCCGTGCCACGTGGGTGAGTTGATCGGCCATCACCGCCGGCCCGCCGACGGCGCGCAGCAGCACCGCCTCGTTGAGCACCACCGACAGCCGGACCGGCGCCTCCCGGTGCAGCACCTCCTGCCGGCGCAGCCGGGCGGCGACCTTGCGCTCGACGCCCTCCTCGCCCGCCGTGACCCGGTAGATCTCCCGGGCGTACGCCTCGGTCTGCAGCAGCCCCGGCACCGCCTCGGCCTCGTACGTCCGCAGCGTCGCCGCCTCGGCCTCCAGCCCGACGTAGAACTCGAACCACTCCGGCAGGACGTCGCTGTAGTTCTGCCACCAGCCGCGCTGCTGCGCCCCCCGGGCGATCTCGATCAGCGCCTCGGCGTCCGCGCCGGTCACCTGGTAGAGCGCGAGCGCGGCCCGGACGTCCCGCGGCTTGATGCCGATCTGCGCGTTCTCAATGCGGGAGAGGTTGCTCTTCGACATGTCGAGCTGGCGCGCGGCCACGTCGAGGGTCATCCCCGCGCGTTCGCGCAGTTGGCGGAGTTCCCGGGCGATGCGGCGGCGACGAACGGTGGGACTGGCGGTCACGCCGTCGAGTTTGGCACGCCAAGATCCGCAGCTCACGCCGGGCGCGGACTGCAACCGTGGAATTCGGGAGTTGCATCCCCGGAGCTTTGCGGTGCATTCTCTTCCCGGTATCAGCCGTCACCTGTGGACAGCCGGGAGGCTCGTTTGCTCATCGCTGACGAGTTCTTCCTGATCGCGCACAACGACAGCCGGGGCAAGGCCAGACTGCATCCGGCCGCGACGGGGCTCGGCCTCGCCGCTGGCCTCCTCGGCGAGTTGATCCTCTTTCGACGGATCACCGTCGCCTCCGGACTGATCACCGTGCTCGACCGCCGGCCGCCGGCCGACGCGCTCGCGCACACCGTGCTCGACCAGCTGATCGGCGAGGCCCAGCACCGGGCGGTCCGCACCTGGCTCAGTTTCCTGGCCCAGACTGGCGTGGCCACGGTCGGCGAGCGGCTGGCCCGCGCCGGGGTGCTGCGCCGGCAGGAGAACCGTCGTCTCCTGCGGACGAGCCTCAGCTACGTTCCGGTCGATCTGAACGCGGCCGCCTGGCCGGCGGCCCGGCTGTGGACCCTGCTGGAACGCCCGGAGCCCATCGCCGTGCCGGACGCCCTGCTGCTCGGCCTGGTCGCCGCCACCGGGTTGACCCGCGAGGTGCTGTTCAGCGCCGGACCGCAGGCCCACCACCGGCTGAGCGGGCTCATCCCCACGCTGCCCGCGCCGCTGAAGGAACTGGTCGGGCACACCGAGGCCGCCGTCGGTGCCGCGGTGCTGCGCGGCATCCCCTGACCTCCGGGTCACCGCCCCCATTCCTCCCCTCCACCGGAGCAGCCCCCATGCCCCCTGCAGCCACCGTCGAGCGTCCCAGCAACGTCTCCGAGGCCCTGGCCCGCGGCCGGCTCGGCATACCGTCGGTCGTCTTCTTCGTCCTCTCCGCCGCCGCCCCGCTGACCGTGGTGGCCGGCGTGGTCACCACGGGGTACGCCGTCACCGGCGTCACCGGCATCCCGCTGGCGTTCCTGGCGGTCGCGGTGGTGCTCACCCTCTTCGCGGTCGGCTATGTGGCGATGGCCCGCCGGCTGACGAATGCCGGCGCGTTCTACGCGTACATCGCCCGTGGGCTCGGTCGGCCCGCCGGGGTCGGTGCGGCGTGGGTCGCGCTGATCGCGTACAACGCGCTGCAGGTCGGGCTCTACGGCGCGATCGGCGCGGCCGCCGAGCCGGTGCTGGACCAGCTCTTC
The DNA here is from genome assembly GCF_042869115.1 of Micromonospora sp. NPDC007230. NCBI lineage: Bacteria > Bacillati > Actinomycetota > Actinomycetes > Micromonosporales > Micromonosporaceae > Micromonospora > Micromonospora sp. NPDC007230. The sequence continues at coordinate 235,657 of NZ_JBIAFE010000003.1, read as the reverse complement.
GGCAGTTCACCCGCCTGGTGGGTGGTGGCCCTGGTCGCCTGGGCGCTGGTCGCGATGCTGGGCGTGCTCCGAGTGGACGTGAACGGCCTGGTGCTCGCCGTGCTGCTGCTGGCCGAGATCGCGGTCATCCTCGTCTTCGACCTGGCGCAGGTCACCCACCCGGCCGGCGGTTCGGTCAGCTTCGCCACCCTGTCGCCGGACAATCTGCTGGTGCCGGGGGTCGGCGCGATCCTGGTGCTGGCCACGACCGGCTTCACCGGCTTCGAGTCCGCGGTGGTGTTCAGCGAGGAGAGCAAGGACCCGAAGCGGACCGTCCCGATGGCCACCTACCTGTCGGTAGCCATCATCGCCGGTCTGTACGCCTTCTCGGCCTGGACGATGACCGTCGCCACCGGGCCGGACCGGATCGTCGACGCGTCCCGGGAACAGAGCACGGGGCTCATCTTCAACCTCGCCGGCGCGCACCTCGGCGACACCGCGGTGACCATCGGCCAGGCGCTCTTCCTCACCTCGCTGCTGGCAGCGATGATCTCGTTCCACAACACCACCGCCCGGTACGCCTTCGCGCTCGGCCGGGAGCGGGTGCTGCCGGCACTGTTCGGGCAGACCTCGCCGCTCACCGGGGCGCCGCGGGCCGCCTCCCTGGCGCAGAGCGCCCTCGGCCTGGTCGTGATCGTCCTCTACGCGGCCGCCGGCTGGGACCCGCTGGTGCAGCTGTTCTTCTGGGGCGGCACCGGCGGCGGGTTCGGGGTGTTGCTGCTGATCACCGCCACCGCGGTCGCGGTGATCGCCTTCTTCGCCCGGACCCGCACCGAGGAGACGCTGTGGCGGCGGGTCATCGCCCCCGCCCTCGCCGCGATCGCGCTGGTCGCCGTCATCGTGGTCGCGGTGGACAACTTCGCCATCCTGCTCGGGGTCGCCCCGGACTCGCCGCTGCGCTGGGTGATCCCGGCGGTCTACCCGGTGGCGGCGCTGCTCGGCCTGCTCTGGGGGCTGGTGCTGCGCCGCACCCGGCCGGCCGTGTACGCCCGGATCGGGCTGGGCGCGGAGAGCGCCGTCGTCGACGCGCCGCGGACGGCCGACGAGGTGACGCCGCCGGCCGGGGCGGAGGTGACGGCATGAGCGAGCGTCAGCGAGCGAATCGTCAGTGCAGTGCTGTGGTGCCTCATGGCGGCGCCGAGCGGAGCGAGGTGACGGCATGAGCGAGCGTCAGATCGAGCGGCTCGGCCCGGCGGAGACCCGGTCGGTCGCTGAGCGGATCGCCCGGGCCTTCCGGCTGCTGGCCGTCACCCGGTGGCTCGTGCCGGACGAGGCGAAGCGGGAGGCGGTGCTCGCCGACAACTTCGAGATCCTGGTCGACCACGCGATGCTGCACGGGATCGTGCACGGCACCGCGGACCGGGCGGGCATCGCGGTCTGGTTCCCGCAGACCGGCGAGCCGGTCCCGCCGCCGGCCGACTACGACGCCCGGCTCGCCGCCGCCTGCGGCGAGTGGACGCCGCGGTTCCAGCACCTCGACGAGCTGTTCGAGGCGCACCACCCGCACGCCGACCACCACCATCTGGCGTTTCTGGCGGTCGCGCCGGAACGCCAGGGGCGGGGCCTGGGCAACGCGCTGCTGCGGCACCATCACGGCCTGCTCGACGCCGAAGGCGTGCCCGCATACCTGGAGGCGAGCAGCGAGCGCAGCCGCGACCTGTACGCCCGGCACGGCTATCGGGCCGCCGAGCCGTTCCGCGTTCCCGACGGCGCCCCCTTCTATCCGATGTGGCGCGACCCGGTCGGCTGAGCGGTGCGCGCCGCCGGTGCGCGGCTGTCCACGCGGCCCGGGTCGACGTGCGGGAAACCGGGTACGGCCCGGTCGGCGAACCGCCGACCGGGCCGCGTGGACGCGACGGTGGTCGGGCCCGCCGGCCCGACCACCGTCGTCCACCCGTCAGTACGCTCCGTCGAGCTGCCCGCGCAGCCTCGTCAGCGCCCGGGCCAGCAGCCGGGACACGTGCATCTGGGACACGCCGATCTGCTCGGCGATCTGGGACTGGGTCAGGTTGCCGTAGAACCGCAGGGTGAGGATCTTCTGCTCCCGCTCGTCCAGCGTGGCGAGCGCCGGGCCCAGGGCGACCCGCAGCTCGGCCAGCTCGAACTCGCCGTCCTCGCCGCCGAGCAGGTCGCCCAGCTCGGTGGCCCGGTCGCCGTCGCCGGTCGGGGTGGACAGCGACACCGCGTTGTAGGCGCGGGCGCCTTCCAGGCCCTCCAGCACCTCTTCCTCGGTGAGGTTGAGGTGGGCGGCGATGTCGGCGACCGTCGGCGAGCGGCCGAGGGTCTGCAGCAGCGCGCTGTTGGCGTCGGAGATGGCCAGCCGCAGCTCCTGGAGGCGCCGGGGCACCCGGATGTCCCAGGTCCGGTCGCGGAAGTGCCGCTTGAGCTCGCCGATGATGGTCGGGATGGCGTAGCCGGCGAAGTCGACGCCCCGGGAGGGGTCGAACTTGTCGATCGCCTTGATCAGCCCGACGGCGGCGGTCTGCGCCAGGTCGTCGGTGGGCTCGCCCCGGCCGCTGTAGCGGTGGGCGAGGTGGTTTGCGAGCGGCAGCCAGGCCTCGATCGCCCGGTCGCGCAGCGCGGGGCGCGACGGGTGGTTGGCGGGCAGCGCCGCCATCGCGTTGAGCAGGTCGGCGGCGCTGTCGGTGAGCGCGCCCGGGTCGAGCTTCCCGGTGGTGGACGGTGTGGTCGCCTGCTCGCTGATCGTGTGCGCGGTCATGGTGGTCCTCCCTGCACCTCGTCCGCGAAGGAAAGGCGTGACGCGTCGGTTCAGCTTCAGTTCGTACGTTCGGGAGCCACCGTAACCCGATCGTCCGGAAGAAATCTAGCCGAAAGTACGATGTGCTTTTGGGATTTACTTGCCCTATCTGGCTGCAACGGGACATAGCGGGCCGGCGGCGGCCCGCAGTACGAGCCCGTTTCGGGTGTCCGCTTCGTCGGTGCAGCTCAACCGAGCGGTCAACGGAGAAGCCGACAATCAGCTCGCATTGCCGACTTTCGGTCGTTGTCGCGCTGACGAGACCGCCCGTAGCGTCACGGGGTAGCCGTATACGGAGGCGCCCCGTGCTCGACCCCGCCGCTCCGCAACTCGTCCTCAACGCCCGGATGCTGCAGTTCAGCTGGCTCCCGGCGGACCCCGACGCGGTCGCGGCGGTACTGCCCGCCGGGGTGTGTCCGAGCCCCGACCGCCAGGTGTTCCTCTGTCAGTACGTGGTGGACGACGCGGCGCAGACCTCCGGCCTCGGCGCGTACTCCCTCACCTACCTCGGCGTCGCGCTCGACGGCATCGAGCCGCCGGCCGCGGGGGACACCCCCGGCGGCCTGTGGATTCACTACTTCGCCTCCAGCCCCCGGGTCCGCGACTACTCCGCCGCCCGGGGCGTCCCGGCGACACCCGGGCAGACCTGGCTCGACCTGCGCGGCGAGCAGTTGACCGCGGAGACCCACGCGGATGGGGCCGCGCTCATCCGCACGATCGCCCGCGTCGGCGGCACCGGCTGCCGGGTGTTCAGCGGGCACCACCGCTACCTGACCGCCTGGGGCGGCGGGCTGCTCAGCGCCGAATTCCCGTACGTGGCCGAACCGGTGACCCCGTTCGAGGTCGAGTCGGTGGAGTTCCTCGTCCCGGCACACCCGGTCTATCCGTTACGCCCGGCCAACCCGCTCACCATCTGCGGCGGCCTGTACTCGCCCCGGGTGTCGTTCGCGTACCCGGCGCTGCCGGTCGCGCTGGACCAGCCGCCGGCCGCCACCGGCCTCCGGCCGGCGCCAGTCGGTGAAGCACAGGTGGTCACCGGCCTTTAGCGCTGCCACCTCGCAGACCAGCCGGTCAAAGTGGGCAGCGCCGTGAATGAGCGGCTCGGCGAGGTTTCCGCTCGTCCAGATGGGTAACACAGATCCCGGGTTGGCACGTTCCTGTGCGGTGCGGAACCAGTCCCACATCGCCACGTTCCAGCCTCCCGAGGTCGACCCCGACCTCACGGTAGGCCCCCCGAGACGGCCCCGCGAGCTGACCGCCCCTGGTCGGCCGCCCCTCCCGTGGGTCCCGCCGCGACCCTGTACCGCCCCACGGAGGAGGCCGCACCATGTCCGCCGAGACGACGAACACCGTGACCGAGCACCGCGCGCCGGCGGTGGAGGGGGAGCGGGGTGCGCTGGTGGCGGTCTTGGTGATGGTGATCCTCGGCGTGGCCGGCATCTTCGCCGTCTCCTGAGCGCCGGCGGGCGCCCCGGGTTGCCCCGGGACGCCCGTGCTGCCCGGATCGGTCAGGGCCGGGAGCCCTCGCCGTCGGTATGCGGCATCCGCCCGGCGGGGATCACGCCGAGCCGGCCGGCCTGGAAGTCCTCGAACGCCTGGACCAGCTCGTCCCGGGTGTTCATCACGAACGGGCCGTAGTGCGCGACCGGCTCCCGGATCGGCTGCCCGCCCATGATGTAGAGCTCCAGCGCCGGGGTGTTGCCGTCCTGCTTCGCGTCGGCGGTGACCCGCAGCGCGTCGCCCGGGCCGTGCACCGCGAGCTGGCCGAGGTGGATCGGGCGGCGGTCGCTGCCCACCGTGCCCCGGCCGGCCAGCACGTAGACCAGCGCGTTGAAGTCCGGCCGCCAGGGCAGGCTCAGCTCCGCGCCGGGCTGCAGCGTCACGTGCGCGATGGTGATCGGGGTGTGGGTCGAGCCCGGGCCCCGGTGCCCGGCGATCTCCCCGGCGATCACCCGGATCAGCGCGCCGCCGTCGGGCGTGGTCAGCAGCGCCGATTCCCGGCCGCGGATGTCCTGGTAGCGCGGCGGGTCCATCTTCGCCACTCGGGGCAGGTTGACCCAGAGCTGGAGGCCGTGGAAGAGGCCGCCGCTCATCACCAGGTGCTCCGGCGGCGCCTCGATGTGAAGCAGGCCGCTGCCGGCCGTCATCCACTGGGTGTCGCCGTCGGTGATGGTCCCGCCGCCGCCCTGCGAGTCCTGGTGGTCCATGATCCCGTCGATCATGTAGGTCACCGTCTCGAAGCCGCGGTGCGGGTGCCAGGCGGTCCCCTTCGGCTCACCCGGCGCGTAGTCGACCTCGCCCATCTGGTCGAGGTGGACGAACGGGTCCAGTTCGGTCAGCGGCACGCCGGCGAAGGCCCGGCGGACCGGGAAGCCCTCGCCCTCGTACCCGCTCGGGGCGGTGGTCAGCCGGCGGACCGGACGGAAGGCGGTGGACTCGTCCAGCTGCGGCAGGCGGGGCAGGACGAGGACGTCGTCGACGGTGATGGCGGGCATCGCGGGCTCCTTACTTGTCGGCCGGGGTGGACGACGCGCCGCGGTCGGCGCGCAGGCGCCGACCGAGCCGCTCGAAGACCCGGGTGAGGCAGGCGACCTCGGCGTCGTCGAGGTCGTCGATCAGGTGGGTGCGCACGGAGCGCAGGTGGTGCGGCGCGGCCTCGCGCAGCGCCAGCAGGCCGGCCGCGGTCAGCACGGCCTCGCTGCCGCGTCGGTCCTCCGGGCAGGACTGCCGGGCGACCAGGCCGCGCTTCTGCATCGAGGAGATCTGGTACGTCAGCCGGCTCGGCGAGAACACCAGCCGGCTGGCCAGCTCGCCCATCCGCAGCCGCTGCCCCGTCGCTTCGGAGAGCAGGACCAGCACGTGGTAGTCGGCGAAGCTCAGCTCGCTGTCGGCGCGCAGGTCGTCCTCGAGCTGGGTGAAGAGCCGCTGGCTCGCCTCGATGTAGGCGCGCCAGGCGGTCATCCGCTCGGGGTTCAGGCTCTCGGTCACGGGTATGAGAGTAGCACTACTTCAAATTTAAACAAGCGCCGTGGAGTGTGTGTGAGCGGCGCGACAGCGAGTGGTTCTGGGAAGGAGTTTGGAATTTGAATCAGATCCGGACGCCGCTGCCCGGGCTAGGGTCGGGGGGTGGATGATCTCGACCTGCTCGACTGGCGGGAGCGGGTGGCCCGGCTCTACCTCTCCGACCTGGACCTGGCCGGGTTCCGGGCCGCCCGCGACGACCTGTTCCGCTCGCACCCGTGCAGCCCGCTGCCGGCCGCCGACCGGGCCGGCTTCCCCGGGCTGCGCTGGCTTCCGCCCGATCCGGCGGCCGTGGTCGAGGCGCCGCTGCGGCCCGCCTCAGGCGCGGAGACCATCGACACCGGCGGGCCCGACGGGGTCGTCCGGTACCGCCGGGTCGCGGTTGCCGAGACCCCGTGGGGCCCGCTCACCGTGTGGTGGATCGAGGCGTACGGGGGTGGGCTGTTCGTGCCCCTGCGCGACGCCACCTGCGGCGCCGAGACCTACGGCGGCGGGCGCTACCTGACCGACACGGTGAAGGGCACCTTCGGGCGCGGCCTGACCGTGCTGCCCGGCGAGCGCGTCCGCCTCGACGCCAACTACCTCTACAACCCGAGCTGCGCGTACGACGACCGCTGGGCCTGCCCCCTCGCCCCGCCGGAGAACCGCCTCGACGTCCCGATCCGGGCAGGGGAACTGGCATACCGGACCTGACACCTGGCTCGGTGTCCGTTTCTAGCGTTGATCATGAGGTTGGCGTGGAGTTTGATCTCCACGAGTGCCGCTAACCTCATGATCAACCTGGGGGAGGTTGCGGGTTTTTGGGGCGGTCCAGGCGAGGAAGCGGTGGACGAGTGGCGGAAGTCGGACGTGGAGCGGTGGATCCGGGAGCACCGGCCGGACCTGTCGACAGACTGAGGAGAGGGCCCGCGCGGGGCCCTCTCGGCTGGTGCCGGTCGGCTACCGGGCGGTCGCGCCGGTGGGCGTCAGGTGCATCCGGCCGAGCAACTGCCGGGCCTGGTCGGCCAGGTCGGCGTGCACGGTCACGGCGTACTGGCTGGCGCGCAGCGAACTGGCCGAGGTGAAGTCCCGCTGGCCCCCGGTCATCGCGTGGGCCACCGCGCCGAACACGGCACCCCAGATCGCGCCGATCACCAACCCGACCACGATCACCGCGAGCCAGCTCCCGGCGGTGAAGATGCCGAACAGCAGGCCGATGAAGAGCCCGAACCAGGCGCCGGTCCCCGCGCCGATCAGCGCGGCCCGGCCCGTGGTCATCCGGCCCATCACCGTCTCCACCAGGGTGAGGTTGGTGCCGATGATCGCCGCATGCTCCACCGGGAACCGGTTGTCGGCCAGATAGTCCACGACGCGCTGGGCGGACGGATAGTCCGGGTACGTGCCGATCGTGACGGTCGGTGGACCCGTCTCCGGCCCGTGGCCGTCCCCGCTCGGCGCGGCCGGTTGACCGCCCGGGCCGGACGGGAGGTTGGAGCCGCCCGGCATCCCGGGCCGCCAGGCCGGGGACGGAGTCGAGGGTCTGGTCATGAGCGTCCTCCTTCGTCGACCGCCCGGTTTCCCACCCATGACGGGCGGTAACGCCGGGGCCGTCGCCGCACATGCCGCCGGTCCAGCCGGGTAGGCAGGAGTCGTGGAGAGCGGGCGGATAGCCGAGCACGGGTTCCTGGCGGACGGTCTCAGCGCGGCACTGGTCGACCAGGCCGGTGCGGTCAACTGGTGGTGCCCGCCGCGCTTCGACGGGCCCTCCGTCTTCGGGCGGCTGCTGGACGACCGCGCCGGGCACTGGAGCATTCGCCCCGAGGACGACTTCACCACGGAACGGTCCTACCTGGACGACACGCTCGTGCTGCGTACCGTCTTCACTACCCGGACCGGCTCCGTGGCGGTGACCGACGCGTTGGCGCTGGAGTCCGGGGCGTGCGGCCACGAGATCGGACTGCGTTCACCGCGTGTTCTCGCCCGGCTGGTCGAGGGACTCACCGGCGAGGTCCCGATGCGGGTGCAGTACCAGCCCCGCTTCGAGTACGGGCGGGTCAGCGCGTACCTCACCGAATCCGACGGGCAGATCCAGGCCACCGCCGGCACCTGCCGGTTGAACCTGCGGGCCAACGTTCCGCTGGACCTCGGGGACGGCGAGGCCACCGGGCGGTTCACCGCTCGTGCCGGCAGCCGCCACCATTTCACGCTCGGCCACGCCGACACCTACTCCGGCCGTCCACCCGAGGTGCCCGACGCCGACCGGGTGGTGGCCGACACGGTCGCCGGGTGGCGGTCCTGGGCCGACCTGCATCGCGACCAGTACCAGGGCGAGTATCGCGAGCAGGTGCGGCGCAGCGCGATAGTGGTGCAGGGGATGATCTACCAGCCCAGCGGCGCGGTGGTCGCCGCGGCCACCACCTCGCTCCCCGAGGAGTTGGGCGGTGACCGCAACTACGACTACCGCTTCGTCTGGGTACGCGACTTCAGCCTCACCCTCCAGGCGCTCTGGCGGGCCGCCTGTCCGGACGAGGCCAACCGGCAGTTCGCCTGGGTGTCCCGGGCCATGGGCCGGATCGGCGACGAGCCGGTGCCGATCATGTACGGCGTGCACGGGGAGCGGGACGTCACCGAACACCAGCTGGACCATCTCTCCGGGTACGCCGGCAGTCGGCCGGTCTTCATCGGGAACGACGCGTGGCGGCAGCGGCAGACCGACGTGCTCGGCGAGATCCTCGACGCCGCCTGGTTGATGCGGCACTACCTGGACCCGATGTCCCCCGAGGTCCGCCAGTTGCTGCACGCCCTGGCGGACCGGGCGGTCCGGGACTGGCACCGGCCGGACGCCGGGATGTGGGAGGCGCGCGACGCCGAGCGGCACTACGTGTCGTCCAAGGTGCAGTGCTGGACCGCGCTGGACCGGGCGGTGCGCTTCGGGCGGCGGATCGGCGACGACGCCGACGTGGCTCGCTGGGCGGCGGCCCGGGACGAGGTGCGCCAGGCGGTGCTCACCCGGGGCTGGAACGACCGGCTCGGCGCGTACACCGGGGCGTTCGACTCGGACGAGCTGGACGCCTCCGTGCTGATCATGCCGCTGGTCGGTTTCCTGCCGGCCGACGACCCGCGGATGCGGTCGACGATGGACGCGGTGGAGCGCCGGCTCTCCCGCGACGGCCTGCTGCGGCGCTGGGACACCGACCCGGCGGGCTTCGTGATCTGCTCGTTCTGGCTGGTGAGCTGCCTCGCCGAGGCCGGCGAGCTGGACCGGGCGCGGCGGCTGTTCGAGCAGCTCGCCGCCCGGCTCAACGACCTCGGCCTGTACGCCGAACAGATCGACCAGGCCACCGGCGAGCAACTCGGCAACTTCCCGCAGGCCTTCTCGCACATCGGTCTGATCAACGCCGCGGGCCATATCACCGAGGCCGCCGAACGGTTCGAGCGGGAGGCCGTGCCGACCGGTACGGCGACCACGGAGGGAGCGCGCGGATGACCGGACGACTGGCGGGAAAGACCGCCCTGATCACCGGCTCGGACTCGGGCATCGGCCAGGCCACCGCCATCGAGTTCGGCCGGGAGGGCGCCGACGTGGTGGTGCACTATCTCCACGACCACGCCGGGGCGAACCACACCAAGGCGGAGATCGAGAAGGCTGGCCGGCGGGCCATGGTGGTGCAGGGCGACATCAGCGTGGAGCACCAGGTGGAGGCGATGTTCGAAGAGGCGCTGGCCGAGTTCGACACCCTGGACGTGTTGATGAACGACGCGGGCGTCGACGCCTCCGGCATTCCGGTGGCGGACCTGGACACCGAGACCTGGGACCGGTGCATCCGGACCAACCTGTACGGGATGTTCTTCTGCTGCCGCCGCTTCGTCCGGCACCGGCGGGACCAGGGCGGGCACGGGAAGATCATCAACATCACCTCGATCCACCAGGAGGTGGCCCGGGCCGGCGGCTCCGACTACGACGCCAGCAAGGGCGGCATGCTGGAGCTGGCCAAGAGCCTGGCCCTCGAGGTGGCGCCGATGCACATGAACGTCAACAACATCGGCCCCGGCATGGTGCTCACCCCGTTCAACCAGCGGGCCATCGACGACCCGAGGTACCTGGAGGAGCAGGTGCAGAGCATCCCCTGGAAGCGGGCCGCGAAGCCGGAGGAGATCGCCAAGGTGGCGGTCTTCCTGGCCAGCGACGACGCCGACTACGTGACCGGGTCGACGTACTTCATCGACGGTGGCCTCATGCAGAACCAGGGCCAGGGCGCCTGACCCCACCCGCCGCCCCGCCCCGCCCGCGCCGGCGATCATGAGGTTGGCGGCGAAGTGGATCTCCCCGAGTGCCGCCAACCTCATGACCGACGCGGAGACGGGCGGGGTGGGGGAGGATCGCGGGGTGGAGTTGGTCGTTACCGCTGATACTCATGTGCCGAAGCGGGCGCGGGACCTGCCGCCGGCGCTCTGGGCGGCGATCGACGCCGCCGACGTGGTGCTGCACGCGGGCGACTGGGTGGACGTGTCGCTGCTCGATGCGATGGCGGCCCGGGCCCGCCGACTGATCGGCGTCTACGGCAACAACGACGGGCCGCCGCTGCGGGCCCGGCTGCCCGAGGTGGCCCGGGTCGAGCTGGCCGGGCTGCGGGTGGCGGTGGTGCACGAGACCGGGCCGAAGACCCGCCGGGAGGAGCGCTGCGCGGCCGCCTACCCCGACTGCGACCTGCTCGTCTTCGGGCACTCCCACATCCCGTGGGACAGCGTGGCCCCGAACGGACTGCGCCTGCTCAACCCCGGCTCACCCACCGACCGTCGGGCCCAGCCGTACGCGACGTACCTGACCGCCCGGGTGGCGGCGGGCCGGCTCGACCGGGTGGAGCTGCACCGCCTGCCCCCGCGCTGACTCGCACCGACCGCGACCGGGGGAGCTCGTCGATCCGGCGGGATGCCGAACCGTGCCCGGGAGGCCGCCGCCCGGGTCCGTGAGATCGTCGGCGAGGGCCTCGGCCAGCCCTCCGGTCCGGAGGCCGGCACGCCGCCCGCCACTTACGATCATGGGGTGGCGGCGGACCAGGCGGGTGTGGTGGTGGTCGGCGCGGGCATCGCCGGGGTGGCCTGCGCGAACGAGCTGATTCGGGCCGGCATCCCGGTGGAGGTCCGCGAGCGCGCCCGGGCCATCGGCGGGCGGATGGCCAGCAAACGCTTCGACGGCCGCCCCGCCGACCTGGGGGCCGCCTACCTCACCGTCGACGACCCGGACTTCGCCGAGGTCGTCGACGGTTGGCGGGCCGCCGGCCTGATCCGGCCGTGGACCGACACCCTGATCGCGTACGGCCCGGAGGGGCGGCGCGAGGTCGCCGGGCCGGTGCGCTGGGCGGCCCCGCACGGGCTGCACTCGCTGGTCGAACACCTGGCCCGGGACCTCACCGTGGTGCACGACCGGCTGGTGATGACCCTGGCACCGGGGCCGCGGGTGGACGGCCGGGCGTGCGAGGCGGCGGTGCTGGCCATGCCGGGCCCACAGGCGGCCCTGCTGCTCGACCCCGCGCTTGTGGCGGCGACCCGGGCGGTGGCCACGCAGCGCTGGTCGTCGGCGCTGGCCGCGGTGCTGCGCTTCCCGGCCCGCCGCTGGCCCGACTTCCGGGGCGCCTTCGTCAACGGCCACCCGCTGCTGCGTCTGGTCTGCGACGACGGCGACCGGCGAGGCGACGCCGCGCCCGTGCTGGTCGCGCACACCACCCCCGAGTTCGCCGCGGGGCACCTGCTGCAGCCCACCGCCGCCGGCTCGGCGATCGAGGAGGCGGTCCGCGACCTGCTCGGCCTGCCCGAGCCGGCCGAGCTGGTGCACGTGCACCGCTGGACGTACGCCACCCCCACCGACGGCGGTGACGGCACCTACCACCTGGACGACGACGGGATCGGCGTTGCCGGGGACGCGTTCGGGCGGCCTCGGGTGCAGAGCGCTTGGCGCTCCGGCCGCGACCTCGGCCGGGCGCTCGCGACCCGGCTGCGCACCGACCGCCGCTGACCGGGCCCGGTCAAGATCCGCCTACCTTCGGGGAGGTTGCTGCGTCCCGGCGCGCTGAGCCGGCAACCTCCCCGAAGTTGCTGGCAGCCCCCGGTCAGCGGGGACGGCGTCCAGCGTGGGTTCGGGCGCCCGGTCCCGCGCTGGGGCGTCGTGGCTCCGCTCGCCCGCCCGGTCGAGCAACTGCATGACCGGGGTGGCCGCGATGCCGTGCCCCACCACCGAGACGATCACCACCAGGCCGACCGTCGCCCAGAGCAGCTCGGCCTGCGGGAAGTCGGTCCTGCTGGTCGCGTAGGCCAGGTAGTAGAACGAGCCGACTCCGCGGATGCCGAACAGGGCGATCACCCAGTGCTCGGCCGGCCGGCCGGGGGCGCCGCGCAGCGACAGCCACCCGGACAGCGGCCGGATCACGAGGAGCAGGGCCAGCCCGACCACGGCCGCCGGCCAGGTCAGCGGGGCGAGCAGGCCGCCGACCACCGCACCGCCGAAGAGCAGCAGCAACAGCACGGTCAGCAGGCGCTCGACCTGCTCGGCGAAGTCGTGCAGCACGGAGTGGAACTCGTGGGTCCGCTCGGCGGCCCGGATCGCCCGGGCGGCCACGAACACGGCCAGGAAGCCGTATCCGCCGGCCACCTCCACCAGCCCGTACGCCAGGAAGGTGGCGGCCAGCACGAGGAAGCCCTCGGCGTGCCGGGCGAGCCGCAACTGGCTCGGCGCCCGGAAGAAGAGCTTGCCGAGCAGCCAGCCGATCAGCAGCCCACCGGCGAAACCGACGGCGATCTGATAGAGCACGTGCACGGTGAACCAGCGGGCCAGCCAGTCCGCCGGGGCGAGGCTGGTGGTGGCGATGGCGATGGCCGCGTAGACGAAGGGAAAGGCCAGGCCGTCATTCAGCCCGGCCTCGGAGGTGAGGGCGAAGCGGACCTCATCCTCGGAATCCTCCACGTCGGTCGGCTCGCCCACCTGCACGTCGGCGGCGAGCACCGGGTCGGTCGGGGCGAGCACGGCGCCCAGCAGCAGCGCCGCCGCCGGCACCAGGCCCGCCCACCACCAGCCGAGCAGCGCCACCGCCGCGATGCACAACGGCATGGCGATCGCCAGCAGTCGCCAGGTCGACGCCCAGCGGACCGGGCTCAGCGGCCGGTCGATCTTCAGTCCGGCGCCCATCAGCGCCACGATCACGCCGATCTCGGTGAGGTGGGTGGTGACCTCCGGCCAACGCAGCGGGTCCGGCGTCGGCAGCCCGGTGGGCAGCAGGAACACCAGCATGCCGAGCCCGAGGAAGGCGATCGGCATGGACAGCGGCCGGCGTTCCAGGACCCGCGGCAGCACCCCCGCGAGCAGCGCACCGGCGCCCAGCAGCGCGATCGCGACATCCACCGGTTCCACGGCACCACCCTCCCGCCGCCCGCGGCGGCCAGGTGGTCACCAGTGCCCCGTAATCCGGTCCGCCATGCCTCCGGGTCCGGCTTGTCCCGGGTGCGTCCCGCCACCGTCCCGTCGGTCTCAGCCCCGGGCCGCGAGGGCGCTCTCACCGAGCCCCTCGAGCAGCGCCGCCGGGTCGTCGTACACCGCCACCGCGCCGGCCGCCGCCAGCTCCGCCCGGCTGGTGCCGCCGCAGGTCAGGCCGATACAGGGGATGCCCAGGTGGCCGGCCGCCACGACGTCCCAGACCGAGTCGCCGACGAACACCACGCGTTCGGCGGCCAGCCCGGACTGGTCCAGCGCCGCGACCAGGATGTCCGGAGCCGGCTTGCTCTCCCGCGCGTCGGCCGAGGACGTGACGGTGTCGATCACGTCGTCCGCGTCGAGCGCGGCCCTCAGCGCGGCCACCTCGGGTTCGGCCGCCGAGGTGGCCAGCACCACCCGCAGCCCGCGCGCGGCGCAGGCGCGCAGCAGGTCCACCGCCCGTGGCAGCGGTGTCAACCGCTCCCAGTACTCGGCGTAGATCACGTCGTGCCCGTCGCGCAGCTTTCGGTCGGCGTCCCGGTCGCGCTCCGGCCCGAGCAGGTGGTCGAGGAGCTTGTCCGAGCCCATGCCGATGGACCGGTGGATGGTGGCCATCGGTACCCGGTGGCCCGCCTGCCGCAGCGCCTCCCACCAGCTCACCGTGTGCAGGTATGTGGTGTCGACCAGGGTGCCGTCCACGTCGAAGAGGACACCTCGGCGGTTGTCGCTTGGCATGACTCCCCTCCTACCCGCCCGCGCCGTCGCCGACGCGCGACTCAGGTCGCGGGAATGAGGATCTCGAACCAGACGGTCGACCCGCGCACCGTCGGGTCGGTGCCCCAGGCGTCGCTCAGCTCCTCGATCAGCCCCAGCCCGCGCCCCCGGCTGCTCAGGGTGTCGGTCTGGGCCCGGGTCACCTGACCCCGGGTGCCCGAGTCGGCCACCGAGACCAGCAGCCGTTCCGCGGTCAGGTCGATCTCCACCCGGGCGGCCGTCCCGGCGTGCAGCAGGGCGTTCGTGGTCAGCTCGCTCGTGCACAGCACGGCGGCGCCGACCACCGACTCGGGCACCTGCCACTCGACGAGCTGGGCGGTCAACCAGTGCCGGACCCGGCTCGGCGCGGTCGGCTCCGCCGGCACCGCCATGCTGGCCGAGCGGCTCGGCTTGACCGCGTGCTCCACGGCGAGCACCGCCACGTCGTCCTCCGTCGTGCCGGCCACCGCGGCGGTGGCCACCGCGCAAAGCGCCCGGGGGTCACCGCTGGTCGCCGCCGTCACCGCCGCGGCCAGCCCGGCCAGCCCGGCACCGAGGTCCTGGCCGCGCCGCTCCACCACCCCGTCGCTGTACAGCAGCAGGGTGTCGCCGGGTCGAAACGCCACGCTGGCCGTCCCCGACTGGTGGCCCAGCCCCAGCGGCGGGCTGGGGGGTACCTCGACGTACTCGGCCGCCGGACCGCCCACCGGCGGGCCGCGCCGGATCAACGGGGCGGGATGGCCGGCGCTGGCCAGGGTGATTCGCTCCCGGTCGGTGTCGATGACCCCGAACACCACGGTGACGAACAGCTCCTGCGTCCCGCGCTCGGCGCCCAGGCTGGCAACGAGCCGGTCCAGGCCGGCGAGCACGGCGTCCGGGCGCGGGTCGGTGAGCGCCAGCGCGCGCAGCGCGGCGCGGACCTGCCCCATCCGGGCGGCGGCCTGCACGTCGTGTCCGGCCACGTCGCCGAGGACCACCCCGAGCGCGCCGCTGGGCAGCAGGAACGCGTCGTAGAAGTCACCCCCGGCGGCGTTGCCGTCCACGCCGGGGTCGTACCGCGCGGCGATCCGCAGCCGGGGCAGGTCCGGTAGCTGCTCGGGGAGCATGCTGCGTTGGAGCAACTGGGCCGTGCCGTGCTGGGTCTCGAAGCGGCGGGCCCGCTCGGCGGCCTGGCCGACCAGCTCCGCGGACGCGGCGAGCAGCGCGCGCTCCGCCGGCGACCAGAGGTGCGGGGACTCGTAGCCCACGGTGACCGCGCCGCGGATCACCGCCGAGCGCAGCGGCAGGGCGGCGAGCGACCGGATCTTCTGGTCGTGCCGGTCCGCCGCGGTGTCCCGCAGCGGCTGTCCGTCGGTGGTGAACACGGGCACGCCACTGCGGGACGTCACCACGATCGGGACGGGCGACTCGGCCGGTATCCGGCGCCACAGCGGCGGCAGCCGCTCGTCGGCCTCGTCCAGCAACTCGCCGCGGACCCGGCGGACCATCCGCCAGGCCGACCCGTCGTCGACCATGAAGGAGACCCGGTCGGCGTCGAACGAGTCGAGGCAGTAGCGGAGGGTGACCCGGGCGACGTCGTCCAGGGTGAGGGTGCCGGAGAGCGCGGCGGCGAAGTCGCTGAGGCTCTGCAACTGCTGGGTGACGTGGGTGGTCTGCGCGGCCACGCTGAGCACGCCGATGATCCGGCCGGCGCTGTCCCGGACGGGCGAATAGCCGCGGGTGAACACCGGTGGCTCGGCGGCCCCGGCCCGGTGCCGGTCGACCGGCAGCACGGCCTCCCGTTCCAGGAACGGCTCGCCCTGCCGGTATGCCCGCCCGATCACCTCCCCGGCATCCGGTTCGTGCCAGATGTCGGCGAACACCTCCGCCGCCGGCCGCCCGAGCGCCTCCGGATGCCGCGCGCCGATCAGTTCGGCGTACCCCTCGTTGTAGAGCAGGACCAGGTCCTCGCCGTAGAGCAGGGCCATCGGCACGGGCGAGGCGAGCACGAGGTCGACCACCGCGCGGACGGCCGGGTCCCACTGCTCGGGTGCGCCGAGCGGCGTGCCGGCCCACGAGTGCGCCGCCCCGGCGGGGGACGCGGCGGCGCCCGAGCCCATGGGCGCCCCCGAGGTGGGGGCTGATGGCGTGGGAACCCGCCCGAGCGTGCCTGGCATGACCGCAGCCTATCCGGAGAGTGCCGTACCGGTTTCGATCACGCGCGGCGGGCCGGGCCGCCGAATCGCCCGGTACGCAGGCTCGCAGGTCAGAGCCGTAGACCGATCTGGGGAGGGCGGCTCTCAGTCCAGGTGCCGGCGGTCCAGCGAGCGGGCCAGGGCACAGACGGCGAGCAGGCGGGTGAGCAGCCAGTCCGGCTGCGCCCAGTCGATCGGCTCGACCGGTGGCCGCCAGCCGTGCTCCAGCGCCGCGGCGCGGACCCCCTCGGCGTACCCGGCCAGCGCGGCCACGGTCAGCGCCCGGCCGTCGCCCTGCAGGCTGTCGCGTACGGCGGCGGCGTGCTGGTCGACCGCGGCGAGCAGGCCGGGGTTGGCGGCGGCCGCGGTGAGCCCCGCGGAGCCGACGGAGGCGGTGAGCCTGACGAGGGTGGACCGCGCGGATTCCGCCGCGGAGCGGGACACCACTCGGTTGTTCGGCACGCGCATGGTGACCGAGGCTAACCGCGCGGCGACCGCGGCGACCTCGGCCGACCGGCCGATGCCGGGGTCCACCGGGCGCTGTCCGGTCCCGCCCGCCGGGATTGAGCCGGCCGCCAGGGGGCAGATGAAAGACCGGCGAACCGTGCGGCGGACCCGTGGAGGAGCGGAATTGGCACAGCAGGCGGACGGACCGGACGAGGCGCACCAGCGCCCGGCGGGCGTGAGTGACACCACGGTCGAGGCGCTCGGCAAGCTCAGCGAGGCCCTGGAGTGCGTGGAGCGGGCCCGGGGGCACTTCTACTCGGTGCACCAGCTGATCGGCCACGCCGACCTGATGCTGGACGACGCGGTGGCGCTGTTCCGGTCCGCCGGTCACGACGGGATCGCCGACCGGATCGAGCAGGACCTGCTCGGCCGCAACGTGATCGCCGGGCGCTGGACCTTCCAGCTCGTCGAGGACTTCGACGACGGCTACTACGCGCTGTTCCGGGAGCTGGACCGCCGGGCCCGCGACGAGCTGGTCGGCGGCCGGCGGCACCTCTACGAGGCGGAGATGAAGGAACGCCGGCGCACCCGGGGGCGGCCGGGACACGAGGCGCGGCCCGGCGCGGAGGGCTAGTCGGACGAGCGGGCGTCCGCCGGCCGGCGCCGCATGGCGTCGTCGGCGATGATCACGGTCGCCACCATGAGCGCCACCACGAGGCTGAACAGCCACGAGCTGTCGGCCACCAGTTTGGCGGCGACGGGCGCCTGGGCGGCGACGAGCAGGAAGCCCAGCCAGGCCAGGCGACGCTGACGGGTGGTGAGGAAGCCGGTGCCCTGTTGCATCCGAAAAGTCTTACGTGGGACGGGAACATCGCCGTCCCCCGTTCGGCCGATTCTGGATGGGCTGTCCGTTTTTCCCGACCGTCCGTACCTCACTTCTTGTCGTTTCGGGCGAACCGTGCGTCACCGTCGGACGGGTCGGCCTCCGGGCGCCTCACGACGCCCGGAGGCGGGCTCACGCGTCGGGGCCGGTCCGGCCGGTGGTCGACGGCCGGTACGCCCGGTCCGCGTCGGTCATCTCCCGGCGCTCGGCCTCCGGGCCGGCGCCCCGGTCCACCGCCTCGGGCCCATGGCCGAACGCGGACTCCTCGCCGGCGTCGTTGCCGGTGACGTCGTCGCCCTGCCCGTCGACGGTCGACCGGGCGATCGCCCGGTCGAGTTCGTGTAGGGAGGTGCGATCCTCGTCGCGCCACACGTGCCTGTCTTTGTCGGTCATTCCCCAGCGGTACCCGGACCCGGTGATCGCAAACGGCCCGGCCGGCCGGCGGCGGGCACGGCGATGGCCGCCGGAACCTACCGGCGGCCATCGGAGCTGTCGTGTCCGGGAGCGCGACGTCAGGGGGTGGGTCGCTCGACCGTGCCGCGCCACGCGCCGGTCTCCTGGCCGCGCCGCTCGATGAACTGCTTGAACCGCGCCAGGTCGCCCCTGGCCCGGCGGTCCACCGCGCCGAGCTTGGCGCCGGCCTGCTCGACCACGCCGTGCGGCTCGAACTCCATCTGCAGGGTGACCCGCGTGTTCCCCTCGTCGAGGCGGTGGAAGGTCACCACACCGGCCTGCTGGGTGCCCCCGGTGGACCGCCAGGCCACCCGCTCGTCCGGCAACTGCTCGGTGATCTCGGCGTCGAACTCGCGCTTCACGCCGCCGATCTCGACCGTCCAGTGCGTCAGCGTGTCGGAGAGCTGCCGGACCTCCTGGACGCCCTCCATGAAGTGCGGAAACTCCTCGAACTGCGTCCACTGGTCGTAGGCGGTGCGGATCGGAACGGACACGTCCACGTGTTCCATCACGCCGCTCATCGTCGAATCCTCCTGTTCCCGCCGGTGTCGTCGCACGGAACGTGGGCCGATCCGCTCACCAGCGCGTCGTCTCGTTCTTGTGCCCGAGTGCGGCCCACACCTCGGAAATCGTCTGGTAACGGGTGCCGTCGGGCAGGCGTTCCAGGGCGGCCACGATGTCCGCCGGCGCCTGGTTCTCCCGCGCGTTGGCCACCAGCGCGTCGCGGTCCCCAGGCAGCGCGGTCATGGTGATGAACCGGCCGAGGCGGCTGCGCGCCTCGACATCGTCCATGCTCATCCCCTGCGGGTTGCCGCCGCGGCTCGCGCCGGCCGTGAGCGTCTTCGGCTCCGGCTGGTCCTCACCCGCCGGCTCCGGCTGGCGGGACTCCTCGACGCGCGAGCCACCGGCCCCCGGACCCTGGATGAGGCCGCTGACGTCCTGGCTCATGTTGTCGTCGACCCTGGGTGAGTGCTTGCTGCTGCCACGTTCCATGCCGACAGACATGCCCGAGGGGACCGCCGGTAAACCGGGGGTGGCCGGCAGAGCCGGTCATCCGGTCACGAATCGGCCGGCGCGCGGGGCGGCAGCACCGGCTCGCCCGGGTCGGTGGCGCCGGTCTGCAGCACCCGGCCGCGCTGCAGCTCCGCGTTGACCTGCACGCCCAGCAGCAGGGCGCAGTTGGACAGGTAGAGCCAGACCAGGAAGGCGATGACCGCGCCGAGGCTGCCGTACGTGACGTCGTACGAGCCGAAGTTGGCGACGTAGAGGCCGAAGCCGGCCGAGGCGAGCACCCAGACCAGCAGAGCGAGGGCGCCGCCCGGCGTGAGCCAGCGGAACCGGGGCTGCCGGACGTTCGGGGCGATCCAGAACAGCAGCGACAGCAGGGCCATCGCCACCAGGGCGAGCAGCGGCCACTTCGCCACCGTCCACACCGTGCGGGCCAGGCCGCCGGCGTGCAGCCGGTCGCCGACCGCGTCGGTGACCGGGCCGCTGACGATCAGCCCGGTGGCGACCACCGCGAGCAGCACCAGCGACAACCCGGCCAGGCCGATCTGCAGCGGGCGCAGCCGGTAGAACGGCCGCCCCTCCGCGACGCCGTAGACGGCGTTGGACGCCCGGGTGAACGCGCCGATGAACCCGGACGCCGACCAGAGTGCGCCGAGCAGACCGAAGCTGAGCAGCACCTTCGCCGAGCCCTGCTGCTCCACCACGCCGCGGACCACGCTGACGAAGCCGTCGTTGCCGACCACCGACCCGGCGCCGATCTCCCGCGCCAGGCCGATCACCGTGTCGACGGTCCGCTCGCCGTCGGAGACCAGACCGACCAGGGCGACCACCACGACGGTCGCGGGGAAGAGCGCCAGCACTCCGTAGTACGTCAACGCCGCGGCCCAGTCGGCGCAGTTGTCCTTGACGAAGTTCCGCCCGCTGCCGACCAGCACCCCGCGCCAGGTCGCCCAGCTCAGCTGGCGTACCCGGCGGGGTATCCGGGCCTGCTTCCGGGCCGGGACCGCCCGCTCCGTCGTCGCCGCCATGACCGCCTCCTCGACCCGGGCGCGCCCGTCGCGCGTGGCCCGGCGGTACCCCGGCGCGGAAATCGACAAACCGGGTGGCGGTTTGCGGCCGGAACGCGGGGGAACGGTCATAGGAACCCATCGAGACGGAGGAGGACGAGATGCCCGGGCGCGAGGTACTGCCCAGCACGCTGCGGCGCTCCCCGGCGAAGGCGCAGCGGACCTGGGAGAAGACGCACGACTCGGCCGTGGAGACGTACGGCGAGGGACAGAGGGCGCACCGCACCGCGTTCGCCGCGGTGAAGCACGAGTTCGAGAAGGTCGGCGACCACTGGGAGCCCAAGGGACGCAAGGGCCCGAGCGACCGCCAGGCCGCCGGAGGTGGCCCGGCGCGGCGGGCACCCACCGCCGCCGGAGTGGACGCCAACGCGCCCAAGGAGCACCTCATGGAGGTCGCCAAGAAGCTGGACGTGCCCGGCCGGTCCCGGATGACCAAGCCGGAACTGGTCAAGGCGATCCAGAAGGCGAACGCCCGCGAGACCACCAAGGCCCGCGAGAGCGCCAAGTCCCGCGGCCGCTGACCGCACCACCGGAAAGGGTGGCTGTCCCTCGGACAGCCACCCTCCAGGTCGGTCACCAGTGGCCGCCGCCCGGCGCCTCGATGTGCACCGTCTTCACCGTGCTGAACTCGTCCAGCAGTTCCGGGCCGTACCCGAAGCCCTGGCCGCTGCCGCGGCGCGGCTGCGCGGCGCCGCCCGGCGCGCCCCCGAAGACCGCGTTCACCTTGACGGTGCCCACCGGCAGCTCCCGCCAAGCCCGGTGGGCGTGGCTCATCGAGCCGGTCAGCACCGTGGCGGCCAGCCCGTACGGCGAGTCGGCGGCGCAGCGCAGCCCCTCGCTGAACGAGTCGACCACGACCACCGGGGCGACCGGGCCGAACGTCTCCTCCCGCACCAGCACCATCTCGTGTCGGCAGTCCGACACCACCGTGGCCGGGTAGAACGCCCCCGGGCCGTCCGGGAGCTCTCCGCCGGTGCGGAGCCGCGCCCCCTCGGCCACCGCCGCGGTGACCTGCCCGTGCACGTGGTCCCGGTGCCGCCGGTCCACCAGCGGCCCGAGCTGCGTACCGGGTTCCCGGCCGGGGCCCACGGTCAGCGCCTCCGCCCGCTGGATCAGCGCGTCGACGAAGTCCTCGGCCACGTCCCGGTGCACGTAGATGCGTTCCACGGCGACGCAGATCTGCCCGGCGTTCGCGAAGCAGCCCAGCGCGGCCTGATCGGCCGCCCAGACCGGATCCACCCCATTGTCGATCACCAGCGGGTCGCTGCCGCCGTTCTCCAGCAGCACCTTGGCGCCGGTGCGGGCGCCGGCGGCGGCGATCGCCCGGCCGGTGGCGGTGGACCCGACGTGGGCCACCACGTCCACGTCCTGGCCGGCCAGCGCCGCGCCCACCTCGGCCCCACCGGTGAGCAGGGACAGCACCCCGGCCGGCAGCGCGGCGTCGAGGGCCCGCGCCAGCAGCCAGCCGGTGGCCGGGGTGCGCTCGCTGGGCTTGTAGAGCACGACGTTTCCGGTCACCAGGGCCGCGCCGAGCAGGCCGCAGGAGACCGCGACCGGGTCGTTCCAGGGGGTGATCGCGGCGACCACGCCGCGCGGTTCGGGGGTCATGAAGTCGAGGGCGACGTGTCCGCCGTGCAGCGTCCGCCCGCCGCGCAGCGGGCCGAGCTCCGCGTACTGGCGCAGGGTGCCGATGCCGGCCGTCACGCCGCCGCGGGCGTCGTCCAGCGGCTTGCCCATCTCGGCCGTGGTGGCCTGGGCCAGCTCCTCCGCGGCGGCCTCGACCGCGTCCGCCGCCCGGTGCAGCGCCGCCGCCCGCTCCGCCGGGTCGGTCACCGCCCAGTCCGCCGCCACGCCCCGGGCGGCCTCGACCGCCTTCGCGACCTCGTCCGCCGTCGCCACCGGCACGGTGGCCACCGGGGAGTCGTCGGCCGGATCACGTACGACCAGTTCGCCCCCCTCACCACCCGCGCCCCACACTCCACCTATGAGTTGCGCAACCGTGTACATGCGGCGGTGGATGCCCCGACCCGGCCGAGGCAAACGCGTTTTGCCCGGTAACCGGCCGGGTAGGCGGATCGGATGAGCCCGCCCGGCGCGCAGAGCGCGGACGCTGTGGTCATCGGCGCCGGCCACAACGGTCTGGTGGCCGCCAACCTGCTCGCCGACGCGGGCTGGGACGTCCTGGTGCTGGAGGCCACCCAGGCGCCGGGCGGGGCGGTCCGCTCGGCCCAGGTCACCGCCCCCGGTTACCTCAGCGATCTCTACAGCTCGTTCTATCCGCTCGGCTACGCCTCCCCGGTGCTGCGCCGGCTCGGCCTCGAACGGTACGGGCTGGCCTGGACGCACGCCCCGGACGTGCTGGCCCATCTGCTACCGGACGGCCGGGCGGCGGTGGTTAACCGGGACCTGGAGGTGACCGCGGCCTCGCTGGCGGCGTTCGCCCCCGGCGACGGGGACAGCTGGCGGCAGGCGTACGCGGCCTGGTGCGAGGTGGCCGAGCCGATGCTCGGCGTCATCACCAGCCCCTTCCCGCCGGTCCGTGGCGGGCTGACCCTGCTGCGCCGGCTCCACCTGTCGGGCGCGTTGCGGCTGGCCCGGCGGCTCGTCGTACCGGTCCGCAGGCTCGGCGACGAGCTCTTCGCCGGCGAGGGCGGGCCGGCGCTGCTCGCCGGCTGCGCGCTGCACACCGACCTGTCGCCCGACGAGGCCGGCTCCGGGGTGTACGGGTGGCTGCTCGCCATGCTCGGCCAGCAGGTCGGCTGGCCGGTGCCGGTCGGCGGCGCCCAGAAGATCACCGACGCGCTGGTGGCCCGGCTGGTCGAACGGGGCGGCCGGATCGACTACGGCGCCCGGGTCGACCGGGTGCTCACCGCCCGGGGGCGGGCCATGGGTGTCCGCACGGTCGGCGGCGCCAGCTGGCGGGCCCGGCGAGCGGTGCTCGCGGACGTGCCCGCCCCGGCGCTCTACCTGGACCTGGTGGGCCCGGCCGCGCTGCCGCCCCGCCTCGTCGAGGACCTGGCCCACTTCCGGTGGGACGGCTCCACGCTCAAGGTCGACTGGGCGCTGTCCGCGCCGGTGCCCTGGCGCAACCGGGCGGTGGCCGGCGCCGGCACGGTGCACCTCGGCGCCGACCTGAACGGGCTCACCACGTACTCGGCGGCGCTGGCCCGCGGCGAGGTGCCCCGGGACCCGTTCCTGCTGGTCGGGCAGATGTCGGTGGCCGATCCGAGCCACTCCCCGCCGGGCACCGAGTCGCTGTGGTCCTACACCCACCTGCCGTTCCGGCACGACTGGCGGGGCGAGGAACTCGCCGCACAGGTGGCGCGGATGGAGGAGGTGCTGGAGGACGCCGCACCCGGGTTCCGCTCGCTGATCGTCGGGCGGCACGTGGCCGGCCCGGCCGAGCTGGAGGCGGGCGATCCCAGCCTGGTCGGCGGCGCGCTCGCCGGCGGCACCGCGGCCGCGTACCAGCAGCTCTTCCTGCGGCCGATCCCCGGCCTGGGGCGCGCGGACACCCCGGTGGACCGGCTCTTCCTGGCCAGTGCCTCGGCGCATCCGGGCGGCGGCGTGCACGGCGCGCCCGGCGCGAACGCCGCGCGGGCCGCCCTGGCGCGCGACCGCGCGCTCACCGGCGGCCTGTACGCGGGCGCGATCGGCGCGGCGCACCGGGCGGTCTACCGCTGACGCCCGCCGTGCTCGGTGTGTTCGACGGCGTTTTGTGCTCGGCGTGCTCGACTCCGCCGTGCTCGGCGTGCTCGGCGGTCCGCGTGCTCGGCGTGCTCCGGACTCGGAAAGCTCGGCGCGCACCCGTGCGTGCTCACCGTGCCGGTGGCCGCGAAGTTCGGCGGCCGGGAACGGGTGCGCTCGCCGCCCACGGCGCACTCGGCCCGCCGGCGGCGACGGTTCGTCGGCGCGGCGGTGTGCGGGCAGCGGCGCGCGATCACGGTGCGTGAGCCATGTGGCCTGCCGGTACTATGCCGCGCGTTGCCTTTGCTCTGCAGCCAGATACGCAGCGGTCACGGTCGGTACATGAAGCGAAGTCGGGCGACAGTGGCCGCTGATGCAATATCCCAGGTCATCGCGGTGTTGCGTGGATGGCTGCAGAGCAAAGGCGGGCGGCAGGCGCCGTGGGCAGCGGGAGAGTTCTCACGCTGCGTCACGATGACGCAGCGTGAGGCTGGAGATGGTGGATCGCTGCCGTCAGTCCGGCAGGTTGCGGTGCCGGGCCCGCAGCATGAACGGCATCAGCGCGCTCTCGATCTTGGTGGCGGTGGTCATCTTCGAGGCGCCGTCGCGGCGCTCCTCGAAGCGGATCGGCACCTCCAGGATGGTGTGCCCCAGCTTGGTGGCCAGGTAGTGCATTTCCACCTGGAAGCTGTAGCCGTTGGACTGCACCCGGTCCAGCCCGATGTCCCGCAGCGCGTCGGCCCGCCAGATCTTGAAGCCGGCGGTCAGGTCGCGGATCCGCACCCGCAGCAGGGTGTGCACGTAGAGGTTGGCCCAGCCGCTGAGCGCACGCCGGTAGAGCGGCCAGTTCTCGTCCAACTCGCCGCCGGGCACGTACCGGGAGCCGATGACCACGCTGGCCTGGGTGGAGAGCAGCGCGCCGAGCATGCCGGGCAGGGCCTCCGGCGGGTGCGACAGGTCCGCGTCCATCTGCGCGACGAACTCGGCGTCGCCGGCGAGCGCCCGCCCGATCCCGTCCACGTACGCCCGGCCGAGTCCCTCCTTGCCCGGGCGGTGCACCACGAGCACCCGGTCCGGGTGCTCGATGGCCAGTTTGTCGGCCACCTCGCCGGTCCCGTCCGGTGAGTTGTCGTCCGCGACGAGCACCTTCAATCCGGGCAGCGGCAGGGCGAGGAGCCGCTCGACCAGCACCGGGAGATTGCCCGCCTCGTTGTAGGTGGGAACGACGACGGTCAGGCGTGCGTCGCGCCACGGGGCGGGCAACTGCACGGGTTCGATCATCACGGACATCCTCGGTCGGCCGACATGGTTCACCTGAGAGGGTAGCCAGTCGCCCGCGCCAGGTCCGCACAGACGCCCGCTCGGCGGGCCGGAAGCGCCGTTTCGGGGGTTGCGGGCCGGCGGAACCGACCGTGCCGACCGGCGGTCACCGCGGGTGGCGTCAGCGCATCGTCTTCTGCCTGGTGGCGATGTCGGAGAGCCGGTTCAACATCTCCTTGTTGCGCTGACGCAGGACCAGGCCGTTGAGCCCGGTCCAGACCCAGCGCAACGGCCCGGCGGCGAAGTCCTCGCGGAAGCGGACCTGGGTCCGGCCGCCGTCGAGCGGTTCCAGGGTGAAGTCGACGATCGCCTCGCCCGCCGGCCACAGCCTCGCGCGGAGCACGAGCCGGTGCGCCGGTTCGCAGGCCAGCACGTGGGAGCAGTCCTGCAGCGAGAAGGGCCAGGGTCCGACCCGGTGGTGCAGCCGGCTGCCGACCTGCGGCCAACTGTCGTCCACCCCCCGCACGTGCGACGTGCCGACCACCCAGTCGCTGTACGTCCACCCGTCGGCGAGCACGGCGAAGACCTGCTGCGGGGGTGCGTCGATCACTTTCTCCACAATCGCCACGCCAACCCCGTACCCCGCCTCCGCCACGGCTAACGACGACTCCGGGTTAGCTTCTCGGGGGCGACGGGTATCGCCGGACCGGGCCGGCGGAGTGCGGGAGGCACCGGCCGTGGCAGCACCGGCGGAGGCGGCTCCGCCGAAGTTGATGTTTACTCTTCGGGGGGTCGGGAACCCGCCGCCCGTGCGACGGGACCACGAGCGGGATCAGTGCAGGTCAGCCCGGGTTGACCCGGGTGCTGACCGGTTCCCGTCCGGCCTGTACGACGCAGTGCTGCTGGATCGGGACGGCACGCTCGTCGAGGACGTGCCCTACAACGGTGACCCGGAGAAGGTCCGCCCGGTGCCCGGTGCGCGGGAGGCGCTGGACCGGTTGCGCGCGGCCGGGCTGCGTCTGGCCGTGGTCAGCAACCAGTCCGGCCTGGCCCGGGGCTACTTCACCGAGCGGCAGATGCACGCCGTCCACGCCCGGGTGGAGGAACTGCTCGGCCCCTTCGACAGCTGGCAGATCTGCCCGCACGGCGAGCCGGACGGCTGTGCCTGCCGCAAGCCGGCGCCGGGTCTGGTGCACGCCGCCGCCCGGGCGCTGGGCACCACGCCGACCCGGTGCGTGCTGGTCGGCGACATCGGCGCCGACATGACCGCCGCCGCGGCGGCCGGCGCGGCCGGCATCCTGGTCCCCACCCCGGCCACCCGGGCGGCTGAGGTGGCTGCCGCGCCCACGGTCGCCCGCGACCTGCCGGAGGCGGCGACCGAGATCCTGCGCCGGGTGCGGCTGGTGGCCGCCCCCGGGTCCCCGCCACGGCGGGGCGCCGTCCTGGTGGCCCGCAGCGACGCGGCCGGGGACGTGCTGGTCACCGGCCCCGGCATCCGCGCCGTCGCGGCCGGCGCCGACCGCGTCGTACTGCTCTGCGGGCCACAAGGCCGGGCAGCCGCCGACCTGCTACCCGGCATCGACGAGATCATCGAATGGCCACTGCCCTGGATCGACGGCGACCCCCAACCCGTCGACCCACAGGACATGCACCACCTCACCACCCGCCTCACCACCACCCACGCCGACGAAGCAATCATCTTCACCTCCTTCCACCAGTCCCCCCTACCCCTCGCCCTTCTCCTACGCATCGCCGGCATACCCCGCATCAGCGCCATCAGCGACGACTACCCCGGCACCCTGCTCGACATCCGCCACCACGTCCCCACCGGCATACCCGAACCCGAACGAGCCCTCTCCCTCGCCGCCGCCGCCGGATACACCCTCCCCACCGACGACGAACCGGGACTACGACTGCGTACCGACCGGCTGCCGCCCGTCCCGGCCGGGGCCGGCGAGCCGGGCTATGTCGTGCTGCACCCGGGCTCCTCCGTGGAGACCCGGGCCTGCCCGCCCGAGCTGGCCACCCGGATCGTCCGGGTGCTCAGCGCCGCCGGGTACCGGGTGGTGGTGACCGGTGGCCCGGACGAACGGGACCTGACCGCGCGGGTCGCCGCCGCCGGCGGCGTTGACCTGGGCGGGCGTACCGGACTCGACGAACTGGCCGCCGTCATCGCCCGGGCCGGCGCCCTGGTGGTCGGTAACACCGGGCCGGCGCACCTGGCCGCCGCGCTCGGCGTGCCCGTGGTCAGCCTCTTCGCCCCCACCGTCCCGTTCGGGCAGTGGGGACCGTACCGGGTGCCGACCGTCCGGCTCGGCGACGCCGGGGCGCCGTGTCGGGACACCCGGGCCACCCGCTGCCCGGTCCCCGGGCACCCGTGCCTGTCGGCCGTGGAGCCGGGGCGCGTGCTGGAGGCGCTGCGGCTGCTCGGCGTACCCGCCGACGCGTCGGAGTCCGTCCTCGCCGGCCCGGTGGCCACCCGAACCGGCGGGGTGGGCAGATGAACATCCTGGTGTGGCACGTGCACGGGTCGTGGACCACGTCGTTCGTCCACGGCAAGCACCGCTATCTGGTGCCGGTCACGCCGGACCGGGGTCCGTACGGCCTCGGGCGGGCGCGGACCTACCGGTGGCCGGACAACGCCGTCGAGGTGACTCCCCAGCAGCTGCGTCGGTCCGAGGTGGACCTGGTGCTGCTCCAGCGCCCCGAGGAATTCGACCTGGCCTGCGAGTGGCTGGGCCGCCGGGTGGGCCGCGACGTGCCGGCGATCTACGTCGAGCACAACACCCCCAAGGGCGACGTGCCGAACACCCGCCACCCGATGGCCGACCGGGACGACCTGACCATCGCCCACGTCACCCACTTCAACGAGCTGTTCTGGGACAACGGCAACACCCGCACCACAGTCATCGAACACGGAGTGCTCCCACCGGCCGTCGAATGGACCGGCGAGCTGAACCGCCTGGCCGTGGTCATCAACGAACCGGTACGCCGCTGGCGCGTCACCGGCACCGACCTGCTCCCCCGCTTCGCCGAGATCGCCCCGCTGGACGTCTACGGCATGGGCGTAACCGGACTGGCCCACCACCTCGCACTACCACCCGACCGGCTCACCAGCCACGACGACGTGCCACAACACGCCATGCACACCGAACTCGCCCGACGACGGGCATACCTGCACCTGTGCCGGTGGACATCCCTCGGACTGAGCCTGATCGAGGCGATGACCATGGGTATGCCGGTGGTGGCGCTGGCCACCACCGAAGCCGTGGAGGCGGTGCCACCGTCCGCCGGCGCCCTCTCCACCCGGGTCGACGTGCTGCTGGAGGCGGCCCGGGGCCTCGTGGACGACCCGGCGGCGGCCCGCCGGGCCGGCACCGAGGCCCGCAGCGCCGCACGGCAGCGCTACGGCCTGGAGCGTTTCCTCGCCGACTGGGACCGGCTGCTGGAGGAGGAAGTATGCGCATCGCGATGATCTCGGAGCACGCCAGCCCGCTCGCCGTCCTCGGCGGGGAGGACGCCGGTGGCCAGAACACGCATGTCGCGGAGCTCTCCGCCGCGCTCGCGGCCGCCGGCCACGACGTCCGGGTCTACACCCGGCGCGACGCCGTCGACCTGCCCGTGACGGTCCGCACCGCGGACGGCTACGAGGTGGTGCACGTGCCCGCCGGACCGGCCGAGCCGGTCGCCAAGGACGACCTGCTGCCGTACATGCCCGCGTTCGGGGAGTGGTTGGCCGAGCGGTGGCGGGCCGGCGACTGGCAGCCGGAGGTGGTCCACGGGCACTTCTGGATGAGCGGTCTCGCCGCACTCGCCGCCGGCCGGCGGACCGGGGTGCCGGTGGTGCAGACGTACCACGCGCTCGGCACCGTGAAGCGGCGCCACCAGGGCGCGCAGGACACCAGCCCGCCAGGCCGGATCGAGCACGAGCGCAAGCTGGGCCGCTCGGTCGACCGGGTGGTGGCCCAGTGCCAGGACGAGGTCGCCGAGCTGGTCCGGCTGGGGGTGCCCCGGTCCCGGATGACCGTCGTCCCGTCCGGGGTGAACCTGAGCACCTTCGCCCCGCTCGGCCCGGTCGCCGAACGGGACGGCGACCGGCCGCGCATCCTCACCGTGGGGCGACTGGTGGAACGCAAGGGCTTCCAGGACGTCATCCGGGCCACCGCGCTGGTCCCCGACGCCGAGTGCGTGGTGGTGGGCGGACCACCGGCCGGGCTGCTGGAGACCGACCCGTACGCGCGGCGGCTGCGGGCGCTCGCCGAGTCCTGCGGGGTCGCCGACCGGGTCAAGCTGATCGGCGCGGTGCCCCGGGAGGAGATGGGCCGCTGGTACCGGTCGGCGGACGTGCTGGTGGCCGCCCCCTGGTACGAGCCGTTCGGACTCACCCCGCTGGAGGCGATGGCCTGCGGCGTACCGGTGATCGGCACCGCGGTCGGCGGGCTGACCGACACGGTGGTGCCCGGACGGACCGGCGACCTGGTGCCCGCCCGGGACCCGGCGGCCCTCGGTGCGGCGATCCGCCGACTCTTCGGTGACCGGATCCGCCGGTTCGCCTACGCCACGGCGGCCCTGGACCGGGCCCGCACCCGCTACTCCTGGTCGAGCACCGCCGAGCGGCTGGCGGAGGTGTACGGCCAGGTGGCCACCGTGCGTCGACCCACCCGGGTGGTCGCCTGATGACGGCGCCCGGACCCGTGGTCGGCGCAACGGTGCTGGAGGACCACCTGACGCACCTGGCCGCCGCGTTGCTGCCGTTCCGGCAGTCGGAGGAGCTGCTGGCCCGCTGGGGCGGGGAGTTGGCGCACCGGCTGGCCGGCGGCGGGCGGCTGCTGGTGGCGGGCAATGGGGGCAGCGCCGCGGAGGCCCAGCACCTCACCGCCGAACTCGTCGGCAAACTCCGCGACGACCGGGAACCCCTGTCCGCCATCGCCCTGCACGCCGAAACCTCCGCCCTCACCGCCATCGGCAACGACTACGGCTACGACGAGGTCTTCGCCCGCCAGGTCCGCGCCCACGGCCGACCCGACGACATCCTCCTGCTCCTGACCACCAGCGGCACCAGCACCAACCTCCTCACCGCCGCCCACGCCGCACGCGAGACCGGACTGCGCTGCTGGGCCTTCACCGGCCCGACACCCAACCCACTCGCCGACACCTGCCACGAAGTCCTCGCCATCGACTCGCCGGAGAGCCAGGTGGTGCAGGAGCTGCACCTGGTCGCCACCCACGTGCTCTGCGAGTACGTCGATCGGGCCCTGCCGGCGGCGCTGGCCGCGCGGACGGCGGCCGGGTCGGGCCCGGTGCGTACCGGCGTCGAGGTGGTGCTCGGTGACGACACCGGCCGGGAGGTGCAGGCCCGATGAGGAGGTCGAACGTGACGGGACCCGTGGTGGTGCTCGGCGACACCCTGTTGGACCGGGACGTCGAGGGCACGGTGAACCGGCTCTGCCCGGACTCCCCGGTGCCGGTGCTCGACGAGGGCACGTACGTCGACCGCCCCGGCGGCGCCGGCCTGGCCGCGGTCTTCGCCGCCGCCGAGGGCGCCGAGGTCGCGCTGGTCACCGCGGTCGCCGACGACGCCGGCGGGGCCCGGCTCGGCACGCTGCTCGCCGCCGCCGGCGTGCAGTTGTACGCGCTGCCGCTGGCCGGGTCCACCCCGGAGAAGATCCGGCTGCGGGCCCGCGGCCGGGTGCTGCTGCGGCACGACCGCGGCGGGCCGGCCGGCGAGCCCGGTGAGCCGAGCGAGGTGGTGCTGCGGCTGCTCGCCGACGCCGCCGTGGTGCTGGTCAGCGACTACGGCCGGGGCGTCGCCCGGGATCCGGCGCTGCGGGCGGCGCTCGCCGCCACCCGCGCGCCGGTGGTGTGGGACCCGCACCCGCGTGGGCCGGAGGCGGTGCCCGGGGTGCACCTGGCTACCCCGAACGAGGCGGAGGCGCGCGAGCTGGCGAAGGTGCGGCCGGGCGCGTCCCGCCTGGTCACCGCGTCCCGGAGCGCCCAGGCCCTGCGCCAGCGCTGGCAGGCCGGCGCGGTCGCGGTGACCATGGGCGGGGAGGGCGCGCTGCTCTGCCACGCCGGCTCGACCCCGCTGGTGGTCCCCGCGCCGGCCAGCGCGGAGGGGGACACCTGCGGGGCGGGGGACCGGTTCGCGGCCACGGCCGCCCTCGCCCTGGCCGGGGGCGCGCTCGTCTCCGAGGCGGTGCAGGCGGCCGTCGCCGAGGCATCCGCGTACGTGGCCGGTGGGGGAGTGGGCACCGCGCTGCCCGCCCCGGTCCGGGACGCCTCACCGGTGGTGGTCTCCGGCGGCGGGGACCGGATCGGCGCCGACGCCGCCGGTGCGGTGGTCGCCGAGGTGCGGGCCGCCGGCGGCACGGTGGTCGCCACCGGCGGCTGCTTCGACCTGCTGCACGCCGGGCACGTGGCGACCCTCCAGGCGGCCCGGCAGCTCGGCGACTGCCTCGTCGTCTGCCTCAACTCCGACGCCAGCGTGGCCGGCCTGAAGGGCCCCGAGCGCCCGGTCGTGCCGCAGGGCGACCGCAGCCGACTGCTCGCCGCGCTGGGCTGCGTGGACGCGGTGGTGATCTTCGACGAGCCGACGCCGCACGCGGCGCTCTCCTGGCTGCGGCCGGACATCTGGGTCAAGGGCGGCGACTACGCCAGCGGTGGCGGCGCGGAGACCCTGCCCGAGGCGGAGATCCTGGCCCGCTGGGGCGGGCACACGGTGGTCGTGCCCTATCTGGACGGGCGGTCCACCAGCGACATGATCGCGGCGGCCCGCGCCGGTCGGGGCTCCGCCCTCCCGCCGGGCGGCGGCGTCCCGCCCGGCACCGGCGGCCCGGCGCGGGCGGCGGTCATCCGGCCGACGGCGGAGGGGGCACGATGAGCGAGCGCAGCAGTCCACCCGGAGCCGGCCCCACTGTCCTGGTCACCGGCGGCGCGAGCGGGCTGGGCGCCGCGGTGGTCACCGCGGTGGCCCGCGCCGGCGGCCGTCCCCTCGTGCTGGATCGGCAGCGCCCCGCGGACGGGGTTCCGTGGATCGAGTGCGATCTGGCCGACACCCGGGCCGCCGAGGCCGCCACCCGGGATCTGGCCGAGCGTTCCGGCGGGCTGGACGCCGTGGTCACCGCCGCCGGCATGGACATGCCGGGCCGGCTGGCCGACATCCCGGGGGAGACCTGGGAACGGATCGTCACGGTCGACCTGCTCGCCACGGCCGCGGTGATCCGGGCCGCGCTGCCGTATCTGGAAGCCGCCCGGGGGAACATCGTCACGGTCGCCTCCACCCTCGGTGTGAAGGCGGTCAGCGACGCCACCGCGTACTGCGCGGCGAAGTTCGGGGTGGTCGGCTTCACACGGGCGCTCGCCGCCGAGCTGGCCGGCGCGGTCGGTGTCACCCTGCTCATCCCCGGCGGCATGCGCACCGCGTTCTTCGACGAGCGGGACGCGCAGTACCGGCCCGGCCCGGACGCGGCGCTCAACGAACCCGCCGACACCGCCGCTGCGATCATGTTCGCCCTCTCCCAGCCGGTCGGCTGCGCCGTACGGGAGATGGTGGTCTGCGCCGAGCAGGAATCCTCGTACCCGTGATCCTCGTGCTCCGGGCGCTCGGCGTCGGCGACCTGGCCACCGCCGTCCCTGCGCTGCGCGGCCTGCGGGCCGGCTTCCCGTACCGCGAGCTGGTGCTGGCCGCGCCGGCCTGGCTGGCGCCGCTGGCCGACCTGGTCGGCGGGATTGACCGGGTGCTGCCCACCGACGGGCTGGCGGATCACCCGGCCTGGCCCGGCCCGCCGCCGGAGGTGGCGGTCAACCTGCACGGGCGGGGCCCGCAGTCGCACCGGATGCTCGCCGCCGCCCGGCCCGGCCGGCTGCTCGCCTTCGCGAACGCCGAGGCGGGGCACGGTGACGGCCCGCCGTGGGACGGCGACGAGCACGAGGTCCGCCGCTGGTGCCGGCTGCTGGACTGGTACGGCCTGCCGACCGACCCGGGCGACCTGGCGCTGCGTCGCCCGCCCGCCGCCGGGATGCCGGCCGGCGTCACCGTGCTGCACCCGGGGAGCAAGATCCCGGCGAAGCGCTGGCCGGCGGGGCGGTTTTCGGCGCTCGCCCGGACCCTCGCCGACCGGGGGCACCGGGTGATGCTCACCGGTTCGACCGGCGAGCGGGACCTGTCCGCCCGGATCGCCCGGGACGCCGGGCTGACGCCGGACGCGGTGCTCGCCGGCCGGACCGACCTGGCCGAGCTGGCCGCCCTGGTCGCCGACGCCCGGCTGGTGGTCAGCGGGGACACCGGGGTGGCCCACCTGGCCACCGGGTACGGCACCGCGTCGGTGGTGCTCTTCGGGCCGGTGCCGCCGGCGCACTGGGGGCCGCCGCCGGACCGGCCCCGGCACCGGGTGCTCGACGTCACGCGCCGCCCCGGGCTCGACCGGGGTTGGCGGGCCGGCGTCGGGGTAGAAAGCCACCCGACTCTGGCGGTCATTCAGGTGGACGAGGTGCTGGCCGCCGTGGACGAGGCGGAACGGGCGATGCGAGTCTCCGGTGCGATTACGGCGTAGCGATCCGGGCCGGCCGGGGTACGGACGCCGGCGGCGCGGCAAGGGCTGGCTGTTCGTCGACCCGGAGGGCGCGCCGGTTCGCGACCCCGACGAGCTAACTCGGCTGCGCGATCTCGTCATCCCGCCGGCCTGGCGGGACGTGTGGATCTCGCCGTACCCGAACGGGCACATCCAGGCCACCGGCATCGACGCGGCCGGGCGCAAGCAGTACCTCTACCACCCGCAGTGGCGGCAGAAGCGCGACGAGGCCAAGTTCGACCACGTGCTCGAGGTGGCGCACCGGCTACCGGTGCTGCGCGACCAGGTGGACCACGACCTGGCGCTGCGCGGGCTGCGCCGGGAACGCGTCCTCGCCACCGTCGCCCGGCTGCTGGACATGGGCACCTTCCGGGTCGGCAGCGACCAGTACGCCACCGGTGACGACCCCACCTTCGGCGTCGCCACCCTGCGCCCCGAGCACGCCCGGTCCCGGGACGGCTGCGTGGTCTTCGAGTTCCCGGCGAAGGGCGGCATCGAGCAGGTACGCCGGATCGAGGACGCCGAGCTGTGCCGGGTGCTGACCAGCCTGCGGCGCCGGCGGCGGGCCGAGGAGCGGCTGTTCGGCTACTGGGACGGCCGGCTCTGGCGGGACGTACGCAGCGACGAGGTCAACGACTACCTGCGGGACGCCAGCGGCGGGGAGATGACCGCAAAGGACTTCCGTACCTGGCACGCCACGGTGCTGGCCGCCACCGAGCTGGCGACGGCCGGCGCCCAGCGCTCCGCGACGGCCCGGAAGCGGGCGGTCGCCGCGGTGATGCGCTCGGTCGCCGAGCTGCTCGGCAACACGCCCACCGTGGCCCGCACGTCCTACGTGGACCCGCGGGTGGTGGACCTCTACCACGACGGGGTGGTGGTCCCGGTGGAGCCGGCGACGCCGCGGCAGGCGGTGGAGAAGGCCGTGCTGGCGCTGCTGGAGGAGGCGGCCTGACCGGCCCCGTCGTGAGGTCCTGGGGGGAGATGGACGGGGCCGGAATCCGGCGTGGCCGTCGACGGCCGGCGGGGGAACTGGCCGGTCCGCGAGGGTCGCGGAGGCGCCGGCACCGGGCGGCCGCCCGCGACGACCTGTCGCGGGCGCCTCGCCACGGCCCCCCGTTACCAGTGGGCCGCGCCGGTCTCCCGGCTGCCGGCCCGGGATCAGTATGTCCGCTGCGAGTTGATTACGGACGCCGGACTGTTGACGATGCGTGCCTGTTCGAGGTGCCGCACCCGGTACGCCTGGGGAGTCTCCTCGTGCGCGGCCCGGAAGGCGCGGCTGAAGTGGGCCTTGTCCCGGAAGCCCCAGCGGCCCGCGATCAGCTGGATCGGCCGGTCGCGCAGGGCCGGGTCGGCGAGGTCGCGCCGGCACCGCTCCAGCCGCTGGTCCCGGATGTACGCCGCCACCGTGGTCTCCTCGGCCTCGAAGAGCCGGTGCAGCGACCGCACCGAGATGTGGTGCGCGTCCGCGATCGACTGCGGGCTCAGCGTGGCGTCCCCCAGGTGCTGGCGGATGTGGGAGCGCACCTGGGCCAGCAGCGCCTGGCGGCGGACCTCGGTGGGCACCGCGTCCTCGGACACCAGGTGCCGGCCGAGCATCATGGACACCAGGTCGAGCCCGATGCCGGCCAGCCGTTCGGCGTCGGCCGCGTGGTACTGCTCGGGGTGGCCGGTGATCCGGATGAGGTAGTCGGCGAGCAGCGCCCCGATCCCCTCGTTGCCGGGCATCCGGCCGGCGAACAGCGCGGCGAGCCGGCGGTGGGGCAGCGGCAGCGCGTCGTACGGGATGAAGGCCACGATCGAGCTGGGGTGCGCGAGCCCGTGGTGCTCGCCGTGGTGGCTGACCTCGTGCGGCCGGGAGCAGTCGTAGAAGGTGAAGTCGCCGGGGCGGCATTCGCTCCGTTGGCCCGCCTGGTCCGCCGTGCCGGTGCCGGTGAGGGTCAGCGCGAGCACGTAGTAGTCCGGGTCGGAGCGCTGGATCAGCTTCCGGCTCCGGACGCAGTCCAGCGACGGGTAGCGGTAGCGGACCAGCCGCATCCGGCCCAGGTCGATGGTGTCCGCCCGCGCCACGAAGTCGTCGGCGTGCTCGGTGCGTACCCGCAGGGGTGCGGGCGAGTCGGCGAGCATGTCCAGCCACAGCCCGAAGCGATCGGCTGCGGGCACCCGCTCGGTGTCGAGAATCATCCGGTTGAGCATCATTTCCATGCCACGACCCCCGTGTTTCGGTCACCCTCCATCCATGACGACGCCCCACGGAGGCCACAGTCTGCGGTCGTGGGGCGTCTGATATCCGTCATTGACGAGGATAACTTCACCTGCTAGGTCCGTCGGCATCGGCCGGTGTACCGGGCCGGGCGCGGGGTCGCGCCCCCGATCAGTCGTTCAGCACCTGCGCCAGCCGGTCCCGGAAGTGGCGCTCCGAGTCGCTGACCGCGTCGCCGCCGAGGCCCAGCAGGCCGCCGCTGGCGGCGGCGCCCACCACCTGCTCGGCGATCTCCACCAGCCAGTGCCGGTAGGCCCCGGCCTGCCCCTCGTCCACCTTGGCGGCCAGCAGCGTCGACGCCTGCGCGGCCCGGGCGAGCACGTCGTCGATCATCGCCGGCGGGTCGGCGGGCTCGATCACCGGCAGCTCCGCGCCGATCTCCGGGTCACCCACCCGGGCGACGACCTCGCCGGCGACGGCGGCCACCAGCCGGCTGGCCGATTCGCGTCCGGCCGCGATGGTTTCCAGCCCGGCGGCGTTCTCGGCCATGGTGCGTCGGGCGCCGTCGGACTCCGCCGCGCTCGCCGCGGTGAGGACGGACTGCGGCAGCCCGACCAGCAGCCCCCACTCGTCGTCGGAGAAACCGAACCCGGTGTACGCCGGCTGCTCGATCACGATCAAGCCCCTTTCGCCGTGGTGGTCGTGTGTCGACGGGCACGCCTGGCGTGCCCGGGTCAGGCTAGTCCAGCGTCAGTTGTCGCAGTGTCCACAGACCTCGCCCACCTGCTCGAGCGACAGATACTGGCCGAGCTTGCCCGGCCCGAGGCCGGTCAGCTCGCGCAGTTCCGCCCGGCTCCGCGGCTGCGAGCGCAGCAGCGCGGCGAGTTCGCGCAACTCCTGCTCGCCGGGGCGGTGCCGCTCGTTGAGCGTGGACGGTTTCATCAGTGGTCGGAGGTACCCCCGTCGATCACGGGCGAAACCGGACCGGGTGTCTGACGCGCCTGCTCGTCGACTCGGGGCGGACGCCGGGTTGATCGGGTGCGTCATCATGCCGCCCGGCTCAGCGCAGCCGGGGCAGCACGTCGCGCTGGTAGAGGTCGAGCAGGCCCTGCCAGTGCGGGCCGGTGTTGGTCACGTAGAGCTCGTCGTAGCCGGCCGTGGCGAACTTGTCGATCATCTCCAGGTGGGCGTCCGGGTTCTTGCCGCAGACGAACGACTGCTTCATCATCTCCGGCTTGACCAGCTGCGCGGCCTGCTCGAAGTGCCGCGGCGAGGGGAGCACCTGGGACAGCTCGCCGGGCATTGCCTCGTTCGGCCACTTCTCGTACGCGAGCCGAGCGCCCTCGTCCTCGCTCTCGGCGTACGCCGCCTTGAAGCCGGCCTGGCACGGCTTGTCGCCGCCGCCGCCGTCCCGGAACCGGCGGACCAGGTCGGCGTCGGGCTTGGTGCTGATGTAGCCGTCGCCGATCCGGGCGGCCAGGTCGATCGACTTCGGACCGAAGCCGGACAGGTAGACCGGCGGGGGAGTGTCCGGCAACGTGTAGATCCGGGCGTGCTGCACCGTGTAGTGCTCGCCGTAGTGGTTGACGAACCGGCCGCGCCACAGCTTGCGCATCACCTCGACCGCCTCCTCCAGCATCGCCAACCGGAGGTCGAGCTGCGGCCAGGGGCCGCCGAGGATGTGCTCGTTGAGCGCCTCGCCGGTGCCGACGCCGAGCACGAACCGGCCTGAGTGCAGCACCGCGCTGGTGGCCGCGGCCTGGGCGATCAGCGCCGGGTGGATTCGCATGATCGGGCAGGTGACCGCGGTGGTCACCGGCAGCGAGCAGACCTGGCTGAGCGCGCCGATCGTGGACCAGACGAAGGAGCTCTGGCCCTGCACGTCGAGCCAGGGGTGGTAGTGGTCGGAGATCCACAGCGCCGCGAAGCCGGCCTGCTCGGCGGCGCGTGCCTGGGCGAGCAGTTCCGCCGGGCCGTACTCCTCGCTGGACAGGAAGTAGCCGATCTTCATCACATCTCCCTCGCCGGGTGCCGGGCGCACCGTACGGACGACGAGAGCCGTACCCGGGAAGCTGGCGCGCGAACGCCGCGGGCTCCGGCGATCAGCGGCGGAACATCGCGCGGATGGCGAGCAGCAGGAGCACGCCGCCCACCATCAGGCCGAGCAGGCGTACGCCGGGAATGTCCGCGGCGGTGGTGGCGTCGGCGAGCAGCGCGGGGTGCATGGTCGCACTCTCCCATGGCGTGCCGGGGTGCGCCAGGCGCTAACAGTAAGGATTGTTGACTATTTCGGGAGGCGATGTGACCATGACACCACCGCCGGAGGCGGCGGGTCGTGGGGGAGACGGGGGTACGTGTGAGCGCGCGGATCGAGGGAGCGACCGGAGACCTGGCGGGTCTCGCCGCGGCCGTCCTGCAACCCGGATTCGTCGGCACCACCCCGCCGGCCTGGATCCGCCGGTGGCTCGGCGCAGGGCTCGGCTCGGTGGTCCTCTTCGCCCGCAATGTCGTCGACCACGATCAGCTCGCCCGCCTGACCGCGGCGCTGCGTGCCGAGCGGCCCGACGTGATCGTCGCGATCGACGAGGAGGCGGGGGACGTCACCCGGATCGAGTCCGCCCGGGGCAGCTCGCGACCCGGCAACTTCGCCCTCGGCGCGGTCGACGACCCGAAGCTGACCGAGGAGGTCGCCCGCGACCTGGGCGCCGAGCTGGCCGCCCTGGGAGTCGGCCTCAACTACGCCCCGGACGCCGACGTCAACTCCAACCCGGCCAACCCGGTCATCGGGGTCCGCTCGTTCGGCGCCCACCCGGCCCTGGTGGCCCGGCACACCGCCGCCTGGGTACGCGGACTCCAGGCCGGCGGGGTGGCCGCCTGCGCCAAGCACTTCCCCGGTCACGGCGACACCCACGTCGACTCGCACCACGACCTGCCCCGCATCGACGGCGACCGGGCCCGGCTGGACGCGGTCGAGCTGGCCCCGTTCCGGGCGGCGGTGGCCGCCGGGGCGCAGGCGGTGATGACCGGGCACCTGCTGGTGCCGGCGCTGGACCCGGAGCTGCCGGCCACCCTGAGCCCCCGGATCCTCGGCGGGCTGCTCCGCGATGAGCTGGGCTTCCAGGGGGTGGTGGTGACCGACGCGGTGGAGATGCGGGCGGTCGCCGACCGCTACGGCTTCGCCGGGGCGGCCGTGCGCGCCCTCGCCGCCGGGGCGGACGCCATCTGCGTGGGTGGGGAGCGGGCCGCCGAGGCGGACGCGGCGGAGCTGCGCGACGCCATCGTCGCCGCCGTGGTGGCCGGCCAGTTGCCCGAGGAGCGCCTGGCCGAGGCGGCGAAGCGGGTCGGCCAGCTCGCCGCCTGGACGGTCGCCGCCCGCGCCGACCGGCCGCCGGTGGCCCACGCCGGCAACGGCTCGGCGATCGGGCTGGCCGCCGCGCGCCGGGCGGTGCGCGTGGTCACCGGGGCGGCCGGGGCCGGGGTGCTACCGCTGGCCGGCCCGGCGCACGTGGTGGAGTTCGCCCCGCCCCGCAACATCGCCATCGGCGCGGAGACCCCGTGGGGGATCGCCGCACCGCTGACCGCGCTCGTCGCCGGCACCACCACCGTCCGGTACGCCGAGGGCGACACCCCGGCCGACCCGGCCGGCGGGGCGGTCGGCCGCCCCCTGGTGCTGGTGGTGCGGGACCTGCACCGGCACGACTGGATGCGGGCGGCGGTGGACCGCGCGCTGGCGGCCCGCCCCGACGCGGTGGTGGTCGAGCTGGGCGTCCCCGAGCTGGTCACCGGCGCGGTGCACGTGGCCACCCACGGCGCCACCCGGGCGGCCGGGTACGCCGCCGCCGAACTCCTCGCCGGCACCCGCTGATCCGGGCGTGGCCGGGCCGGCCGCCACCCGGCCGGGGCCTACGGCGCGGCGACCACCAGGTCGGCGTACTCGGCATGGCGCTCGATGAACCTGGCGACGAAGGCGCACTGCGGCACGATGCGGTCGCCGCGCTCGCGGAGCTGGTCCAGGGTGCCCCGGACCAGCGCCGCGCCCACGCCCATGCCCCGGTAGCGCTCGTCCACCTCGGTGTGCGTCAGGACCAGCACGCCGTTGCGCGGCAGGTACGCGGTGAACCCGGCCAGCGCGTCGTCGACCAGGATCTCGAACCGACGCTTGGCGGGGTCGTCCTCGACCAGATAGCTCACCCGGCCATTGTCTCCCCGGCGTCGGCCAGCCGGTCCAGTTCGGCCAGCAACCGGTCCACCTCCTCGGCCGTGTTGTAGTGGTAGACGCTGGCCCGGACCGCGCCGCCACTGTCCCGCAACCCCATGGTGCGGAAGTACTCGTAGGCGTAGTAGTCGCCGGAGGAGAGGCAGACGCCGGCCGCGCCCAGCGCCGCCGCCGTCTCCGCCGGGCCCAGCCCGGCCAGCCGGAACGACACCGTGGGGCAGCGCCGGGCCGGGGAGCCGTACACGGTGACCGCCGGCCGCTCGGCCAGGCCGGCGAGCAGCCGCTCGAAGACCGTCTCCTCGTGGGCCTGGGCGGCGGCCAGCCCGGCCCGGACCCGGTCCCGGCGGCTGCCGGTCGCCGTGGGGTCCAGGGTGGCCAGGTGGTCCACCGCGGCGGCCACCCCGGCCAGCAGCGGGAAGCTCGGCGTGCCGTACTCGAACCGATCCGGGACCGCGTCGGAGGAGGGCAGCAGCTTCGCCGGCCGCAGCGTCGCCCAGCGGTCCGGGTCGGCGACCATCGCCGCCAGGTGCGGCCCCGACCACTTGTAGGCGCTGGTGACCAGGAAGTCCGCGCCGAGCGAGGTCAGGTCGGTGGGGCCGTGCGGCACCGCGTGGACTCCGTCCACGCAGACCAGCGCGCCGGCCGCGTGCGCGGTCTTGGCGATCGCCGCGACGTCGGGCACCGTGCCGATGGCGTTGCTGCCGGCGGTCACCGCGACCAGTCGGGTGCGCTCGCCGACCAGGTCGGCGTACTGGCCGGCGGGCAGCTCGCCGGTCGCCGGGTCGAACTCGGCCCAGCGCACGGTTGCCCCGGCGGCCTCGGCCGCCTGCACCCACGGCCGGACGTTGGCGTCGTGGTCCAGCCGGGAGACGACCACCTCGTCGCCCGGGCGCCAGCCCGCGCCGAGCGTCCGCGCCAGGGTGTACGTCAGCGCCGTGGCGCTCGGCCCGAGCACCACCCCCTCAGGCTGGGCGCCGAGCAGGTCCGCCACCGCCGAGCGGGCGGCGGCGACCAGCTCCAGCGACCGCCGGCCGGGCGTGAAGGCGCTGCTCCGGTTGCCCGTCGCGGCCCGCATCGCGGTGGCGACCGCGGCGATCACCGGCTGGGCGGTCTGGGTGCCGCCGGCACCGTCGAAGTGGGCGAAGCCCTCGGTCAGCGCGGGGTAGGCGGCCCGGGTGCGGGCGATGTCGAACGGCATGGCGGGACCCTAACGCCCGCCGGAAACGATCACACGCCGGTGGCGGCGTGGCGATCGTCTCGTACCCTTGGCACGGTGACGAACCGACACGTTTCCCCCGCACTGACCCCCGTCCGCCGCGCCGGCGGCCTGCTGGCCGGCCTCGCGCTCGGCGTCGCGCTGCTGGCCGGTTGCAGCTCCGAGGGCGCCGACACCGACTGTGGGCTGGACGCCTGCACGGTCACCTTCGACCGGGGCGTCGAGGCCAGCGCCAGTCTCTTCGGCGTCGAGGCCAAGCTGGTCGGCGTCCAGGGTGACCAGGTGACCGTGGAGGTGGCCGGGGAGCAGCTCTCGCTCACCACCGGCCAGCAGGCCACCGAGGCCGGCGGCTTCCAGGTGACCCTGGACAGCGTCACCGCCGA
Source organism: Micromonospora sp. NPDC007230 (assembly GCF_042869115.1). Classification (NCBI taxonomy): domain Bacteria; kingdom Bacillati; phylum Actinomycetota; class Actinomycetes; order Micromonosporales; family Micromonosporaceae; genus Micromonospora; species Micromonospora sp. NPDC007230. Next base: position 194,081 of record NZ_JBIAFE010000003.1, on the reverse strand, counting down.
CCAGGTGGCCATCCGGGTGGCCCGTAACCCCAACGGCTGACCCGCGGCCACGGGCGGTGGTGGCCGACGTTTGGAGATCATGGCGGCGGGAGATTGTGCCGCCATGTCACTCACCCGGAACGCCGGCGCCACCGCCGTCCGGGCCGCCAACAGCCGGTGGCTCGAACTGTTGACCCGGGCCGGCTTCGTCGGCTACGGGATCCTGCACCTCCTCTTCGCCTGGCTCGCGCTCCAGATCGCCTTCGGTCATTCCGGTGAGGAGGGCAACCAGAACGGCGCGCTGCGCACCCTGGGTGCTCAGCCGCTCGGCAAGTTCCTGCTGGTGGCGATCGCGATCGGCATGTTCGCCATGGCGATCTGGCAGGCGTTCGAGGCGGCCATCGGCCACCGGGGCCTGCGCGGCCGGGACCGGTTGTTCGAGCGGATCGCGTCCGTGGTGCGTACCGTCGTCTTCGGCTGGCTGGCCTGGACCGCCGTCAAGGTTTTCCAGGACGCCAGCGCCAACGCCGCCGACCAGCAGCAGGCGCTCACCGCGAGGCTGATGGCCGGCACCGGCGGCCGGTGGCTGGTCGGCCTGGCCGGCCTGGTGCTCGCCGCCGTCGGCGTCGGCATGATCGGGTACGGGCTGAAGAAGAAGTTCGAGCGCAATCTCAAGATCGGGCAGCTGACCCCGAGGGCGCACACCCTGGCCCGCCGCCTCGGCATGGCCGGGTACGCCGCCCGGGGCGCGGTCTTCGCCATCGCCGGCCTGCTGATCGTGGTGGCCGCGGTGAAGTACGACCCGGCGAAGGCCCGCGGCCTCGACGCCGCCCTGCGTATCCTGCGGGACCAGTCGTACGGGCCGGTGCTGCTCACCCTCGCGGCGCTCGGCATCGCCGCCTTCGGCGTCTACTGCTTCCTCCAGTCCCGATACCGGCGGGTCTGATCCTGGTCGATACCGGGGCCGTCGGGCATTATGGGCCCTTTGCCCGAGCGTGCCCGGCTGGAGGGAGAGAGATCCGTGCAGAGCTACGTCGGAACGGCCGTCGCCGCGCTCGCCGCGGCGGCGGCCGCTCTGCTGCTGGTCGAGGTGGTGCACCGGGTGGCCCGCCGGCTGGGCCGGCGCTCGGTGCTGATGACCGAGCTCACCGAGCACTCGCACCGCCCGTTCCAGGTGGCCGCGACCGTGTTCGCCGGGCAGCTCGGCGTCCGCTTCGGCACCCTGTACGCGGTCGGCAGCCCGTGGCGTCAGGTCGTCCTGCACGTCCTGGTGCTGGCCGTGATCGTCGCCGCGGCCTGGCTGGTCGCCTCGCTGCTGGTGGTGATCGAGGACACCGCGCTGGCCCGGTTCCGGGTGGACGTGCCGAACAACCGGCACGCCCGCCGGGTGCGGACCCAGGTGGTGATGCTCCGCCGGCTCACCATCGCGGTGATCGTCATCCTGACCGTGGGCGTCATGCTGATGACCTTCCCCGCGGTCCGGGGCATCGGTGCCGGCGTGCTGACCTCCGCGGGTGTGGCGGCCGCGGTCGCCGCGCTGGCCGCCCAGAGCCTGCTGGGCAACGTCTTCGCCGGCCTCCAGCTCGCCTTCAGCGACGCGGTACGCCTCGACGACGTGGTGGTGGTCGAGGGGGAGTGGGGCCGGATCGAGGAGCTGACCCTCAGCTACGTGGTGGTGCAGATCTGGGACGACCGGCGGTTGATCCTGCCCACCTCCTATTTCACCCGCACCCCGTTCCAGAACTGGACCCGTACCGAGGCGGCCGTGCTCGGCACCGCCGAGTTCGACGTGGACTGGGCGATCCCGGTCCAGGCGATGCGGGAGGAGCTGCGCCGGCTCTGCGAGAGCACCGAGCTGTGGGACGGCCGGGTCTGCGTACTCCAGGTGACCGATGCCACCGGCGGCCTGGTCAAGGTGCGGGCCCTGGTCAGCGCCGCCGACGCCGGCAGCCTGTGGGACCTGCGCTGCCTGGTCCGCGAGCACCTGGTGGCCTGGGTACGCGACCAGCGCCCGGCCGCGCTGCCCCGGCTGCGTACCGAGGTGGGCGACGCCTCCGGCGCGCTGCCGTGGCAGGCGGTGCGGTCCCGGCGACCGGCCCCCCGGCTGCCCGAAGACGTGCCCGACGACGCGCGGGTCTTCGGCGGAAGCGATGACGGCGAGGCCCGCAGCGAGGTCTTCGTCGGCCCGGAGGAGCCCGTCGACGCCCACCGCTGACCGGACCGCTCCTGGAGCCCCCGGCCGCCCCCGGTGCCGGGGGCTCCCTCGCGTCCGCGGGCGGCGACCTCGGTGCCCGGGGCAGCCACCGGGGCGTCGCCTCCGCGCAAGACATTCCGCCCGCTGCGTTTGTCCGGCGCGTTTCGGGGGACCCGCGGCGCACGCCCCGGCTCGGGCTCGCCATCCCGGCGGCCCGACGTCCGGTGGTGCGCGGCCGGGCCGACCGGCCGTTCTCCGCGCAGGATTGACGGCCGGCGACTTCGGGCATACAGCGCGGGGATGATGAAAGGAGGACAGCATGGCTGACGTCGCGAGTCGCAGCACGTCCCGGAACGGGAGCGAGCCGTCCACCGCGGAGCTCATCCAGCGGGCCACCGAGCAGGTCTCCCGCCTGGTCCGGGACGAACTGGCGCTGGCCCGGGTGGAACTCACCCGCAAGGGCAAGCACGCCGGCATCGGGATCGGCCTGTTCGGCGGCGGCGGGGTGATGGCCCTCTACGGCGCCGGGGCGCTGGTCGCCACGGTGATCCTGGCGCTCGCGCTGGTCCTGCCCGCGTGGCTGGCCGCCCTGATCGTGGCCGTGGCGCTCTTCCTGCTCGCCGGGACTCTCGCCCTGGTGGGCAAGACGCAGGTCAGCCGTGCCGTCCCACCGGTGCCGGAGGCGACGGTCCGCAGTGTCCGGGCGGACGTCGACACCGTCGCCGCCGCGGTGAAGGACGGGAGACGGGGATGACCGGCAACGGACGCGGCGATGTGGAGGCGCTCCGTGAGGAGATCCGCCGCACGCGGGTGGAACTCGGTGAGACGATGGAGCTGCTGGCCGCCCGGGCCGACGTGAAGGCCCGGCTGCGGGAGTCTGCCGAGCAGGCGAAGGGACGCGTGCGCGAGCAGGCCGCCCAGGCCGTGGCTCGGGTGCGCGGGCAGGCGACGGCGAAGTCCCGGTTCGCCCGGGAGCAGGCGGCCGGGAAGGCCCGGATCGCCCGGGCCCGGGCGTCCGGGAAGGGCAGGGCGGTCGCGCCCTGGGCGGCCGTCGCGGCCGGCGCGGTGGCGACCGTGGTGGTGCTGCTGATCGTGCGCGGGAGGCGTAGGTGAGCAACAGGATCGGCAAGGTGGCGTACAAGCCCGTCGGGGTGCTGCTCGGGGTGGCCGCCGGTACGGTCGCCGGGGCCATCTTCCGGCAGGTCTGGCGGATCGCGGCGGGCGAGGGCGACGCGCCGAGCGCCACCGACGAGGAGCGGGGCTGGGGCGAGATCCTGGCCGCCGCGGCGTTGCAGGGGGCCATCTTCGCGGTCGTCCACTCGGCGGTGGCCCGGGGCGGGGCGGTCGGCGTACGCCGGCTCACCGGCCACTGGCCCGACTGATCAGTTACGCACGGCAGGCCCTCTTTTCGCCAGCGCGGGAAGGGGGCCTTTCGCACGGCTCGCACAGCCCGGCCAGTGGACCTTTGACAACCGTCAGGTCACATGTCGGAGAATTTCGTCGGGTAGGCTGTGCAGAGTTTTTGCGTACGTGGTTTGCTGTCTCACGCTGTTGAGAGACGCGTGGGTTGAGAGAAGTCTCCTTCACCGGGGGCCGCCTCAGGCGCCGCTGCTCGAAAACGGCCAACCGGCCGCACGGCGTGCTCGGCCGCCAGTTTTAGAAGGAGATACACATGGCGCAGGGAACCGTGAAGTGGTTCAACGCTGACAAGGGCTTCGGCTTCATCACCGTCGACGGCGGGGGTGCTGACGTGTTCGTCCACTTCTCGGCCATCCAGACCAGCGGCTACCGCACGCTGGAGGAGAACCAGCGGGTGGAGTTCGAGATCGCCCAGGGTCAGAAGGGTCCGCAGGCCGAGCAGGTCCGCCCCCTCTGAGCGACGAATTGCCGGCCGCGCCGGCCGGCACGAAGCCCCGCTTCCCGCTTCCGGGACGCGGGGCTTTCCGCATCTGGACGCGTTCCTCGGATTCAGGTACGCCGGCGCCGGGCCCGCAACCCGTACCAGAGCACGACGAGTCCGATCAGGACGACGATCGGGCCGATGACCACCCAGATCCGTTCGCCGGTCATCATGCTGCCGTCCACGTAGCCCAGTCCCTGCAGCGTCCAGACCGCACCCAGCACGACGGCCAGCAGCCCCAGGGTGAGCCGGAACCAGCCTTTCATCGTTCCCCCTCCGACGACGCCTGCCCGACTCCAGGATGCCCGCCGGCGGCGGTCCGCGGCGACGCCGCGCCGAGGCCGCCCACGGGCCGGGTCACCACCGCCCGTGCACCTGCGGCCGGATCAGCTCGTCGTAGGTCTCGCGGACGGCGGCCAGCTCCCCCTCGGTCAGCGGCGGCAGGTCGGCCGCGGCGGCGTTGCGCCGGGCCTGCTCGGCGTTGCGCGCGCCGGGGATGACCACGGTGACGCCGGGCTGGTCGAGGATCCAGCGCAGCGCGAACTGGGCCATCGTCCGGTCCGCGCCGACCAGCGGCGCGAGCCGGCGTACGGCGGCCAGGCCGAGGTCGTAGTCCACCCCGGAGAAGGTCTCGCCGACGTCGAACGACTCGCCGTGCCGGTTGAAGGTGCGGTGGTCGTTCGCGGGGAAGGTGGTGTGCTCGTCGTACCGCCCGGAGAGCAGGCCGCTGGCCAGCGGCACCCGGGCGATGATGCCGACCCCGGCCGCCGCGGCGGCGGGCAGCACCCGGTCCAGGGGCTTGTGCCGGACCGCGTTGAGGATGATCTGCACGCTGGCCACCCCGGGGCGGGCGATGGCGGTGAGCGCCTGCTCGCAGGTCTCGACGCTGACCCCGTACCCGGCGACGCGCTGCTCGGCGACCAGGGTGTCCAGCGCGTCGAAGACCTGGTCGTCGGCGAAGACCGCGGTGGGCGGGCAGTGCAGCTGTACCAGGTCGAGGGTGTCCACCCCGAGGTTGGCCCGGGACCGGTCGGTCCAGGTCCGGAAGTTGTCCAGGGTGTACGCCTCCGGCGTCTGCGGCACCCGTCGGCCCATCTTGGTGGCCACGGTCAGCCCGTGCCCGGGGCGCTCGCGCAGGAACCGGCCGATCAGCTGCTCGCTGCGGCCGTCGCCGTACACGTCGGCGGTGTCCAGGAAGGTGACCCCAGCGTCCACGGCGGCGGCGAGGACCGCCATCGCCGTGCTCTCGCTGACCTCACCCCAGTCGGCACCGAGCTGCCAGGCGCCGAGTCCGACGATGCCAACCTGCCGGCCGAGCCGGTCGAAGCTGCGCTGTTCCACGCCGGAGAGCCTAGTGAGCGGCTTGCCGGTTCTCGCGGCGGGCCGTAGGGTCTAACAAGACGTACGTACGGTTTGGAGGCCGTCATGTGGGATCCCAGCACCTACCTGCGCTATGGCGACGAGCGGTCCCGGCCGTTCCACGACCTGCTGGCCCGGGTCCCGGCGGAGCGGCCCCGCGCGGTCGTCGACCTCGGCTGCGGCCCGGGCACCTTGACCGCGACCCTCGCCGGCCGCTGGCCGGACAGCCGGATCTCCGGCCTGGACTCCTCCGCCGAGATGATCGCGCGGGCCCGCGCCCAGACCCGGGTCCGCAGCCTGGCGGCGACCGGCACCCTGGCCGAAGCGGTCACCTTCTCGGTCAGGGACGTGCGCTCCTGGCGGCCAGAGCCGGACGTCGACGTGGTCGTCTGTAACGCGGTGCTCCAGTGGGTGCCCGGCCACCAGGAGCTGCTCGCCCGATGGGCCGCCGAGCTGCCGTCCGGCGCGTGGCTCGCGGTCCAGGTGCCCGGCAACTTCGCCGCCTCGTCGCACCGCGCGCTGCGCGAGGTGGCCGGGCGGGACCGGTGGCGGGACACGCTCGCCCCGCTGCTGCGCGAGGCGCCCGTCGACGACCCGGTCGACTACGCCGCGCTGCTGGCCGGTGCGGGCTGCGCGGTCGACGCCTGGGAAACTACCTACGTGCACCTGCTTCCCGCCGCCGCGGGCGCGGACCACCCGGTGCTGAGCTGGATGGAGGGGACGGCGCTGCGCCCGGTCCGGGCCGCGCTCGACGCCGCCGGCTGGGCCGACTTCCGCGCCGAGCTCGGGGTGCGGCTCGCGCAGGCGTACCCGGTGCGGCAGGGTCAGGTGTACTTCCCGTTCCGCCGGATCTTCGTGGTCGCCCGTACCGGCGCCCGCGGCGAGGAGAATCTGTGACCGACCTGCCCACGTTCATCGCCGGACTGCCCAAGGTGGAGCTGCACGTGCACCACGTCGGCTCCGCCTCGCCCCGGATCGTCGCCGAGCTGGCCGCCCGGCACGAGGGGCGCAGCCCGGTCCCGGCCGACCCGGAGCGGCTCGCCGACTACTTCGCCTTTCGCGACTTCGCCCACTTCATCGAGGTCTACCTCAGCGTCGTGGACCTGATCCGCGACCCCGAGGACGTCTGGATCCTGACCCACGAGGTGGCCCGCGAACTGGCCCGGCAGCAGGTCCGGTACGCCGAGCTGACCGTCACGCCGTACTCGCACGTGCGGCGGGGGATCCCGGCGCCGGCGTTCTGCGAGGCGATCGAGGACGCCCGCAAGCGGGCCGAGGCGGACTTCGGCATCGCGCTGCGCTGGTGCTTCGACATACCCGGCGAGGCGGGGCTGCCGGCCGCCGAGGAGACCCTGCGGATCGCGCTGGAGCAGCGGCCGGACGGGTTGATCAGCTTCGGCCTGGGCGGGCCCGAGATCGGGGTGCCGCGGCCGCAGTTCAAGCCGTACTTCGACCAGGCCCGGGCGGCCGGGCTGCGCTCGGTGCCGCACGCCGGCGAAACCACCGGCCCGGAGACCGTCTGGGACGCGCTGCGGGAGCTGGGCGCGGAGCGGATCGGCCACGGCGTCTCCGCCGCGCTCGACCCGGAGCTGCTCACCTACCTCGCCGAGCGGCAGATCCCGTTGGAGGTGTGCCCCACCTCCAACGTCCGCACCCGGGCGGTGGCGAGCATCGAGGAGCACCCGCTGCCGCAGTTCGTCGAGGCCGGGGTGCTGGTCACCGTCAACTCCGACGACCCGCCCATGTTCGGCACCACCCTCAACGACGAGTACGCGGTCGCCGCCCGGCTGCTGCACCTCGGCCCGGACGGGCTCGCCGCGCTGGCCCGTAACGCGGTCACCGCCGCGTTCCTGGAGCCCACGGAGCAGGCCCGGATCAGTGGCGAGATCGACGCGTACCTGGCGACCGCGACGCGCTGAGCGCACCGGCCGCGGTCAGGTCAAGCCGGGGTGCGGTGCGACGCGACGGGGAGTGGCGCGCGGCGGGAGCGGATGTGGGGGGACCGACTCCCGCCGCGCGCACGGCCCCACCGGCCGGATGGTGTGACGGGGCGTCCCGGCCGACGGAACCGATGGGTTCGGCTTCTGATCCTGGCAGCCCACGAGGGCAAGTCGACCGCCGTTAATCCAGTCCTAAGGAAGACTTGCGCCGGCGCACAACCAGCGCCTCAGCGCGGGCGCCGCCAGCGGCGGCCGGTCTTCTGCTCCCGGGCGTCCCGCGCCATCCGCCCCACCAGGCCGAACCGGTTGACCGGCCGGGGCGTCGCCTCGGGGTCGGCGAGCAGCATCACCACGCTGGCCCCGCCGAGCCGGGCCCGGTCGATGCTGACCGACCCGTTGGCCTGCAGCGCCACCCGCTTGGCGATGTCCAGCCCCAGCCCGGTGGAGCCCTGGTCGCTGGTGCCCCGGCGCAGCGCCCGGTCGGGGTTGGCGATGCCCGGGCCGGCGTCGTCGATGCGTAGCGCCACCCACCCGTCCCGCCGGCTGACCGCCACCTCGAAGGCGGTGCCCTGTGGGGTGTAGCGGAAGACGTTGCCGATCACCGCGTCGAGCGCGGCGGCCAGCTCGGCCCGGGGCACCGGGACCGGGATGCGCAGCTGCGCGCCGACCACCCGGTGCGGGCGGTTCTGGTCGCCGGCCAGCGCCGCCCAGAAGATCATCCGGTCCCGGACCACCTCGCTGGCGTCGCAGGTGGCCGGGCCGGTCTCCTGGCTGACCGCCTTGCGGGTCGTCTTGATCAGCTGGTCGACCTCGCCCTCCAGGGTGGCGATCGCCTGGCGGATCCGCCGGATGCCCCGGCGGCGGTCCAGCTCCGCCGCGCTGAACGTGCCGATGCTGGTGTCGTCGGACTCCAGCGCCTCGGCGTCCAGCCGCAGCGCGGTCAGCGGGGTACGCAGCCGGTGGGACAGGTCGGCGACGAGTTCGCGCTCGTCGGCGCGGAGCGCGACCAGGCGCTCCGCCATCCGGTTGAACGCGTGCCCGGCCTCGGCCAGCTCCCGCGGGCCGGTCGGGTCGACCCGTGCCCCGAGGTCACCGTCGCCGACCGCGAGCGCCGCCTTGACCAGTTCGCCGGTGGCGTCCACCGCGCGGGCGGCCACCCGGTCGACCACGATCACCGCGGCCCCGACCAGCGCCACGGCCACCGCGAACAGCAGCAGCCACCGCTCGACGGAGCCCTCGTCGAGCACCGTCTCGGGGACGAAGACCTCCACCACGGCGATCTTGTCGCCGAGCACCACCGGGTCGAGCCGCAACACGCCGCCGGGCACGTCGGTGACCACCGAGCGGCGTCCGGTGCCGGCCCGGTCCAGCGCCGTGGCGTCGGCCCGACCGCCGGACTCGTCCGCGCCGATCCCGTGTACGACCGGCCGTGGCGCGCGCTCGTCGCCGGCCGCCGCCACCGCCCGCCGGACCACCTCCGGGTCGGTGCTGGCCGCGAGCGCGCCCGTGACCAGGGCGCTGCGCCGGGCCGCGTCGGCCAGCTTGTCGTCGCGCGCCTGGTCGCCGAGGGTGATCCCGAGCGGAACGAGGAAGGCGAGCGCGACGAGGCTGCACATGCCGGCCGTGAGCCAGGCCAGCGCCGGCCTCAGTCCGGCGCCACCAGCCGGAAGCCGACCCCCCGCACGGTGCGCAGGTAGCGCGGCTTCGCTGCGGACTCGCCCATTTTGCGGCGCAGCCAATATAGGTGAACGTCGATGGTCTGGTCCTCGCCGACCGAGGGCTGCCGCCATACCTCCTCCAAGAGTTCGCGCCGGGACACTACCCGGCCGGGACGCGCGGCGAGATACGCCAGCAGGTCGAACTCCTTACGGGTCAGGGCCAGCGGCTCCCCGTCCAGCACCGCGCTGCGCTCGCCGACGTCCACCCGCAGGCCACCCACCGTGTGCACGGCCGGCTGGACGGTACGGCTGGCCCGGCCCGCCCGGCGGAGCACCGTGGTGATCCGGGCGTCCAGGTGGGCGCCGGTGAACGGCTTGACCATGTAGTCGTCGGCGCCCGCCCGCAGCAGGCGTACCACGGACTGCTCGTCGTCCCGCGCGGTGGCGATGATGATCGGCACGTCGGTGATCCCGCGCAGCATCCGCAGCGCGTCCGAGCCGTCCAGATCGGGCAGGCCGAGATCGAGCACGACCAGGTCGGGTGTCTCGGCGGCGACCCGGCGCAGTGCGTCCAGCGCCGTGCCGACGGCGTGCACGGCGTGCCCCCGGTCGGTGAGGGAGCGCAGCATGGCGCCGCGTACGACGTGATCGTCTTCGACCAGGAGGACGGTTGCCACGTCAGCACCGTACTCGGCGTGGCAAGTTGATCGCGTTGCGGCGCATCTGGGAACCGGGCAAGCTGGGACGACGATGACGTTCACCCTCTTCCCCGACACCCGCCTGGCGCTCGCCCGCGACGCCCTCGCCGGCCTGTCGGTCGGCGACGCTCTCGGCTCCCAGTTCTTCGTCCCCGGCCGGCACCCCGCGGACCTCGCCGCCGGCCGGCTGCCCGCGCCGCCGTGGTCCTGGACCGACGACACCGAGATGGCCTGTTCCGTGGTGGCCGCGCTGGGCGGCACCGGGCGGATCGACCCGGACGCGCTGGCGCTCGCCTTCGCCGAGTACTGCGAGCCGTACCGCGGTTACGGTCCGGGCGCGGTGACCATCCTGCGGCTGATCCGCACCGGTACGCCCTGGCCGGTGGCCGCCGCGTCCGCGTTCGACGGGCAGGGCTCCTGCGGCAACGGCGCCGCCATGCGGGTCGCCCCGCTCGGCGCCTGGTACGCCGACTCGATCCGCCGCGCCGCCGACCAGGCCCGCGCCTCCGCCGAGGTGACGCACGCCCACCCGGAGGGGATCGCCGGGTCGATCGCGGTGGCGGTGGCCGCCTCGCTGGCCGCCCGGGCCCGGCTCGACGGGGACCGCCCCGAACCGGCCCGGCTGCTCAATGCGGTGGCCGGCGCCCTGGATCCGGCCGGCGAGGTGCACCGGGGCGTACGCCGGGCCGCCAAGCTGCTCGGCCAGTCGGCCGACGCGGTGGTCGACGCGCTCGGCAACGGCTCCCGGGTCACCGCGCAGGACACCGTCCCGTTCACCCTCTGGGTCGCCGCCACCCACCTCGGCGACTACCCGACCGCGATCCGGGTCTGCGTCGAGGCGGGCGGGGACGTGGACACCACGGCGGCGATCGTCGGCGGGGTGGTCGCCGCGTACACCGGGATCGGCACGCCAGGCGGGGTGCCGGACGGCTGGCTCGCCGCCCGCGAACCCCTGCCCGACTGGCTCCCCGCCCACACCTGACCTCACCCGCACCCACCGCGCGCCACAAGATCCGCGCCTGGCGCCCACGGGCCGCCGGCGGCCGAGCAGCCAGCCGAGCGCCGCGCCGCCGCCCAGGCCACGGATCGGGACAGCGCGGCGTCGCCGACGGTGCGGAAAGGGCGACCGATAGCATCGCAGGGGCCGGTACCCGGCACATTCGAACCCATCGACGACAGGAGTCACCGTGTCCGCACCCCGTACCCCCGTCGTGGCCGACCCCGTCGTCGTCGCCGCCGGGACGACGGCGGCCGACGCGGTGGCGGCGGCCGGGCTGCCCACCACGGGCCCGAAGGCGACCGTGGTGGTCCGCGACCCGCAGGGCGTGCTGCGTGACCTGGACTGGAAGCCGGCGGAGGAGACCGCCGTCGAGCCGGTGAGCCTCGACTCGCCGGACGGGCTGAACGTGCTGCGCCACTCGACCGCGCACGTGCTCGCCCAGGCGGTGCAGGACGTCTTCCCCGAGGCCAAGCTCGGCATCGGGCCGCCGATCGAGAACGGCTTCTACTACGACTTCCAGGTCGACAAGCCGTTCCAGCCGGACGACCTGGCCAAGCTCGAGAAGCGGATGCAGGAGATCGTCAAGTCCGGGCAGCGGTTCCGCCGGCGCCGCTTCAACAGCCTGGACGAGGCCCGGGCCGAGCTGGCCAACGAGCCGTTCAAGCTGGAGCTGATCGACGTCAAGGGGGAGGGGCTCGACTCCTCGCAGGTGATGGAGGTGGGCGGCGGCGAGCTGACCATCTACGACAACCTCGCCGCCGCCGAGGACAAGGTCTGCTGGTCGGACCTGTGCCGCGGCCCGCACCTGCCGAACACCCGGCTGATCGGCGCGTTCAAGCTGATGCGCTCGGCCGCCGCATACTGGCGCGGCTCGGAGAAGAACCCGCAGCTGCAGCGGGTGTACGGCACCGCGTGGCCGACCCGGGACGAGCTCAAGGCGTACCTGAAGCTGCTGGAGGAGGCCGCCCGGCGCGACCACCGCAAGCTCGGCGCGGACCTGGACCTGTTCAGCTTCCCCGACGAGATCGGCTCGGGCCTGGCGGTCTTCCACCCGAAGGGCGGCATCATCCGGCGGGAGCTGGAGAACTACTCGCGTCGCCGGCACGAGGCGGCCGGGTACGAGTTCGTCAACAGCCCGCACATCACCAAGGCGCAGCTCTTCGAGACCTCCGGTCACCTGCCCTACTACGCCGACACGATGTTCCCGCCCATGCAGCTGGAGGGCGCGGACTACTACCTCAAGGCGATGAACTGCCCGATGCACAACCTGATCTTCAGGGCGCGCGGGCGGTCGTACCGGGAGCTGCCGCTGCGGCTCTTCGAGTTCGGCACGGTCTACCGGTACGAGAAGTCCGGCGTGGTGCACGGCCTGACCCGGGTCCGCGGCCTGACCCAGGACGACTCGCACATCTACTGCACCCGCGAGCAGATGCCGGGCGAGCTGACCACCCTGCTCACCTTCGTGCTCGACCTGCTGCGCGACTACGGCCTGGACGACTTCTACCTGGAGCTGTCCACCCGGGACGACTCGCCGAAGTTCATCGGCTCGGACGAGGACTGGGCGGAGGCCACGGAGGCCCTGCGCAGCGCTGCCGAGGCCTCCGGGCTGGACCTGGTGCCGGATCCGGGCGGCGCGGCGTTCTACGGCCCGAAGATCTCGGTGCAGGCCAAGGACGCGATCGGCCGCACCTGGCAGATGTCCACCATCCAGGTCGACTTCAACCAGCCGGAGCGGTTCGGGCTGGAGTACCAGGCGGCGGACGGCAGCCGGCAGCGGCCGGTGATGATCCACCGGGCCCTCTTCGGCTCGATCGAGCGCTTCTTCGGCGTGCTCACCGAGCACTACGCGGGCGCCTTCCCGGCCTGGCTGGCCCCGGTGCAGGTGATCGGCATCCCGATCCGCGAGGAGCACACCGACTACCTGCACGGCTTCGTGGCCGCGCTGCGCGCCGAGGGGATCCGCGCCCAGGTGGACTCCGGCACCGACCGGATGCAGAAGAAGATCCGCAACGCCCAGCAGCAGAAGATCCCGTTCATGGTGATCGCCGGTGACGACGACGTGGCCGCCGGCACGGTCTCGTTCCGCTACCGGGACGGCTCGCAGCGCAACGGTGTGCCGATGGCCGAGGCGGTGACCCACGTGCTCGACGTGGTCAACTCCCGCACCAACTCGGGCCCGTCGGCGGAGAGCTGATCGCCGGCCCGGCGGCGGCCGGGCGTGACGTGCCGCGAATGGCGGTGTGCCGATGCCGGGGCACCGCCATTCGCCGCGTCTGGCGCTCGGCACCGGCGACCAGGCACCCGGGTTGATCGGGGTGCGGTGACCGTAGGATCGGCGCTGTGACTGGGGCGGATCGGCACTTCGAGAACGGCACCGACAATGGTCTGGCGGACGGGCTGGAACGGCTCTGGACGCCGCACCGGATGACCTACATCTCGGGCGAGGACCGGCCCGAGGGCGGCTACGAGAAGCCCGCCGGCTGCCCGTTCTGCCTGGCCCCCGGCCTGCCGCCGGACGAGAGCCTGGTGGTCGCCCGGGGCGAGCACGTCTTCGTGGTGCTCAATCTCTACCCGTACAACCCGGGGCACCTGCTGGTCTGCCCCTACCGGCACGTGGCCGACTACACCGAGCTGGACGCGCCGGAGACCGCCGAGCTGGCGGCGTTCACCAAGGACGCCATGCGGGTGGTCCGCCACGTCTCCAACGCGCACGGCTTCAACCTGGGCATGAACCAGGGCGGGGTGGCCGGCGCCGGTATCGCCGCCCACCTGCACCAGCACGTGGTGCCGCGGTGGGGCGGGGACGCGAACTTCATGCCGGTCATCGGCCGGACGAAGGTGCTGCCCCAGCTGCTCGCCGACACCCGCGACCTGCTCGCCAAGGCCTGGCCCGCCTGATCCGGAGCGCGGCGGGCCGACGGGCGTGGGTCCGGCCGGCGTGCCGGTGCGGCTGGAGTCGGTCGGTAACGGCCGTCAGCGTGTCCGGCCGCGGCCGCGGCGCGGCCGGCGACGCGCACTGGTGGCCGTCCGCTCGGCCGCCTCGGCCCGGTCGGTGGCGAGCGCGGCGCGGACGGTGAGCTGGCGCAGCCGCCGCTCCATCATCCGGTCGCCGTGCCGGGCGATCCAGACGCAGACCGCGGCCAGCGGCAGCTCGACCAGTGCGGCCAGCAGCACCGACAGCGCCAGGTCCGGCCCGGCGGGGGTGGTGATGACGTCGAACCAGGCGTCCACCACCAGCATGGTCGCGGTGGCGCTGGCCGCCAGGGCGACCTGCCGGTGCCCTCGGTACGCCTGTACCGCCGTCAACGCCAGCATCGCCGTCAGCCCCAGGTCGAAGCCCACCCAGGCGGCCCGGTAGTGCACGATGACGGCGTGCCGGGGCAGCGTCAGGGCCAGGTAGCCGATCCAGGGCAGGGTGAGCAGCGCCAGCACCGCGAAGGTGGGTGCCACCCAGCGGGGCGTCGGTGGTCCGTCCGTCGCCCGATGGAGCTGTTCCGCCGCCGTGCCCATGGTTCCTCCAGGCCGCGGTAGTGCCTCGGCGCCAGGATCGGCAAATGCCGGCGCGCCTCCCTTCGACAGTACGATCTCCCGCATGGCATTGCTGCACCGCGCGGAACTGCGCCCGTCGAAGCTCGACCTGCTCGCCGCCTGGCTGCCCGGCCGCCCGTGGTTCGCGGGTACGACGGGCGCCGACGCCACCCGGGTGGCGACCTACCGCTTCGACGACCCGGCCGGCGAGGTCGGGATCGAGACCCTGCTCGTCCGGGTCGGGGACGGGCCCGTCCTGCAGGTGCCGCTCACCTACCGGGGTGCGCCACTGCCCGGTGCCGACGCCTGGCTGGTCGGCACCACCGAGCACTCCGTGCTGGGCCCGCGCTGGGTGTACGACGCCTGCGCCGACCCGGTCTACCCGCCGGCCCTGGCCGCTGCCGTCCTGACCGGCGTCGGGCCAGCGGAGGAGTACTTCGAGGTGGACGGGCGCCGGGAGGTCCATCCGCCGAACATGACCGTGACCGGCGGCCGGGCCGGCGCGGGCGAACCGCCGGTGGTCGGCGCGCACCGGGAGGTGGTCGACGGCGACCCCACGGTGATCCGGACCGGCCCGGTCGAGCTGGCCGTCATCCGGCGGCCGGTACCCGGCGAGGCCCCCTCCGACGCCTGCCTGACCGGCGCCTGGCCGGGGCAGGCCACCCCGCTCGTGCTGGCCTACGCCGTGCCCCGCTGACCGTCCACCGTGCCCGGGCACCCTGGCGTTCCCGCCCCCGGTGCCCGACGCCCGCCCTGACGGACCCCGCGCACCTCGGCGCGCCGCCGGGCTGGCCGCAGATTCGCGGGAAGGGTGGCCTCCACAGCCCGGGAGGCCACCCTTCCCGCGAAAGTGCGCGCACGGCGTGCCGGCGACCCCGGGGTCAGGAGCGGGCGGTGTGCTCCTTGCGGACCTGCTCGGCGAGGTGGGCGGGCATCGGCTCGTACCGGGCGAACTCCCGCCGGAAGGTGCCGGTGCCGGCGGTCATCGAGCGCAGCTCGACCGCGTACCGGAGCAGTTCGGTGGCGGGCACCTCGGCGCGGACCAGCGTCCGTCCCTCGGCGTCCGGGTCCGGTTCGGTGCCCAGCACCCGGCCGCGCCGGCCGGAGAGGTCGCCCATCACCGCGCCCACCGACGAGTCGGGTACCCGGATGGTCACCTCGTCGACCGGCTCCAGCAGCGTCGGCTGCCCCTTCTCGGCGGCGTCGCGCAGGGCCAGGCCGCCGGCGGTCTGGAACGCGGCGTCGGAGGAGTCGACGCTGTGCGCCTTGCCGTCGAAGAGGGTCACCCGCAGGTCCACCACCGGACAGCCGGCGACCAGGCCGCGCTCCATCTGCGCCCGGACGCCCTTCTCCACCGACGGGATGTAGTTGTGCGGGACCGCGCCGCCGACCACCTTGTCCACGAACTCGAAGCCGCCGCCGCGCGGCAGCGGCTCCACCTCGATGTCGCAGACGGCGTACTGGCCGTGGCCGCCGGACTGCTTGACGTGCCGCCCGTGCCCCCGGGCGGCGCTGGTGAACGTCTCGCGCAGCGCCACTCGGACCGGTTCGGTCTCCAGCTCCACCCCGCCGGCGCGCAGCCGGTCGAGCACCACGTCGGCGTGCGCCTCGCCCATGCACCAGAGCACCAGCTGGTGGGTCTCCGGATTGCGCTCCAGCCGCAGCGTCGGGTCGCCGGCCACCAGCCGGGCGAGGTTGCGGGCCAGGGCGTCCTCGTCGGCCCGGCTCTTCGCCACGATCGCCACCGGCAGCAGCGGCTCGGGCATCTCCCACGGGGCGATGAGCAGCGGCTCCTCCTTGGCGGAGATGGTGTCGCCGGTCTCCGCGCTGCCCGACTTGGTGATCGCGCAGAGGTCCCCGGCGACCGCGGCGGGCACCTCGCGCAGCGTCGCGCCGAGGGGGCTGTAGAGGTGGCCGACCCGCTCGTCGGCGTCGTGGTCGGCGTGGCCCCGCTCGGCCATGCCGTGCCCCGACACGTGGATCACCTGGTCGGGGCGGAGGGTGCCGGAGAAGACCCGGACCAGGGAGACCCGCCCGACGTGCCGGTCGACGGTGGTCTTGACCACCTCGGCGACCAGCGGGCCGTCCGGGTCGCAGGCCAGTGGCGGCCGCGGCGAGCCGTCCACCCCGGTGACCGCCGGCAGCTCGTGCTCCAGCGGCGACGGGAACGCCGCCACCAAGCCGTCGAGCAGCACGTCCAGGCCGACCCCGGTCTCCGCGCAGACCGGCACCACCGGGTAGAAGTGCCCCCGGGCCACCGCCGTCTCCAGGTCGGTGATGAGCACCTCGGTGTCGATCTCCTCGCCACCGAGGTAGCGGTCCATCAGGGTCTCGTCCTCGCTCTCCGCGATGATCCCCTCGATCAGCTCGTTGCGGGCCTCCTGGATGGCCGGCAGGTGCTCCGGATCCGGCTCCCGCACCGTGGCCGGCGACCCGTTCGAGTAGTCGAAGACCCGCCGGGTGATCAGCCCCATCAGGCCGACGACCGACACGCCGTCGTCGCCGAGCATCGGCAGGTAGAGCGGGAGCACGTTGTCGCCGAAGACGCGCTGGCAGAGCGCCACCGCCTCGTCGAAGTCGGCGCGTGGGTGGTCCAGCCGGCTGACCGCGACGGCGCGGGGCATGTCCACCGCGGCGCACTCCTCCCAGAGCGCGGCGGTGGCGGCGTCCATCCCGTCGACGGCGGAGACCACGAACAGCGCGGCGTCGGCGGCCCGCAGCCCCGCGCGCAGCTCGCCGACGAAGTCGGCGTACCCGGGGGTGTCCAGGAGGTTGACCTTGACGTCGCGGTGGAGCAGCGGGGCGCAGCAGAGGCTCACCGAGCGCTGCTGGCGGACGGCGGCGGCATCGTGGTCGCAGACCGTGGTGCCGTCGGTGACAGTGCCGGCCCGCCCGATCGTGCCGCTGGCCGCGAGCAAGGCCTCGACCAGTGTGGTCTTGCCCGTTCCCGAGTGCCCGACCAGCACCACGTTGCGAACCCTGCCGGGCTCGGTCACCACCGGCGCGCCGCCGGTGACACCCTTCTCCTGATTTTTCTGCGCCATCGCGGCGCACCTCCC
Organism: Micromonospora sp. NPDC007230; assembly: GCF_042869115.1. Taxonomy (NCBI): domain Bacteria; kingdom Bacillati; phylum Actinomycetota; class Actinomycetes; order Micromonosporales; family Micromonosporaceae; genus Micromonospora; species Micromonospora sp. NPDC007230. Next base: position 176,766 of record NZ_JBIAFE010000003.1, on the reverse strand, counting down.
TCAGCCGGTGGTGGGTGGCGACCGCCGCGCGCGACGGGGAAGCGGGCCCGAGCGGGTACCGCGGCGATATCCTCCGGTGGTCTCCTGGACGACGGGTTCTCGGACGGAGGGACGGTGAGTTGGCTCACCTCCCTCGCTCGATCTCACACCTGATGCCGACCCGGCACAAGCCTGCCTGGCGGGTCGGGACGACCAGCCGTGTCGTGCGCGGCCGTCGGCCGTTATCGTGGGACCGCCATGGCGAAGATCTTCCAAGTGACGGCCCGGGCGGGCATGACCCGCGTCGTGGAGCCGGTCGCGCGCGGGCTGCTCCGCGCGGGCGTGTCCCCCAACGCGGTCACCGTGACCGGCACCCTCGGCGTGCTCGTCGGCGCGCTCGGCTTCGGCGCCCGCGGCCAACTGGTCGCCGGTGCGCTGATCGTCACGGTCTTCGCGCTCACCGACCTGCTCGACGGCACGATGGCCCGGATGAGCGGCGGCTCCACCCGGTTCGGGGCCTTCCTCGACTCGAGCATGGACCGGATCGCCGACAGCGCGGTCTTCGGCGCGGTCGCGTACTGGCTGGCCACCCAGCACCACTACTCGGGGGTGGCGGCGGCGCTGCTCTGCCTGGCCGCCGGGGGGCTGGTGTCGTACGTCAAGGCCCGCGCCGAGGGCCTGGGCATGACCGCCAACGTGGGCATCGCCGAGCGCACCGAGCGGCTGCTGATCGTCGGGGTGGGCGGCCTGCTCACCGGCCTCAACGTCACACCGGCGCTGCCGATCGCGCTCTGGCTGCTCGCCGCGGTCTCGATCTTCACGGTCGGGCAGCGCATGGTCCACGTGTACCGGCAGGCGCAGCAGGTCGGCCACGAGTGAACCTCACCGAGCTGGGCCTCGTCGCCGGCTGGCGGGCGGCCCGGGCGCTGCCCCGGCCGGTGGTCGCCGCCGCCTTCCGGGCGGGCGCCGACCGCGCGCACCGCAAGGGCGGCGGGGGTACGGCCCGACTCCGCGCCAACCTGCGCCGGGTGGTCGGCCCGGAGGTGAGCGAGGCGGACCTGGACGGGCTGGTCCGCGCCGGCCTGCGGTCGTACGCCCGGTACTGGATGGAGGCGTTCCGGCTGCCCGCCCTGAGCCGCCGGGAGATCCTCGCCGGGTTCCGCCTCGAGGGTGCGGACATGCTCGGCGCCGACGTGGCGTCCGGCCGGGGCGCGGTGATCGCGCTGCCGCACGCCGGCAACTGGGACGCCGCGGGCGCCTGGGTGGCCGCCACCGGCTGGCCGATCACCACGGTGGCCGAGCGGCTCAAGCCGGAGGCCGTCTACGAGCGGTTCCTGGCCTTCCGGCAGGGCCTCGGCATGGAGATCCTGCCGACCCGGGGCGGCGACCGGCCGGCGTTCGACGTGCTGCTGGACCGGGTGCGGGCGGGCACGGTGGTGCCGCTGCTGGCCGACCGGGACCTCTCCGCCCGCGGGGTGGAGGTGGACTTCTTCGGCGCCCGGACCCGCATGCCGGCCGGCCCGGCCCTGCTGGCGATCCGGACCGGGGCGCCGCTCTACGTGACGTCGATGTGGTACGAGCCGGAGATCGCCTGCGGCGCCCTGGCCCGGTTGGAGCTGCCCGATCCGGACAGTGGCCCGCTGGACCAGCGGGTCCGCCTGCTGACCCAACGGATTGCCGACGGTCTGGCGGCGGGCATCGCCCGGCATCCGGAAGACTGGCACATGTTGCAGCGGATGTGGCTGGACCAGCGCGCGACGACCGACGGCGGCACGGGCGCCCCGGCAACGCCGCCGGCCAGCGCCGGGACCATCTGAGGGAGCGGGCGCAAATGCGGATCGGCATCGTGTGCCCGTACTCCTTCGACGTCCCCGGCGGGGTGCAGAACCACGTCATGGACCTGGCCGAGGCGCTGATCGGGCTGGGGCACGAGGTGAGCGTCCTGGCCCCGGCCGACGAGGACTCGCCGCTGCCGCCGTACGTGGTGCCGGCCGGCCGGGCGGTGCCGCTGCCGTACAACGGCTCGGTGGCCCGGATCGCGTTCGGCCCGGTCTCCACCGCGCGGGTGCGGCGCTGGATCACCCGGGGCGACTTCGACGTGCTGCACGTGCATGAGCCGCTGACCCCCAGCCTGTCGATGCTGGCCGTGCTCTGCGCGCGCGGCCCGGTGGTGGCCACCTTCCACACCGCGATGACCCGCTCCCGGGTGCTCTCGGCGGCCCAGGGGGTGCTGCAGATCCTGCTGGAGCGGATCACCGCCCGGATCGCGGTCAGCGCCCTGGCCCGCAAGGTGCAGGTCGAGCACATGGACGGCGGCGCGGTGGAGATCCCCAACGGGGTGGCGGTGGCGAAGTTCGCCGGCGTCGAGCCGCTGCCCGGCTGGCCGGGGGAGTGTGGACCGGGCACCGGCGGCACGCTCGGTTTTCTGGGCCGGTTCACCGAGCCCCGCAAGGGCTTCCCGATCCTGCGGGACGCCTTCGTCGCGCTCGCCCCGCACCGGCCCGGGCTGCGCCTGCTGGTGGCCGGGCCGGGCGACCCGGACGACCTCTACGGGCAGTTCCCGGCCGAACTGCGGGACCGGGTCAGTTTCCTCGGTCGGGTCTCCGAGGCGGACAAACCTCGCATGCTGCGCAGCCTGCACCTCTACGTGGCGCCGAACACCGGCGGGGAGTCCTTCGGGATGATCCTCACCGAGGCGCTCGCCGCCGGCACCACCGTGGTGGCCAGCGACCTCGACGCCTTCCGTCGGGTGCTGGACGGCGGGCGGGCCGGGCAGCTGTTCCCGACCGGCGACGCGGCGGCGCTGCGCACCGCCGTGGCCGGGCTGCTCGACGACGCGGACCGGCGGGCGGCGCTGACCGCCTGCGGCGAGCAGGTCGTGGCGAGCTTCGACTGGCCCGTGGTGGCCCGCCGGGTGGTGGAGGTATACGCGGCGGCGATCGAGGCCACCGACGGCCGGGTGATGGATCAGGAGTGGGTGGGGCTGGGCTGAGCCCGCCAGCCGGTGGGGTCGATGTGACGAGCGCGTCGGCCGGTGGCCGCGCCGGTTCGGACGGGAACGGAGCAGCACTACGATGCCGGGCATGTGGTGGGTGGTGGGCACGGTCCTGGCCGTCGGGCTCGTCGCGGCGTACCTGATCTGGACGGCCGGCCGGGTCGAGCGGCTGCAGGCCCGCGCGGAGTCCGCGACCCGGGCGCTCGACGCCCACCTGTTGCGCCGCGCGGCGGCCGCCGCCGTGCTGGCCGAGCGGCGCTACGGCGTGGAGCTGTACGCGGCCGCCCGGATCGCCCTGGACGCCGTACCCGAGGAGCGGGAGGCCGCCGAGAACGACCTCACCCGGCAGCTGCGCGCGGTCGAGCTGGACCCGGACGACCCGGCCGGCGAGGCGGTGATCGCGGCCAGCCGGCGGCTGGCCCTGGCCCGGCAGGTGCACACCGACCTGGTCCGGGACGCCCGGACGGCCCGCGGCCGCCCCCTGGTACGCCTGTTGCGGATGGGGCGCCGGCACGACTGGCCGCAGTACTTCGACATCGACGACCCCACCGTCACCACCCGGGCCGACGTCACCACGGGCTGACCGTCCCGGCCCCCGCGCCCCGCGCCCACCAGGCGTGACGGCGACCACAGAGCAGGCCACCGTGGGTCTGATTGGCTGTCGGATCGGTGTTCACCCCGTCGTAGCATTTTTCGCAGCCACCCCCGAGCACGCCCAAGGAGGATGACCCGTGCCCGAATCCACCTCCCCGAACACCAACGCCACCCCCGTCGTCGGCACCGCCCGCGTCAAGCGGGGCATGGCCGAGATGCTCAAGGGCGGCGTGATCATGGACGTGGTCACCCCCGAGCAGGCCAAGATCGCCGAGGACGCCGGCGCGGTCGCCGTCATGGCGCTGGAGCGGGTGCCCGCCGACATCCGCGCGCAGGGCGGCGTGTCCCGGATGAGCGACCCGGACATGATCGACGGCATCATCAACGCCGTCTCGATCCCGGTCATGGCCAAGGCCCGGATCGGCCACTTCGTCGAGGCGCAGGTCCTGCAGTCCCTCGGCGTGGACTACGTCGACGAGTCCGAGGTGCTGACCCCGGCCGACTACGAGAACCACATCGACAAGTGGGCCTTCACCGTCCCCTTCGTCTGCGGCGCGACCAACCTGGGCGAGGCGCTGCGCCGGATCACCGAGGGCGCTGCCATGATCCGTTCGAAGGGCGAGGCCGGCACCGGTGACGTCTCCAACGCCACCACCCACATGCGCAAGATCCGCAAGGAGATCCGCCGCCTCCAGTCGCTGCCGGCCGACGAGCTGTTCGTCGCCGCCAAGGAACTCCAGGCGCCGTACGAGCTGGTCAAGGAGGTCGCCGAGACCGGCAAGCTGCCAGTGGTGCTGTTCACCGCGGGTGGCATCGCCACCCCGGCCGACGCGGCCATGATGATGCAGCTCGGCGCCGAGGGCGTCTTCGTCGGCTCGGGCATCTTCAAGTCGGGCAACCCGGCCCAGCGTGCCGCCGCGATCGTGAAGGCCACCACCTTCCACGACGACCCGGACGTGCTGGCCAAGGTCTCCCGCGGCCTGGGCGAGGCGATGGTGGGCATCAACGTCGACGAGATCCCGCAGCCGCACCGGCTGGCCGAGCGCGGCTGGTGATCCCGGCGGGGCGGGCCGGCCGGCCCGCCCCGCAACCGCGGGCCCGGCGGTCCGCGACGACGCGACGACGAAGGAGCGACGACGCGATGAGCGACACACCCGTGATCGGGGTGCTCGCCCTGCAGGGCGACGTGCGGGAGCACCTCGCCGCGCTGGCCGGGGCCGGCGCCCACGCCCGCCCGGTGCGCCGTCCGGCCGAGCTGGACGCCGTCGACGGGCTCGTCATCCCGGGCGGCGAGTCCACCACCATCAGCAAGCTCGCCGACATCTTCGAGCTGCGCGAGCCGATCGACAAGCGAATCGCCGCCGGCATGCCGGTGTACGGGTCCTGCGCCGGCATGATCATGCTGGCTGCCGAGGTGCTGGACGGCCGCCCCGACCAGCGGGGCTTCCAGGGCATCGGGATGACCGTCCGGCGCAACGCCTTCGGCCGGCAGGTCGACTCGTTCGAGGCGCCGGTGGAGATCGACGGGGTCGACGGCGAGCCGTTCCACGCCGTCTTCATCCGGGCCCCGTGGGTCGAGCGGGTCGGCGCGGGCGTCGAGGTGCTCGGCCGGGTCACCGAGGGGCCGGCGGCCGACCGGATCGTCGCGGTCCGGCAGGGCAATCTGCTGGCCACCTCGTTCCACCCGGAACTCACCGGCGACCTGCGGGTGCACCGCTATTTCGTGGACCTGGTCCGGGCCGCGGCCTGAGCCTGGGAGCAGCCCTTCCCTGCCCTCGCCGGCAGGTTCACCGGCCCGCGGTTGCTGTCCTCCGGCAACGGCCGGGCGGCCCGCCGGCCCGCTGCCGCGCCCCGGCACGGGTGCCGGGTGTGACATGCGGAGACGCCGTCTCGGTAGGATTGCCGCGGTTCGGCAGGGCCATCGCTCGCCGCAGCCGTCCACGCGGAGCCGCCCGGCCAGCACCATCCGTTCCGGTTGACCGTGGATTCGGCGCGGGAAGTCGACGCAGGCGTGGATCATCAAACGGAGGTATGAGATGTCTGGCCACTCAAAGTGGGCGACCACCAAGCACAAGAAGGCCGTCATCGACGCCAAGCGCGGCAAGATGTTCGCCAAGCTGATCAAGAACGTCGAGGTGGCGGCCCGGACCGGCGGCGGCGACCCGGCCGGCAACCCGACCCTCTACGACGCCATCCAGAAGGCGAAGAAGAACTCGGTCCCGAACGACAACATCGACCGCGCGGTCAAGCGCGGCTCCGGCCTGGAGGCCGGTGGCGCCGACTACCAGACGATCATGTATGAGGGCTACGGCCCGAACGGCGTCGCGCTGCTCATCGAGTGCCTCACCGACAACCGCAACCGCGCCGCCACCGAGGTGCGCACCGCACTGACCCGCAACGCCGGCTCGTTCGCCGACGCCGGCTCGGTGTCGTACCTGTTCTCCCGCAAGGGCGTGGTGATCGTCCCCAAGGCGGGCACCACCGAGGACGACGTGATGATGGCGGTCCTGGACGCCGGCGCCGAGGAGGTCAACGACCTCGGTGAGGCGTACGAGGTGGTCTCCGAGCCGGGCGACCTGATCGCGGTGCGCTCCGCCCTGCAGGACGCCGGCATCGAGTACGAGTCCGCCGAGTCCTCCCTCGTGCCCAGCGTCAGCGTGCCGCTGGACGAGGAGGGCGCGCGCAAGATCTTCAAGTTGATCGACGTCCTCGAGGACTGCGACGACGTGCAGAACGTGTACGCGAACTTCGACGTCTCCGACGAGGTCATGGCGGCCGTCGGCTGAGCCGGCGGTGACCCGGGTGCGGTTTGCGCCGGGCGACGTCGTCGTCCGGCGCGAGACCATGGCACCCGCCGGGTCTGGATATACGCTCCTCCCGGATATATCATCGTGCGGGAGGTGTATTTCATGGCCAAGACTCTGTTGGATCTCGATGAGGATCTTCTGGCGGAAGCGACCGCTGCGCTCGGCACCGCCACCAAGAAGGAGACGGTGACGGAGGCCCTCCGACAGGCTGTGGAGTCCAGCCGCGAGCGCCGGCAGCGGGCCTTGGCCGACCTTCAGGAGGTCGCCGACGAGGGGGGCTTCCACTTCGAGCGGCTCAACGAGCTCGACCAGTGAAGTATCTGGTCGACACGAGCGCTCTGGTCCGCATGGTCCGTCGTCAGGTCGATTCGAGCTGGTCCGACCTCGCCGCCCGTGGCCTGATCGCCATCTGTGACCCGGTGCTCGTGGAAACCCTGACTATCGCCGACGCCAAGGCCTACGACCGGGTTGAGCGGGGGCTGCGCGACCTGTACCCGTGGGTTCCGGTTCCCGACGATGCCTGGCAGGTCGTGCGGGCGGTGCGGCAGGAGCTCGCCAGCCAGAGCGCGCACCAGGGCCTGTCCGTCGCGGATCACCTGGTGATCGCCACCGCCATCCGCCTGAAGTTGGTCGTACTTCATCAGGACGCCGACTTCGAGACCGCGGCCAGGCTCGTGCCGCAACTGAGCCAGGAGCGGATCAGCTGACGTTCGCCGCTGGTGATCGGATCGCTCGTGACGGACCGCGAGGCCGCGGCGGCGCGGCCACCGCCTCGACCGCGGGCCGTCAGCCGGCGGCGAACCGGCGGGCCACCGCGTCGAAGGCGGCCTTGCGGCGTACGGAGCCGTCGGGCAGCACCGCGACCAGGCCGTAGCCGGCGGTGTCCAGGTCGAGCTCCGGCTCGGGCCGGTGCGGATAGCTGAACGACGCGTAGGTGTGGACGAAGGCGCCCGCCACCCCGGCCGCGTCGGCCGCGTCCAGCAGCCGACCGATTTCCTCGGCCTGTGCCCCTTCGTCCCGGACCACCGGCTCGCGCAGCCGGGGCGGATCCGCGTCCCGGTCGACCACCGTCCAGGCGAGCGCGCCGCGGGCCTCGGCGCCCGCGTACGTGGCGCAGCCCAGCTCGGTGAGCACCACCGGCTTGCCGGGCCGGCGCCACCGCCCGATCGCCGCCGCCCACGCCTCCGGCGACTCCCCGCTGCGGTAGTGGTCCACCCCGACGAGGTCGAAGGGCCGCCAGTCGACCCTCTCGAAACCGAGCGCGGCGTATGCCACCGGACCCTGGAATCGGGACCGCGCCGTGGCGGCGGCCCGGCGCAGGTGCCGGTTGAGCGCCCACGGGAACGGGCCGTGGCGCACGGTGCTCCACAGCAGCCGGCGCGGGCTGGTCATGGTGGCCATCCGGTCGGTGGTGGTGGCCCCGGAGACGATGCCGCGCAGGAACAGGGTCGACTCCCAGCCGGCCACCAGCACCACCTCGGCGCCCCGGGCACGCAGCCGCTCCCCGATGTCGGCGCAGCTGCCGAGTTGGAGGCGGGCGGCGGCCGACGTGGCGTCCGGCAGCGCGGGGGAGAGCCAGACCGCCAGCCCCGCCTCGGCGGCGGCCTCGGCCGCCAGGCGCAGCCGGTCCAGGTTCTCTCCGACGAGTCGTACCGCGGTGGCGTGCAGCTCGGTGGCGATCCCCCGCAGGTCGGCGCGGACCTGGTCGGGGTCGAAGTCCGGCCGGGACGGCCGGCCGGGCAGCAGTTCGACGCCCGTGTCGTAGACGATGCCCCGGATCCGCATGGCCACTCCCTGTCGATTCGAAACCTAGCTGACCGGTCGCCGGTCGTGCCCGTACCCTTCCCGGATGCTCGTCCCCGACCTGCCGCTGCGCACCGACCGGCTCGTGCTGCGCGCGTTCACCGCCGACGACCTCGCCGCCCTGACCGCCTACCGCTCCCGGCCGGAGGTCACCCGCTACCTCTACCACGAGCCGTACGACGAGGCCGCCGCCGCGGCGGCGATCGAGCGCCTGCGGGGGCGGACCGCGGTGCGCGCACCGGGCGACGTGTTGAACCTCGCGATGGTGCTGCCGGCGACCGGCGAGCTGGTCGGCGACGTGCTGCTGACCTGGACCAGCGGCGAGCACCAGCAGGGCGAGATCGGGTACGTGCTGCATCCGGACCACACCGGCCGGGGGTACGTCACCGAGGCGGCCCGGGAGATGCTGCGGCTCGGTTTCGAGGGCCTCGGCCTGCACCGGATCGTCGGCCGGCTCGACGCCCGGAACAGCGCCTCGGCGCGGGTGCTGGAACGGCTCGGCATGCGCCGCGAGGCGCACCTGCGGGAGAACGAGTTCGTCAAGGGCGAGTGGACCGACGAGGTGGTCTACGCCATGCTGGGCCGGGAGTGGCGGGCCCGCTCGACCGCCACCTGACCGGGAACACGGCTCGGCCCGGCGCCCCCGTGCGCGCCGGGCCGAGACCGCTTCAGGCGGCGTGCCGCCGCGCCTTGACGGCGCTGTCGATGAAGCCCAGGACGACGATGACGGCGGTGACCAGGACGGTCGCCCGCGCCAGGTCCTGCGTGCCGCCCTCACGCAGCCACTCGAACCGCTGGACCAGCTCCGGGTTGAGCAGCCGGTCGGTGAGCAGCAGCCAGGTGAGCGGCACGGCGAACGCGAGATCGAGCACCGTCTTGACCGCGACCAGCGGCCAGGTCCACCGCCCCGACCGGTACTTCGCGACCTCCAGGCAGATGTCGGCGACCAGCACCGCCAGCAGTACGGGCAGCCAGAAGCTCCACAGCGCCGGGTCGATCATCGGCAGTCGGGAGCCGTCACCCGAGATCCAGGGCTGGAAGTGCTGCCAGGGGAAGAACGCGATGGCGAACAGCAGGAACACGATCGAGGCGCAGGTGTCGACGAGCGGCACCTGCCGCTCCTTCGGCGCCTCGGGCAGCTGGTCGACGCTCCACTCGGGCAGGTTCAGCGGCGTGTTGGTGCGCTCGAGCACGGCGAAGACGAGGGTGAGCCAGAACGCGATCTGCACCGCCGTCTGCATCGCGCCGACCACCCCGGCGCCGATCGCCGCGCCGGGCTCGCCGTCGACCGTCGCCTTCACCACGCCGGTCGCGACACCCACGATGGCGGGAATGTAGGTGAGCAGCGTCCGCAGCAGCCGCCACCAGACCAGGTAGTAGCGCGGGCCGATGAGCTGCAGCCGCCGGTCGGCGTAGCGGGCCGCCAGCTGGTCGGGGTTGCCGAGCTCGGTGAGCACCTCCCGCTCGGCGGTGTCGGCGTCCTGCCCGGCGTCGGTCCGGCCGTCGATCATGTCCGCGATGGACGCCCGCAACTCGGAGGCGATCTCCGCGCGACGGGGTGCCGGCACCGTACGCAGGGTGGCGGTGACGTACCGGTCGGTCAGGGAACTCATCGGTCCGCTCCTTCGATCAGGCCGGCGACGGAGGTCTGCACGGCGGTCAGGTCGTCCAGCAGGCGGTCCAGCACGGCCTCGCCGTCGGCACTGGTGCGGTAGAACTTGCGCGGCCGGCTCTCCTCGGTGTTCCACTCGCTGGTCAACAGCCCCTGCTCCTCCAGCCGCCGGAGCAGGGGATAGAGCGTGTTGGCGTCGACCGGGAAGCCGTGCTCGCCCAGCCGTTGCAGCAGCGCGTAGCCGTAGTCGGGCCGGCGCAGGGCGACCAGGCTCGCCACCACGACCGTGCCGCGCCGCAGCTCCTGAAGATGGGTCCGGAGGACCTCGTCGCTCACCATGCGGCACACGATACTGTGTTGCGCACACTATTCCAACCCCGTACATCATCGTGCGGCACGCGACCGCCGGAAGAGAGACCCGGAACACCCTCGGCGCGGACGGTGGAGCCGGTCAGCCGACCTGGGTAGGGTGAGTCGGTCGACTCCGACGCAGCCTTGATCCACACCCCGGGGGGCGCCACGCATGGGCGATTCGTTCGCGCATCTGCACGTGCACACTGAGTACTCGATGCTCGACGGGGCGGCCCGGCTCAAGGACCTCTTCGCCGAGGCGGCCCGGCTCGGCATGCCGGCGGTGGCGATCACCGACCACGGCAACATGCACGGCGCGAACGACTTCTACAAGCAGGCGACGGCGGCCGGCGTCAAGCCCATCCTCGGCGTCGAGGCGTACGTGGCGCCGGAGTCGCGCTTCCACAAACAGCGGGTCAAGTGGGGCCGCCCGGAACAGAAGAGCGACGACGTCTCGGGTAACGGCGCGATCACCCACATGACCATGTGGGCGGCGAACAAGAACGGGCTGCACAACCTCTTCACGCTCAACTCCCGCGCCTCGATGGAGGGCCACTACGTCAAGTGGCCCCGGATGGACATGGAGCTGATCGCCGAGCACGCCGAGGGCATCATGGCGACCACCGGCTGCCCGTCCGGCGCGGTGCAGACCCGGCTGCGGCTCGGTCAGTTCGACGAGGCCCTCAAGGTCGCCGCCGCATACCAGGACATCTTCGGCAAGGAGAACTACTTCCTGGAGATCATGGACCACGGCCTCGAGATCGAGCGCCGGGTCCGCGACGGCCTCGTCGAGATCGCCCACAAGCTCGACATCCCGCCGGTGGTCACCAACGACTCGCACTACACCCACGAGGCGCAGGCTGAGGCGCACGACGTGCTGCTCTGCGTACAGACCGGCAGCAACATCGCCGACCCCAACCGGTTCCGGTTCGAGGGCGGCGGCTACTTCGTCAAGTCCGCCGACCAGATGCGCGCGGTCGACTCGTCCGAGCTGTGGCAGCAGGGCTGCCGCAACACCCTGCTGGTCGCCGAGAAGGTCGACCCGGCCGGGATGTTCGAGTTCCACAACCTGATGCCGCGGTTCCCGATCCCCGAGGGGGAGACCGAGGAGTCCTGGTTCCGCAAGGAGACGTTCCGGGGGCTGGAGCGCCGCTTCCCGAACGGCATCCCGGAGGGGCACGTCGCCCAGGCCGAGTACGAACTGGGCGTCATCGTGCAGATGGGCTTCCCGTCGTACTTCCTCGTGGTCGCCGACTTCATCCAGTGGGCCAAGAGCCAGGGCATCGCCGTCGGCCCGGGCCGTGGCTCGGCCGCCGGCTCGCTGGTCGCGTACGCCCTGGGCATCACCGACCTGGACCCGATCCCGCACGGCCTGATCTTCGAGCGGTTCCTCAACCCCGAGCGCGTCTCGATGCCCGATGTCGACATCGACTTCGACGAGCGCCGGCGCGGTGAGGTGATCCGGTACGTCACCGACAAGTGGGGCGAGGACAAGGTCGCGCAGATCGCCACCTTCGGCACGATCAAGGCGAAGGCCGCGATCAAGGACTCGGCCCGGGTGCTCGGCTACCCGTACGCGGTGGGCGACCGGATCACCAAGGCGATGCCGCCGGCGGTGATGGGCAAGGACATCCCGCTGTCGGGCATCTTCGACCCGAAGCACCCGCGCTACGCCGAGGCGGGCGAGATCCGCGGCCTCTACGAGTCCGACCCGGACGTCAAGAAGGTCATCGAGACCGCGAAGGGCATCGAGGGGCTGATCCGGCAGACCGGCGTGCACGCCGCCGGCGTCATCATGTCCGCCGAGCCGATCATCGAGCACATCCCGCTGACGCGGCGGGACGCCGACGGGGCCATCATCACCCAGTTCGACTACCCGACGTGCGAGTCGCTCGGGCTGTTGAAGATGGACTTCCTCGGCCTGCGCAACCTCACGATCATCGACGACGCGGTCAAGAACATCCAGCTCAACCACGGCAAGGAGCTGGACCTGCTGGCCCTGCAGCTGGACGACAAGGCCGCCTACGAGCTGCTCGCCCGCGGTGACACCCTGGGCGTGTTCCAGCTCGACGGCGGGCCGATGCGTTCGCTGCTGCGTCTGATGAAGCCGGACAACTTCGAGGACATCTCCGCCGTCCTCGCCCTCTACCGGCCCGGCCCGATGGGCGTGGACTCGCACACCAACTACGCGCTGCGCAAGAACAACCTCCAGGAGATCACGCCGATCCACCCGGAGCTGGCGGAGCCGCTGCGGGAGATCCTCGCCCCCACCTACGGCCTGATCGTCTATCAGGAGCAGGTGCAGCGCGCCGCGCAGATCCTCGCCGGCTACAGCCTCGGCCAGGCCGACCTGCTGCGCCGGGCGATGGGTAAGAAGAAGAAGGAGATCCTCGACAAGGAGTTCATCCCGTTCCGGGACGGCTGCCGCGAGCGCGGCTACTCCGACGAGGCGATCCAGGCGGTGTGGGACGTGCTCGTCCCGTTCGCCGGCTATGCCTTCAACAAGGCCCACTCCGCCGCGTACGGCCTGGTGTCGTACTGGACGGCGTACCTCAAGGCGCACTACCCGGCCGAGTACATGGCGGCGCTGCTCACCTCGGTCGGCGACGACAAGGACAAGATGGCGCTCTACCTGTCCGAGTGCCGGCGGATGGGCATCCAGGTGCTGCCGCCCGACGTGAACACCTCGGCCGGGCCGTTCACCCCGGTCGGCCGGGACATCCGCTTCGGTCTGGCCGCCATCCGCAACGTCGGCGCGAACGTGGTCACCTCGATCATGCGGTGCCGCGAGGAGAAGGACGCCTACGCCGACTTCTACGACTTCCTGTCGAAGGTGGACGCGGTGGTCTGCAACAAGAAGACCATCGAATCGCTGATCAAGGCCGGGGCGTTCGACTCGCTCGGCCACCCCCGCAAGGGCCTGCTCGCCGTGCACGCCGACGCCATCGACGCGTACGCCGACGTCAAGCGCAAGGAGGCGGTCGGCCAGTACGACCTCTTCGGCGCCGGCTTCGGCGACGCGGACGCCGGCAGCAGCACCACGGTGATGCCGACCATCGGCGAAGGGGAGTGGGACAAGCGGGACAAGCTCGCCTTCGAACGCGAGATGCTCGGCCTGTACGTCTCCGACCACCCGCTGTTCGGCCTGGAGCACGTGCTCGGCGCGGCGGCCGACTGCACCATCGCCGCGCTCTCCGAGGAGGGGACCGTGCCCGACGGGGCGGTGGTGACCCTGGCCGGGATCCTCTCCGGTGTGCAGCGCCGGGTCACCAAGCAGGGCCGGGCCTGGGCCTCCGCCACGCTGGAGGACCTGGCCGGTGGTGTCGAGACGCTGTTCTTCCCCAACACCTACGAGGTGATCGGCCAGTACATCGCCGAAGACGCGATCGTGGTGGTCAAGGGGCGGGTGGACCGTCGGGACGACACGCCCCGGATCATGGCGATGGACATGTCCATGCCCGACATCAGCAGCAACCCGGCGAACAAGCCGGTTACGCTGACCATCCCGGTGCACCGCTGCACGCCGCCGCTGGTGGAGAAGCTCAAGGAGACCCTGGTGCTGCACCCCGGCGACACCGAGGTGCACGTCAAGCTGCTCAACGGCGGCAAGACCACCACGCTGCGCCTCGGGCCGTTCCGGGTGGCGGCCACCACCGCGCTGATGGGCGACCTGAAGAGCGTCCTCGGCCCGGCCAACGTCAGCTGACGTTCCCGGCGACTCGATAGCTTTTGTCCGTTATCGTCGTGGAGTGTCCCGCCGACAGGTGTTGGCTGCCGTCCCGGTCCTGGTTCTGTCGGCCGGGCTGCTGGCCTGCACCGACCGGGCGCCCACCCGGGAGGCGGTGACCAGCCCGTCGGCGGGTGGGTCGTTCGGGCCGCTGGTGTCGGGGATGCCGAGCTATCCGGCGGCGGGCAACGTCTACGCTGCGGCCGGCCCCGGCCAGCTCGCCGCGGCGGTGCGCGGGGACCGGCCGGCGGTGTATGTGCCGAACACGAAGAGCAACGACGTGTGGGTGATCGACCCGGCGTCGTTCAAGGTGGTGCGGAAGTTCCCCGGCGGGCCGGAGCCGCAGCACGTGGTGCCCTCCTACGACCTGCGCACCCTCTATGTCGCCTCCAGCCAGATCCCCAACGGTGGCCTGGTCCCGATCGACGCGCGCACCGGCGACCCGGGCGGGTTCCGCAAGCTCGAAGACGTCTACAACCTCTACTTCACCCCCGACGGCAAGCAGGCGATCGTGGTCGCCGAGGCGTACCAGCGGCTCGACTTCTACGACCTGGGCACCTGGCAGCGGGTGCGGTCGGTCCGGTTCCCCGAGTGCGGCGGCATCAACCACATGGACTACACCGCCGACGGCAAGACCATGCTGTTCAGCTGCGAGTTCGCCAACCGGATGCTGGTCCTGGACACCACCAACCTCCGCAAGCTGCGTGACTTCCGGCTCACCGAAGCCTCCGACGGCATGCCCCAGGACACCCGACTCACCCCCGACGGGCAACACTTCCTCGTCGCGGACATGCACGCCCACGGCGTGTACGTCTTCGACGGCCAAGCCACCCGCCAGACCGGGTTCATCCGCACCGGCCGAGGCGCCCACGGCATCTACTTCAGCCGCGACGCCCGGCTGGCCTACGTCACCAACCGCGACGAAGGCAGCGTCACCGTCCTCGACCTGACCACCCTGAAACCCACCACAACCTGGCGGATCCCCGGCGGCGGCAGCCCCGACATGGGCGGCCTCTCCGCCGACGGCAAACAACTCTGGCTCTCCGGCCGCTACCACGACGAGGTATACGTCCTGAACACCGACAACGGCAAACTACTAGCCCGAATCCCCGTCGGCCGAGGCCCACACGGCCTCACCATCTGGCCCCAACCCGGCCGCTACTCCCTCGGCCACACCGGGAACATCCGGTAGGGCCGCTCCGGCTGCGGCAGCCGGCCGGGTCCGGCCGCCCGGCGGTCCGTCAGTTCCCGGCCGCGTCGAACGACTCCGTCAGATCATCTCGGCCGGTACTCGAACTCTGGGCGGCCGGGGGTGCCGTAACGCGGAGCGCGCACGGCGCGATCACTGGTCACCAGGTATTCCAGGTAGCGCCGGGCGGTGACCCGGGAGATCCCGGTCTCCCGGCCGACCTCGGCCGCGGACCGCCCGGTGCCCCCGCCGAGCGCGGAGAGCACCCGGTGCAAGGTCTGCTCGTCCAACCCCTTGGGCAGGGTGTGCCGGGCCGCACCGCGCAGGGTGGCGAACATCTGGTCCACCTCGTGCTGGGCGGCCACCTCGCCCTCCGCGAGGGCCTGCCGCCGGTAGTCCGCGTAGCGCTCCAGCTTGTCGCGGAAGGCGGCGAAGGTGAACGGCTTGAGCAGGTAGTGGGTCACTCCCAGGGAGACCGCGGTGCGGACCACCGCCAGGTCCCGCGCCGAGGTCACCGCCAGCACGTCGACGCTGCTGCCCGCCGCCCGCAGGGCCCGGCACACGTCCAGGCCGTGCAGATCGGGCAGGCGGAAGTCGAGCAGCACCAGGTCGATGCCCGTACCGCCCCGCTGCCGCAGCGCCGCCGTCGCCTCCCGCGCGGTGTGCGCCACCCCGACCACCACGAAGCCGGGCACCCGCTCGGTGTACGCCTTGTGCGCCTCGGCCAGCAGCGGCTCGTCCTCCACCACCAGCACCCGGATGTCGGTCATGCGTCCGCCTCGCTGCGCTCGCTCATGCGGCCGCTCCGCTTCGCTCCGCGGTCGCATGAGGCTCCACCGCACTGAGCCTGATGATTCGCTCGCTGCGCTCGCTCATGCGGCCGCTCCGCTTCGCTCCGCGGTCGCATGAGGCTCCACCGCACTGAGCCTGATGATTCGCTCGCTGCGCTCGCTC
>NZ_JBIAFE010000003.1:145458-160658 GCF_042869115.1 Micromonospora sp. NPDC007230 | reverse complement strand
CTCATGCGGCCTCCCGCGGGATCGGCAGGCGGACGGTGAACAGGGTGCCGCCGTCGTCGGCGCGGGCCACCTCGGTCCGGCCGCCGTGCCGGTGGACCACCTGCCCGACCAGCGCCAGGCCGAGCCCCCGGCCGGCGCTCTTGGTGGACCAGCCGCGCCGGAACGCGTCCGCAACCCGGTCCGGGTCCAGGCCGGGGCCGTTGTCACCGACCCGGACCACGATCTCGTCGTCGGTGGTGCCCACGAACACCCGGACCCGGCGCGGCGGCGGCGTGCCGGCCACCGCCTCGAGGGCGTTGTCGACCAGATTCCCGACCACGGTGAGCAGGTCGGTGGGGGGCAGCGGGCTGTCGTCGAGCCGGCAGTCGGGCTCGATCACCAGGTCCACGCCGCGCTCGCCGGCCCGGGCCGACTTGCCGAGCAGCAGGGCGGCCAGCGCCGGCTCGGTCACCGCCCCGACGACCCGGTCGGTGAGCTGCTGGGCCAGCGCCAGGTCGCGGGTGGCGAGTTGGACCGCCTCGTCGGTGCGGCCCAGCTCCACCAGGGTCAGCACGGTGTGCAGCCGGTTGGCCGACTCATGGGTCTGAGCCTGCAACGCCTCGGTGAGTGCACGTACCGAGTCCAGTTCGCTGGCCAGGTTGCGCAGCTCGGTCTGGTCGCGCAGGGTCAGCACGGTGCCGAGCACGGTCCCCTCGAAGCGGGTGGTCCGCTGGTTGGCCACCAGCACCCGGTCACCGGCGAGGACCGGCTCGTCGTGCGCGTCCCGCCCGGAGTCCAGCAACTCGGCCACCGCGGGCGGCAGGTCGATGCCGACCACCGGCCGGTCGGTCACCGCAGCGTCCTCGGCCAGCCCGAGCAGGCGGCGCCCCTCGTCGTTGACCAGCGCCACCCGACCGTCCCGGGCCAGCACCACCAGCCCCTCGCGTACGGAGTGCAGGACGGCGTCGTAGTACTCGTACATCCGGGTCATCTGGGTCGGGCCGAGGCCGTGGGTCTGCCGGCGCAGCCGCCGGCTGAGCAGCCAGGCGCCGGTGGCCGCGAGGGCCAGCGCCGGGACGGCGGCGCCCAGCAGCACCGGGATCTGGCCGAGCAGCTTCCGGTTGATCGCCTGGGTGGTGATGCCGACCGAAACCAGTCCGACGATCCGCTGGCCGTCGCCGTACACCGGCACGACCGCGCGCACCGACTCGCCGAGGGTGCCGACGTTGGTGGTGGTGAACGGCTCGCCGGCCAGGGCGGGGCCGATGTCGCCGATGAACGGCTGCCCGATGAGGTCCGGGTTGGGGTGGGAGTACCGGGTCCGGTCCGGGGCCATCACGACCACGAAGTCCGTTCCGGTGGCCACCCGGGTGGCTTCGGCGTACGGCTGGAGGGTGGCCGGCGGGTCGGCGGTGGTGAGCGCCGTGCGGACGTCGGGGGACCGGGCGACGGTCTGCGCCACCGCCAGGACCTCGTCCTCCGCCGCCTGGTGGGAGTCGCTGCGGGCCAGCCAGACGGCGCCCCCGGCGCCGGCGAGCACCAGCAGCGTCACCACCAGCGCCTGGAGGGCGAACAACTGCCCTGCGATGCTCCACTGCCGTCGGGCCACGTTCCCCTCCTTCCGCCGCGCGCCGTCCGCAAGTGTGGCGCACCGGTCAGCGGCCCGTTTCGGCCGCGAGTCACAGGGGTGAACAGAATGAACGCAAGGATGCCCTGTGCTGAGACACGCTTCACATTGTGGGAATGGACACCACCTCACCCACCCCCACGGCCGCCCGGCCCGCCCGCCGGGACCGGACGCGCTACCTCTACCTCGCGGTCATCGTGGCCGTGCTGGCCGGCGTCGTGGTCGGCTTCGCCGCCCCCGAGGTCGGCAAGGAGCTGAAGCCGCTCGGCACCGGCTTCGTGAACCTGATCAAGATGATGATCAGCCCGGTCATCTTCTGCACCATCGTGCTGGGCGTCGGCTCCGTCCGCCAAGCGGCCAAGGTCGGCAAGGTCGGCGGTCTGGCCCTCGGCTACTTCCTGCTCATGTCGACCGTGGCGCTGGCGATCGGCCTGGTGGTCGGCAACATCATCCAGCCCGGCACCGGCCTGAACCTCGGCCCGGACATCGCCGAGGCGGGCAAGGCCGCCGCCGGTGGCGAGAGCGGCGGCACGGTCGACTTCCTGCTCGGCGTCATCCCGACCTCGCTGCTCTCCGCGCTGACCGAGGGCGAGGTGCTCCAGACGCTGCTGGTCGCGCTGCTGGTCGGCTTCGCCGTGCAGGCCATGGGTACGCGGGGCGAGCCGGTGCTGCGCGCCGTCGGCGTGATCCAGCGCCTCGTCTTCAAGGTGCTGGCGATGATCATGTGGGTGGCGCCGATCGGCGCGTTCGGCGCGATGGCCGCCGTCGTGGGCGCGACCGGCGTGGACGCGCTCAAGAGCCTGGCGCAGATCATGCTCGGGTTCTACGTCACCTGTGCGCTCTTCGTGTTCCTGGTGCTGGGGGCCCTGCTGTGGTTCGTCGCCCGGATCTCGATCTTCAAGCTGCTCGCCTACCTGGGCCGGGAGTTCCTGCTGATCCTGTCGACCTCGTCGTCCGAGTCGGCGCTGCCCCGCCTGATCGCCAAGATGGAGCACTTCGGGGTGAGCAAGCCGGTCGTCGGGATCACCGTGCCGACCGGATACTCGTTCAACCTCGACGGCACCGCCATCTACCTGACCATGGCGTCGCTGTTCGTCGCCGACGCGCTGGGCAAGCCGCTGTCGCTGGGCGAGCAGGTGTCGCTGCTGGTGTTCATGATCATCGCCTCCAAGGGCGCGGCCGGGGTGACCGGCGCGGGCCTGGCGACCCTGGCCGGCGGCCTGCAGTCGCACCGGCCGGACCTGGTCGACGGCGTCGGGTTGATCGTCGGCATCGACCGGTTCATGTCCGAGGCCCGGGCGCTGACCAACTTCGCCGGCAACGCGGTCGCCACCGTGCTGGTCGGCACCTGGACCGGCCAGTTCGACCGGGAGCAGGCCCAGGCCGTGCTCGGCGGCGGACGTCCGTTCGACGAGGCGACCATGCTCGACGAGGACGACGCGCACGGGGGGCCGGACGAGGCGGTGCCGGCGTCGCGGCGCACGTCGCCGGTCGACGTGCCCGCCTGATCCAGCCACGGGCGCGCCGGTGGCCTGTCGCGCCCGTCAAGATCGCGCTCGATCCAGGAAACAGTGGCCTCGCCGCCTGAGCGAGGCCACTGTTTCCATGTTTGAGCACGATCTCGCGAGGACGCTTGCGGATCAGGGGCGGTAGGGTCTGGTCGCGTTCGGCCCGACTACCGGACGCCGATCATTCGGCGTGGCTGGAGTGTTCACTTGGCGGTGCCGGTGACGATGCCCGGGTTGATGCAGAGGCCCGGCGTGCTGCCGTTCTTCTCGGCGATCTCCAGGCAGCGGGTCACCTTGTCCACTTTGGCGTTGGTCTCGGTGATCTGCTTCTGGATCTCGGCGTTGCGGCGGTCCTGTTCGAGATTGCGGGTCTGGGCGAGCTTGTCCTGGAACGCCTTGATGTTGCCCTCGGTCTTGTCGTCGTGGTTGACGCGGGTAATGGTGACCGACAAGATGTCGACGTCCTCGGCCAGCCGGCCTTCGGCGTTGCTCTTGATGCTCTCCGCGAACGGCTTGAGGTCGACGTTCAAGCTGCCGGTCTTCGCGTCGATCCGCTCCAGTGGGTTGTAGGTGGAGAAGGCGTCGTTGACGGCGCTGTCGAGCTGGACACCGACCCGCTGCCCACGGAAACTGTCGAAGTCGCCCTTGTAGTCCATGAACTGCTTCGGCGCGTTCTCGGGTCGGACCTGCCACTCGACCAGCACCTCGACGCACGCGTCGGCGAGGGTGCCGGTGCGTACCCGAACGCAGTGGTCGCTGCCGATGTGGTCGTACTTCTGCCGCCCGGCGTCCCACTCGCCGACCCGCTGCCATGGCGCGACCCACTTCAGGCCGGAGCCGGTGACCTCGCCGGTCGGCTTGCCGAAGCTGGTGATGATCCCGACCGAGCGGATGGGTACCGAGTGGGCACTCGACAAGAGGGTGAGAACGAGTGTGGCGACCAGGGCGGCGGCCGCCGCCAGCATGGCGCGCTGCCGTACGCTCCTGCCTGGGCCAAATAGTGCGACGGCGATGGCGATGGCCGCAGCGAGGGCGGCGACGATCGCGAGGGTGAAGCCGAACGGCATGTGCGCGGTACCTCTCACGGGGGTGGCTTGCTGACTTGATCAGCAAGGTAGTCGTCCGGGACAAGAAGCCCGGCGGCCCGGGGCGGGGCGGGCGCATCCGCCGCCGGGTGCGCCGTCGCAAACCACGACGCCCGAATTGGCCGTGCCCGGGCGTCGGCGTCGTCACTAGCGTCGGCGGGGTGAAGCTCGACGACGCGCAGAAGTTGTGGCAGCCGCAGCCCGGCTGGCTGAACACCGCCAGCTACGGGCTGCCGCCCGAGCCCGCCTGGGTGGCGTTGCAGGACGCCCTGGCGGACTGGCGGGTGGGACGGATCTCCTGGGAGGGCTGGGGCGAGGCCGCCGAGCAGGCCCGCGCCGGGTTCGCCCGGCTCGTCGGGGTGGCGCCGGCGGACGTGGCGATCGGCAGCACGGCGTCGCAGCTGCTCGCCCCGGTGGCAGCCGGGCTGCCGCCCGGCGCGACTGTGGTCGTCCCCGAGGTGGAGTTCACCTCGAACCTGTTTCCCTGGCTGGTGCAGCAGGAGCGGGGCGTCCGGGTCCGCACGGTGCCGCTGGCCGGCCTGGTCGACGCGATCGACGCCGGCACCGACCTGGTCGCGTTCAGCCTGGTGCAGTCGTCCGACGGCACCGTCGCCCCGTACGACGAGATCGTCGCGGCGGCCCGGGCGCACGGCGCCCTCGTCGCGGTGGACGCCACCCAGGCGTGCGGCTGGCTGCCCTTCGACGCGGCTCTCGCCGACGTGGTGGTGGTGTCGGCGTACAAGTGGCTGATGGCGCCGCGCGGCACCGCCTTCGCCTACCTGGCCCCGGCGCTGCGCGAGCGGCTGCGCCCCGACGCCGCCGGCTGGTACGCGGGCCAGGACGTGCACGCCTCCTACTACGGCCCGCCGCTGCGGCTGGCCGACGACGCCCGGCGCTTCGACATCTCCCCGGCGTGGTTCAGCTATGTGGGGGCGGCGCCCACCCTGGAGCTGCTCGCCGAGATCGGGCTGCCCGCCGTGCGCGATCACGACGTGGCGCTGGCCAACCGGTTCCTGGTCGGGCTGGGCCGGCCGCCCGGCGACAGCGCGATCGTGACGGTGGCCGTGCCCGGCGCGGCGGAGAAGCTGGCTCGGGCCGGGGTACGCGCGGCGGTCCGCGCCGGCCGGGTGCGCGCCTCCTTCCACCTCTACACCACCAAGGAGGACGTGGACCGGGCCCTGGAAGCGTTGACGGACTGAGCGGGAGCGGTCGCCGCTCAGGCCAGGTGGGCGCCGATCTTCGTGTACCCGCGCAGCAGGTCCCGGGCGATGATCAGGCGCTGCATCTCGTCGGTGCCCTCGAAGATCCGGTACAGCCGGACCTGCCGGTACCAGCGTTCGATCGGCAGCTCGCGGGTGTAGCCCATGCCGCCGTGGATCTGCAGCACCCGGTCCACCACCCGGTTGACCATGCCGGCGCCGTAGAGCTTGGCCATCGACGAGGCGTGCCGGGGATCCAGGCCCTGGTCGACCGTCCACGCGGCGCGCAGCACCAGCCAACGGGCCGCTTCCAGCTCGGTCTCCGAGTCGGCGATCATCCACTGGATCGCCTGGTTGGTGCCGATCTTGGCGCCGAAGGTCTCCCGGGTGTTGGCCTGGTCGATCGCCATCTGCAACGCCCGCTCGGCGATGCCGAGGGCATGGGAGGGGATGGTGTAGCGCCCCTTGCCGATCCACTGCATGCCCAGCGCGAAGCCCTGCCCGACCTCGCCGAGGATGTTGCGGTGCGGCACGCGTACGCGGTCGAAGATCAGCGATGCCGGACCGCCCTCGCCCATTGTCTGGATGAACTCCGACCGCCAGCCCATCGCCCGGTCCACCAGGAACGCGGTGGCACCGCCGTGGCGGACGCCCTGCTCGGGGTCGGTCACCGCGATCACGATGGCGAAGTCGGCGTCGTCGCCGTTGGTGATGAAGGTCTTCTCGCCGTCGAGGATCCAGTCGTCGCCGTCCCGTCGGGCGCGCAGCCGGATGTTCGCCGCGTCCGAGCCGGCGCCCGGTTCGGTGATCGCGAAGCAGGAGATCCGTTCCCCCTCGATGGTGGGCAGGAGGAACTCTCGCCGCTGGTCCTCGGTGGCGTGGAACAGGATGTTGTCCGCCTCGCCGCCGAACCGGAACGGCACGAAGGTGCGGCCGAGTTCGGTCCAGATCAGCGACTGCATGACGGCCGGCAGGTCCATCCCGCCGTACTGCTCCGGGGTGGCCAGCCCCCAGAAGCCGAACCGCTTCGCCTTGAGCTGCAACTCGCGCAGCTCGGACCGCTCCAGGCCGGGGCGGTGGGCGCGCTCGCGGCGCAGCACCTCCTGCTCCAGCGGCAGCACCTCGCGGGTGATGAACGCGCGGGCCGTGTCCCGGACGGCCCGTTCCTCGTCGGACAGTGCGAAGTCCACCGTGCTCCCTCGGCGTCGGTGCGGCGGGTACGCTCAAACTAGCGGCGTAAGTTTTCATCCGTCCAGCCCGCTCCTTCCACCGTCGAGGTGAGGCGCGCCCCGGCGGGCTTGACTAGGGTGCGTGAGCAGGCGGTGCCGACGGGGAGAGTGGCGTGGCGGAAATCGGCCGAGGGTGGGCGCAGGGCAGCGGCGACCCGGTACGGGTGGCCTGACGTGCCGCGACCCCGACAGGCGCTGCTCACCCGGGACCGGATCGTCACCACGGCGCTGGCGCTGATCGACGCCGACGGGCTCGGCGCGCTCTCCACCCGGCGGCTGGCCACGGCGCTCGGCGTGCAGGGCCCCTCGCTCTACAACCATTTCGCCACCAAGGGCGCCATCCTCGACGCGGTGGCGGACAGCGTCACCGCCACCGTGGACGTCAGCGCCTTCGGCCGCTGCGACTGGTACGAGGCGCTGCGACGCTGGGCCCGGTCCTACCGGGCGGCGCTCGCCGCGCACCCGAACATCGTCCCGTACCTGGCCCAGGGGCCGGGCCGGCGGCCGGCCGCGCTCGCCATGGCCGACGCGGTCTACGGCGGCCTGGTCGGGGCGGGGTGGCCGCCCGCCCGGGCCACCCACATCGGCGCCGCGCTGCGCTACTTCGTTGCCGGCTCCGCGCTCGGCTCGTTCGCGCGGGGCTTCGTCGAGGATCCGGCGCTCTACACCGGACACCCGCACCTGAGCCAGGCGCACCGGCTCGCCGGCCACCAGCACAGCGTCGACGAGGGTGCCTTCGCCCTCGGCCTGGACGCGCTGCTGCTCGGCCTGCACGCCGAGTACGAGCGGACCGTGGCGCCCCTGGAGCGGGCCGCCGCTCCGGAGTAGCGTCAAAACTCCCAACGCTAGTTTCCGCCCCGGGAAGGACGACATGGATCTCGCCGCCGCGCCGCCCGCCCTCCTGGTCCGCCGGCACCTGCACGTCGCCGGCGCGTGGGTCGACCCCGCCGACGGGGAGGCGATCCCGGTCGAGAACCCGGCCACCGGGGAGATCGTCGGGCAGGTGCCGGCCGGCACCCCGGCCGACGTCGACCGGGCCGTCGCTGCCGCCCGCGCCGCCTTCCCCGGCTGGGCGGCCACCGCCCCCGCCGAGCGGGCCGCCCACCTCGACCGGCTGCACGCCGCGCTCGCCGCCCGCGCCGAGGCGATCGCGCACACCGTCGCGCTGGAGCTGGGCACGCCGCTCAAGCTCGCCACCCGGGTGCAGGCCGGCCTCCCGCTCACCGTGCTGCGCAGCATGGTCGAGCTCGCCGCCCGCCCGCCGGCCGAGCAGACCGTCGGCAACTCGCTCGTGGTCCGCGAACCCGTCGGCGTGGTCGGCGCGATCACCCCGTGGAACTACCCGCTGCACCAGGTCGTCGCCAAGGTGGCCCCGGCGCTGGCGGCCGGCTGCACCGTGGTGGTCAAGCCCAGCGAACTCACCCCGCTCACCGCGTACCTGCTCTTCGACGCGGTCAGCGAGGCCGGGCTGCCGGCCGGGGTGGTCAACCTGGTGCCCGGCACCGGGCCGGTCGTCGGCGAGGCCCTGGCCGCCCACCCCGACGTCGACCTGGTCTCGTTCACCGGCTCCACCGCCACCGGTCGCCGGGTCGCCCACCTCGTCGCCGACCGGATCGCCCGGGTCGCCCTGGAACTCGGTGGCAAGTCCGCCAACCTGATCCTCGCCGACGCCGACCTGCCCACCGCGGTCAAGGTCGGGGTCGGCAACGCCTTCCTCAACTCCGGGCAGACCTGCACCGCCTGGACCCGGATGCTGGTCCATCGGGACCGCTACGCCGAGGCGCTCGACCTGATCGCGGCGGCCGTCGCGGGCTACCGGACGGGTGACCCGTTCGATCCGGCGACCCGGCTCGGCCCGCTGGTCTCCGCCGCCCAGGCCGAGCGGGTCCGCGGCCACGTCGAGCGGGCCCTGGCCGACGGCGCCCGACTCGTCGCCGGCGGCCCGGACGTGCCGCTGCCGCCGCGCGGGCACTTCGTCGCGCCCACCGTCTTCGCCGACGTGCACCCGGACAGCGCGCTCGCCCAGGAGGAGGTCTTCGGCCCGGTGCTCGCGGTCATCCCGTTCGGCGACACCGACGAGGCCGTCGCCATCGCCAACAACTCGCGGTACGGGCTGGCCGGCGCCGTCTGGTCCGCCGACGAAAACCAGGCCCTCGCCGTCGCCCGGCGGCTGCGCACCGGCCAGGTCGATGTCAACGGGGGCGCGTTCAACCCGCTCGCGCCGTTCGGCGGATACAAGCAGTCCGGCCTCGGCCGCGAGCTGGGCCCGGCCGGCGTGGAGGAGTTCACCGAGCTCAAGGCGATCCAGCGGTGAGGGCTCTGGTCGTCCGCGGCCGGGACGCCACACCCGCCGTCGAGGAGGTACGCCTGCCCGCCCCCGGCGCCGGCGAGCTGCGGGTACGCATCCGCGCCGCCGGGATCTGCCACTCCGACCTGGCCATGGTCAACGGCACGCTCGCGCCCGCGTACCCGCTGGTGCTGGGACACGAGGCGGCCGGCGTGGTCGCCGAGACCGGCCCCGGGGCCCGGCTGGCCGTCGGCACGCCGGTGGTGCTCAATTGGGCCCCCGCCTGCCGCGCCTGCTGGCACTGCCGGCACGGCGAACCCTGGCTCTGCGCCGCCAACACCGCCCCGGTGGTGGCCCGGGGCGAGACCGCCGACGGAAGCCCGCTGCACGTCACCCTCGGCCTCGGCGCGCTGGCCGAGGAGGTGGTGGTGCCCGAGCACGCCGCCGTGCCGGTGCCCGCCGGCCTGCCGCCGGAGCGGGCCGCGCTGCTCGGCTGCGCGGTGCTCACCGGCAGCGGCGCGGTCCGGAACACCGCCCGGGTGGCCGCCGGCGAGTCGGTCGCCGTGATCGGGCTCGGCGGGGTCGGGCTGGCCGTGCTGACCGCCGCCCGCCGGGCCGGCGCCGCGCCGATCGTCGCCGTCGACGTGGTCGAGGCCAAACGGGACCTCGCGGTCGCCGCCGGGGCCACCGACTTCCTACGCGCCGGGAACACGCTGGCCAAGAAGGTCCGGGAGCGCACCGAGGGGCGGGGCGTCGACCACGCCTTCGAGTGCGTCGGGAGCGCCGCCACCATCCACGCCGCCTGGCGGCTGACCCGGCGCGGGGGAGCGGTGACCGTGGTCGGCATGGGCGGGAGGGATGACCTGGTCAGCCTCGCCGCGCTGGACATCTTCCACTCCGCCCGCACCCTGCGCTCCTCGGTGTACGGCTCGTCCGACCCGGACCGCGAGGTGCCGGAGCTGGCCGCCGCGCTCGCCGACGGCAGCCTGGACCTGCGTCCGCTGATCAGCGGGACGGTCGGCCTGGACGAGGCGCCGGCGGCGTTCGACCGGCTCGCCCGGAGCGAGGGCGCCCGCTGGGTGGTCACCTTCCCGGACTGACGGGCGGAGGGCCCGCACCGGCTCAGCGGCCCGGTCGGGCGGGCTCACCAAACGGCTGTTCTTCAGCCGGGCCGAGGGCCTGCACCTGCCGGAGTACGCCGTCACCGGGTGAGGTGGCGCCGCCACATGTCGACGCCTGCCGATCGGTGTGTCGGGTCGGCGGAGGGACCGGAGGGGGCCCTCCCTATGGCGAGCGGAGCCGTCCGGCCCGGGCCGAATGTGTGGGGAATCGACATGGTTCGACTCCTGCGGAGCACCGTAGGTTTCCTGAACGCGACGGCCCTGTGACCCCCGTCACCGACCTGGTCGTCGCCTCGCAACCTGCGGAGGGTGTGGCGATGGCCGGGCAAGCGCTCCTGTCGGCCCGCGGGCTGACCCGGGACTTCCGGGGCTTCCGGGCGGTCGACCGCGTCGACCTCGACGTGGCGCCGGAGACCGTGCACGCCCTGGTGGGGCCCAACGGCGCCGGCAAGACCACGCTGTTCAACCTGCTCACCGGCTTCCTGCCGCCCACCGCCGGGCGGATCGAGCTGGCCGGTCGGGACGTCACCGGGCTGCCCCCGGAGCGGGTCGCCCGGCTCGGCGTGGCCCGCTCCTTCCAGATCACCAGCCTCTTTCCCCAGCTCTCCGCGCGGGAGCACGTGTCGTTGGCGCTCCAGTCGCCGAGCGGGCTGGGCTGGCGGTTCTGGCGCTCGGCCAAGCTGATGCACCGCTACCGCGACCGGGCCGACGAGCTGCTGGCCATGGTCGGCCTCGCCGAGCTGGCCGAGGCGCCGGCCGAGGCCCTCGCGTACGGGCGCAAACGGGCCCTGGAGCTGGCCATCGCGCTCGCCCTCGACCCGAAGGTGCTGCTGCTCGACGAGCCCACCGCCGGCATGGGGCTGGAGGACGTCGACCGCACCGTCGACCTGATCGGGCGGGTGCGGGCCGGCCGCACCGTCGTCATGGTCGAGCACAACATGAGCGTCGTCGGCCGGCTCGCCGACACCGTCACCGTCCTGCAGGCCGGCAAGGTCCTGGTCGAGGGGCCGTACGAGCAGGTCCGCGCCGACGAGCGGGTCATCACCGCCTACCTGGGAGCTGCCGATGCTGCGCATTGAGAACCTCTCCGCCTGGTACGGCGAGGCGCAGGTGCTGCGGGAGGTGAGCCTGGACGTGGCCGCCGGCGAGGTGGTCACCCTGGTCGGCCGCAACGGCGCCGGCAAGTCCACCCTGCTGCGCTGCGTGATGGGGCTGCACCCCGGCCAGCGCGGCACGGTCACCCTGGACGGCACGGAGCTCACCCGGCTGCCGGCCTACAAGCGGGCCCGGCTCGGGCTCGGCTGGGTCCCCGACGACCGCGGCGCGTACGCCACCCTCAGCGTCACCGAGAACCTGACCCTGCCGCCCCGGGTCGGCCCCGACCCGTGGCCGCTGGAGCGGGTGTACGAGGCGTTCCCCGCCCTCTACAGCCGGCGCGACTCGGCGGCCACCATGCTCTCCGGCGGCGAGCAGCAGATGCTCGCCCTGGCCCGGGTGCTGCGCATGGGCGCCCGGCTGCTGCTCTGCGACGAGCCCACCGAGGGGCTGTCGCCGCTGCTCGTGCAGCAGGTCGGTGACCTGCTGCGGGAGGCCAAGAAGCACGGCGTGACCGTGCTGCTGGTCGAACAGAACCTGCACTTCGCCACCGGCGTCGCCGACCGGCACTACCTGCTGGCCGAGGGACGCATCGCGGAGGCGATGGACAACTCCGAGGTGCGCTCGCGGGAGCGCGAGCTGTTGGCGTACCTCGGGATCTGAAACGACGGCTGACCCGCGCGGACCGCGCGGTACGGAAGGGATTGAGATGCGCAGGAGCGTGGGTGTGGCCGCCGCCTCGGCGGCGGTGGCGGCGCTGGTCACCGGCTGTGGCGGCGGTGGTCCGCAGTCCGGCGGCGACCAGAAGCTGACCGGCGACAAGATCGTGCTGGGTGTCCTCAACGACCAGTCGGGGGCCTACTCGGAGCTGTCCGGGAAGAACTCGGTCAAGGCCGTGGAGATGGCCATCGCCGACTTCAAGGCCAAGTACGGCGACAAGGCGATCACCAAGAACATCTCGGTGGAGACCGCCGACCACCAGAACAAGCCCGACGTGGCCAACAGCAAGGCCCAGGAGATGTACGACCGCAAGGGCGTCGACGCGATCCTCGACGTGCCGACCTCCTCGGCCGCCCTGAAGGTCGCCGACGTGGCCAAGGAGAAGAAGAAGCTCTACTTCAACATCGGCGCGGCCACCACGGAGCTGACCGGCAAGAGCTGCAACAAGTACACGTTCCACTACGCGTACGACACGTACATGCTGGCCCACGGCACCGGCACGGTGACCACCCAGCAGGTCGGCAAGAACTGGTACATCCTCTACCCGAACTACGCCTTCGGGCAGGACATGGAGAAGAGCTTCTCCGCGGCGATCGGCGCGGCCGGCGGCACCGTGGTCGGCAAGGACGGCGCACCGTTCCCGAACACCAGCGGCGACTACTCGTCGTTCCTGCTCAAGGCCCCGACGCTGAACCCGAAGCCGCAGGTCCTCGGCACCATGCAGGCCGGCGCCGAACTGGTCAACGTGGTCAAGCAGTACAACGAGTTCAAGCTGCGGGACAAGGGCATCGGGCTGGCCGTGGGCCTGATGTTCATCACCGACATCCACTCGCTCACCCCGGCCGCCCTCGCCGGCACCACCTACACCGACGCCTGGTACTGGAACTTCGACCAGCAGAACCGGGAGTGGGCCGACAAGTTCCAGAAGGAGACCGGCACCCGGCCGTCCTTCGCGCACGCGGCCAACTACTCCGCCGCCATGCAGTACCTGGAGGCGGTGCAGGCCGCCGGCACCGACGACGCCGACGCGGTGGTCAAGGGCCTCGAAGGCAAGGAGGTCAACGACGTCTTCCTGCGCAACGGCAAGATCCGCGCCGAGGACCACCGGGTCATCCACGACGCCTACCTGGCCCAGGTGAAGCCGCAGGCCGCGGTCAGCGAGCCGTGGGACTACGTGAAGATCCTCAAGACCATCCCGGCGGCCGAGGCGTTCCGCGCCCCCTCGCCGGACTGCCAGATGTGACGATCTGATGTCGGGCTTCCTGCAGAACACGTTCAACGGGCTGGTGGGCGGGGCGTTCTACGCCCTGCTCGCCCTCGGGCTCGCGGTCATCTTCGGCATGCTCCGGGTGGTGAACTTCGCCCACGGCGCCTTCTACATGCTCGGCGCGTTCGGGGCGTACGTGCTGCTCGCCGAGGCGGGCGTGCCGTTCTGGGCCGCTCTGGTGATCATGCCGCTGGCCCTCGGCCTGCTCGGCATGGTGCTGGAGCGGGCGGTCATCCACCGGCTGACCCGGCTTGACCCGCTCTACAACTTCCTGCTCACCTTCGGCCTGACGCTGATCCTCCAGGACCTGGTGAAATCGCGGTACGGCGTGCAGTCCAGCCCGTACGCCACCCCGACCGAGCTGAGCGGGTCGGTCGACTTCGGGCTCTTCGACTTCCCGACGTACCGGGTCTTCATCCTCGGCTTCACCGTGCTGCTCTGCGGGGCCGTGTGGTGGGTGCTCGGGCGGACCCGGATCGGCATGGTGGTCCGCGCGGCCACCGAGCGGCCCGAACTGACCCGGGCCTTCGGCATCGACGTGGGAAAGTGGGTCACCCCGGTCTTCGGCTTCGGCATCGCCCTGGCCGGGCTCGCCGGGGTGCTCGCCGCCCCGATGCGCGCGGTCAACCCGCTGATGGGCGCCGACCTGATCATCGTGGTCTTCGCGGTGGTGGTGATCGGTGGCCTCGGCTCGATCTTCGGCTCGGTCGCCGCCGGCTTCGGCATCGGCCTGATCCAGGCCTGGGGCGAGGCATACCTGTCGGACTTCCCGATCGTGTCGCAGACCGTCGTGTTCGTGGTGATGGCCGCGGTGCTGCTCTGGCGCCCGGCCGGCCTGTTCGGCCGTGAGGAGGCCCCGGCATGAGCGAGCGTCAGCGAGCGAATCATCAGCTCAGTGCCACAGGTCATGACGGCGCCGAGCGGAGCGAGGTGACGGCATGACCAGCGCCGTCGACACCCCCGCCGACGCGGCCCGCCCGGCACCCCCGTCCGGCCTGGTCGCGGTCGCCCGCGCCCCCGGCTGGGTCCGGTACGCGCTGCTCGCCGTCGGCCTGCTCGTGGCGTTCTGGCTGCCCAACGGGCTCTACCCGGCGGTGGCCGTGGACATCCTCTGCTGGGCGCTCTTCGCCGTCTCGGTGGACCTGCTGCTCGGCTTCACCGGGCTGATGTCCTTCGGGCACGCCGCCTTCTGGGGCACCTCGGCGTACGTCACCGGTCTGGTGGCGATCCACGCCGGCCTGCCCTTCCCGGCGGCGGTGCTGGTCGGGGCGCTGGCCGCGGCGCTGCTCGCGCTGCCGATCGGCTACCTCGCGGTGAAGCGCGCCGGGATCTACTTCGCGATGGTCACCCTGGCCTTCGCGCAGATGGTCTACTACGTGGCCAACGAATGGCGCTCGGTCACCCAGGGCGAGAACGGCCTCCAGGGTGTGCCCCGCTCCTTCTTCGGCGTCGACCTCTCCGACGACTACTACTTCTACTACGCGATCCTGCCGATCGTGCTGCTCGGCCTGCTCGCCGCCTGGCGGATCGTCCACTCGCCCTTCGGCCGGGTGCTGGTCGGCATCCGGGACAACCCGGCCCGGGCCCGCGCGCTGGGCTACCCGGTGCACCGGTACAAGCTGACCGCGTTCGTCCTCTCCGGGTTCCTCGCCGGGCTCGGTGGCGGACTCTTCGCCGTCGGCCACCGGTTCGTCTCCCTCGACGTCCTGCACTGGACCACCTCCGGTAAGGCCGTCATCGTGGTGGTGCTCGGCGGCATCGGCACCCTCTGGGGCGGCGTGCTCGGGGCAGCGCTGGTGGTCCGCCTGGAGGACTGGCTGTCGTTCTCCGGGTTCGAGGCGATCGGGCTGGTCACCGGGGGGATCTTCGTACTGGTCGTGCTGTTGTTCCGGCGAGGGATCTGGGGGAGTGTCGCGGCCCTGGCGTTGCGCTGGCGTCGTCGGAGCTGACTTGCGCTGGTTGCTCTTGTGAGGTGGTTGCTGTTGAGGGCTGGGGGGGGGGGGGGGGGGGGGGCGGGGGGGGGGGGGGGTTTGCCCCCCCCCCGCCCCCCCCCCCCCCCCCCCCGCGGGGGGCGGGGGGCCCC
>NZ_JBIAFE010000003.1:0-145448 GCF_042869115.1 Micromonospora sp. NPDC007230 | reverse complement strand
GTGGGGTGTTGGTGGTGGGGGGGGGGGGGGGGGGGGCCCGGGCCGGGGGGGTCCGGTTTTCCCCCCGGCGCGGCCCCCCCCCCCCCCCAGCCCCGTCGTGGGCCTTCGCCGCCCGTGCGTTGCGGTCTTCCTCTGGTACGACCCGCTGCCGGGTTGGCCGTCGGGCCTTCTGCGCCAGTGAGCGCTTCGGGACCTTGGATAGTTTCCGGTCAGCGGTGACGGCGGCTGTCCAGGATTCGGAAGCGGCTGCTGGCCGGCACCCGCGTTTGGGGTGCCGGCCAGCGGTGTTGTTGCTTGTTCGGTTGTCGGCTGTGGTGCTTGGCTGTTTGGGTCAGCTGTTCCAGTGCTGGGCGACGAGGTCGGCGGCCTGCTGTTCCCACTGGGCGTAGGCGTCCGGGTAGGCCGACACCTGCACGGTCTGGGCGGCCTTGGTCAGCGGCATGTCCTGCCAGCCGTCGATCTGCTTCAGGCCCTTCTCGAACGCCAGGGTGGCGTACTCGGGGTTCGTGATCTGCTCCGGCGTGCCCCAACCGCTGGAGGGGCGCTGCTGGAACAGGCCCAGCGAGTCGTGGTCGTTGGCGTCGCCGAGGTGGCCGAGGTTCTCCAGCTTCGACTCCTGCAGGCTGGTGGCGATCGAGATCACCGCGGCCCGCTCCGGCAGGCCGGCCTTCTTGGTGGCGGCGATGATCGCCTTCGCGTTGGCGGTCTGCTCGTCGTTCAGGGTGATCTTCGACTGGGCGCCCTGCACACCATGCGGGATCAGCTTGCCCATGTCCGGCTTGTCAGCCTGCACCGCGGCGACGGGCTTGGCAGCCGTGGCCGGGGCATCGGCGTGGGCGGCGATGGGGCCGGCGAACACGCCACCGGTGAAAGCCAGACCAGCGACACCAAGAATGCTCTTACGCAGGATCGTGTTCATGATCAAAGCTCCATTCGGGGGTTGGCGCACCACAGCCCGATGGGGGTCGGACAGCGTGCGCAAGCACCGTCAGGCGCTCAAAAAAGGGGGGAAAAGTCTGTCGACCAGCGGCTCGCGGGGCGAGGGGGGTTCGCCTCTTCGCGGCGCCGGGACCATATCCAACGACCGGCGGCCCGCCAACATTCCGGGCCGGCCACCCCACCGCACGGGGGATTCGGTCGCGGATTCATCTGCAACGACCGGCGGCCCGCCAACATTCCGGCCTGGCCGACCCCGGCTGGCGGGGCATCGGTCGCGGGTTCGTGTGCAACGACCGGCAGCCCACCAACATTCCGGGCCTCGCCGACCCCGCCTCACCGGACATCGGCCGCGTGGCCATCTGAAACGACCGGCGGCCCATCGTCATTCCGACCCGGGCCCCGGCGACCCGGCTCGCGGGCGCCTACCTCGGCCGTGCACCCGTGTTCAACGACCCCAGGCCGCCAGAGATTCCAGGCAGAGGATGCCGACCGTCACCGCAAACCGGACATCGCCGACCACAACGTCCGGGCGGGCGGCCGCCAACCCCCGTAGATCCACTCCAGGTACCGCACGAGGCGGTATCCGGCACTCGTGACACCACCACATGCCGCACACGGAGTCGATCACCGCCCCGGGCGCAACGAACGAGGCGACACTTTCGGGGAAAGTGGCCCCTCGGGCTGCCGGAAGGCGTCACTTTCCGCGAAAGTGCGGCCCTGGGCGCACGGGTGCGGGACGAGGGCGGGCCGGTCGGGGCGGGGTGCCGGCCCCGTACGCGGGGCGCGAGCCGCGGAGGGTGGACATTCGGACGGCGCTGGACCACGACGGGGGTGTGGCACGCCGTGACGGGCGGAGGGATCAAGCCTGACCGGGCACGTGACCTGGCGCACAAACGATACGAACCGGTTCCGTATCGAAACTCGCTCGCTTACGCTCGGGCCGTTACGAGTCTGCCCCGTATCGTATTTCGACGCGGGTGAACCGGGGGGAGAACCGGGATGGAACCGCACGAGAACACCGGACACCCGAGGAGGTGGGCGATCCTGGGGGTGCTGGTGATCAGCCTCCTCGTGGTCGTCCTCGACAACACGATTCTCAACGTCGCCCTGCGTACCCTGGCCGACCCGGTGCACGGCCTCGGCGCCAGTCAGGGCGAGCTGGAGTGGGCCATCAACTCCTACACGCTGGTCTTCGCCGGTCTGCTCTTCACCTTCGGCGTCCTGGGCGACCGCCTCGGCCGCAAGCGTTTCCTGCTGGTCGGCCTGGCGCTGTTCGGACTGGCGTCGCTGCTGTCGGCGTACGCCCAGGACCCGGCGCAGCTGATCGGCGCCCGCGCCCTGATGGGTGTCGGTGGCGCGGCCATCATGCCGGTGACGCTGTCGATCATCTCCAACGTCTTCGACCCCCGGGAACGGGCCCGGGCGATCGGTGTCTGGGCCGGCGCGGTCGGCCTCGCCGTGGCGATCGGTCCGGTCCTCGGCGGCGTCCTGCTGGAGCACTACTGGTGGGGCTCGGTCTTCCTGATCAACGTGCCGGTGGTGGTGCTCGGCGTGGTGCTGGTCGCGCTGCTGGTGCCGGAGTCCCGCGACCCGAACCCGGGCCGGGTGGACCTGTTCGGCGTGCTGCTGTCCGTGGTCGGCCTGGTCGCGCTCACCTACGGCATCATCGACGGCGGCGAGCACGGCTTCGACCGACTGCCGGTCTGGGCCGCCGTCGTCGGCGGGCTGGCGGTGCTGGCCTGGTTCGTCGCTCACGAGCTGCGCAGCGACCACCCGTCGCTGGACGTCCGGCTGTTCCGGGTGCCCCGGTTCGCCGCCCCGGTGGCGCTGGTCGGGCTGGTGTTCTTCGCCGCGATGGGCGTGATGTTCTTCAACGCGTTCTACCTCCAGCTGGTCCGCGGATACAGCCCGCTGGAGACCGGTCTGCTCTTCCTGCCGTTCGCCGCGGCGCAGCTGTTCTTCGCGCCGCGCAGCGCGGCGATGGTCCGCCGCTTCGGTGGTCGGGCCGTCGCGCTGGTCGGCCTCGCGTTGACCGCGGTGGCGCTCGGCGCCTTCGTCTTCGTCGACGCGGTCACGCCGATCTGGGTCATCCTGGTCCTGACCTTCGTCCAGGGCACCGGCATGGCCAACATCATGCCCCCGGCCACGGAGTCGATCATGTCGGCGCTGCCCCGGGAGAAGGCCGGCGTCGGTTCCGCGGTCAGCAACACGATTCGCCAGGTGGCCGGTGCGCTCGGCGTGGCGGTGCTCGGCTCGGTGCTCTCCGCGGTCTACCGGGGCGACGTCGCCACGGCGCTCGACGGCCTGCCCGCCCCGGCCCGGGCGGCGGCCGAGGAGTCCATCTCCGGCGCGTACGCGGCGGCGGCGCAGCTCGGGCCTGCCGCGCCGCGGCTGATCGCCGCGGCCAACGACTCGTTCGTGTCGGCGATGCACTGGGCGGCGGGGCTCTCCGCGCTGGTTGCCGCGCTCGGCATCGTCATCGTGCTCCGCTGGATGCCGGGCCGCCCGGTGCTCGCTCCGGCCGACGCCCGAGCGGCCGCCGAACCGGAGTTGGCTGGGACCGCGTAGGTTCGGCGACAATGTCTGACATGAGTTCCACCGCCGATGCTCCGCGGTCGCCCGGGCGACCGCGGAGCATCCGCGCGGACGAGGCGATCGTGCAGGCGACCCTGGACCTGCTCGCCGAGGGCAACACGATCGAGACGCTCTCCATCGAGGCGATCGCCGCCCGCGCCGGGGTCGGCAAGGCCACCATCTACCGCCGGTGGCCCGGCAAGGACGCCCTGCTGCTCGACGCGCTGCGCACCCTCAAGGGCACCCCGCCCCAGCCGGCCGGCCACTCCGTCCGGGACGACCTGGTGCTCCTGGTCGGCGCGATCGGGCACAACGTCGATCCCCGGGCCGCGAAGATCATGCCCTGCCTGGTGCCCGAGGTGAACCGCAGCCCGGCCCACTACCGGCTCTACCAGACCATGGTCGAGCCGCGCCGGAAGCTGATGCGCCAGGTGCTCGAGCGCGGCGTACGCAGCGGGGAACTCCGCGCCGACCTGGACGTCGAGTTGGCCATGGCGTTGCTTAGCGGGCCGATGCTGATGCAGCGGATGCTGCGCTGGCAGCCGGAACTGGACGACCGGATCCTGCCGGAGCGGATCGTCGACGCCGTCCTGGACGGCCTCCGCGCCCGCTGACCGGGTCCCCTCCGCCGCATCACCCGGCACCGGCGCCGCGGCGGTGTCCGGGCCACCCGGACACCGCCGGATCGGCGAGCCGGTGGGGCATCCGCCGCACCGCCCGCCCGGCGGCTCAGCCGGCGGGGGTACGCAGCCGGTGCAGGCGGAGCGCCAACTGCACCTCCAGGGCGCGCTCCGGCTTCTGCCAGTCCGCGCCGAGCAGCTGCCCGACCCGCTCCAGCCGCTGGGTGACCGTGTTGACGTGCACGTGCAGCAGCTCCGCCGCCCGGGCCAGGCTGCCGCCCACCCCGAAGTACGCCTCCAGCGTCTTGACCAGCGCGGTGCCCCGCCGGGCGTCGTAGTCCACCACCGGCCCCACGGTCGCGGTCAGGAACCGGGCCACGTCCCGGTCGCCCGCGTCCCCGACCGCGCCCAGCAGCAGCCCGACGAACCCCAGCTCGGCCGTGCTCGCGCCCTGCCCGGCGCGGCCCAGCGCGCCCAGCGCGGTCAGGCACCGTTCCGCCTCGGCGAACGTCGTGGCCAGCGACGCCGGCCCGGTGGACGGCCCGCTCGCCCCGGCGGTCACCGGCCGGCCGGTCACCCGGGACAGGTCCCGGGCCACCGCGCGCGCCGCGCCGCCGGCGTCCTTGCCGGGCAGCATCAGCACCACCCGGCCGTCCCGCGCCGCGGCCAGCCCGCCCCGGGTCGAGGCGTACGTGGTGGCCCAGGAGAGCACCCGCTGCCGGGCCGAGCCGGTCGCGGCGATCGCGTCGTCGCCCACGGCCACCAGCACGTGCGGGGCGTCGAGGTCCACCCCGAGGCGGCGGGCCCGGCTGCGCAGCGCGTCGGTGTCCCGCAGCGGCCGGGCGATCAGGTCGTCCAGCAGTTCGCCCCGGACCCGGCCCTCGGCCTCGGCCACGGTCCGCCGGAACAGCAGCAGCAGCGCGGTCACCAGCGCCGCCCGCTCCAGGATCCGCTGGTCCGCGTCGACCAGCTCCTCGTCCGGGCGCAGCACCAGCGCGCCCAGGTTCTCCGCGCCGGCCACCACCGCGGCGTACCAGAGCGGGCCCCGGCGTACGCTGCGCCCCTCGGTCCGGGACGCGGCCACCGCCTCCACGATGTCGGCCCGGTCCGGCTCGTCGATCTCGCCCACCCGGGCCAACCGCCGCCCCTCGGCGTCCAGCGCCAGCAGCGCCCCGCCGAGCACCTCGGCGACCGCCGCCGCCACGTCCTCGATCCCGCCGCCGCGCACCACGAGGGCGGTCATCCGGTCGTGTGCGGCCGCGGCCCGCTCCACCGAGCTGCTGTGCGCCCGGATGGTGCTGTTCGCCGCCGACAGTTCCTCCAGTGCCGAGCGGGTCTCCGCGAGCAGCCGGGCGGTGTCGATCGCCACCGCCGCGTGCGCCGCGAGGGAGACCAGCAGCGACACCTCCTCCCGGGCGAACGGCCGGGCCGACCGGTTGGCCGCGTACAGCACGCCGATCACGCTCGACCCGAGCCGCAGCGGCACCCCGAGGATCGCCACCAGGCCCTCCTCGCCGACCCCGGCGTCGATCTCCCCGGTGTGGTGGAACCGCTCGTCCTCCGGATAGTTGGCCGTCACGTACGGCGTGCCGGTCTGCGCCACCAGCCCGCCCAGGCCGGCGCCCATCGGGAGCCGCAGCCGCTGGAACCGGGCCGAGATCGAGCCGTCGGTGACCCGCATGTACGTGTCGCCGCGCTCCTCGTCGTTGAGCGTCATGTACGCCACGTCGGTGCCGAGCAGGTTCCGGGCCCGGTGCACGATCGCCCGCAGGACGTCGTCCAGGTCGCGCAGCCCGGCCAGGTCGCTGGCCGTGTCGTACAGGCCGGAGAGCTCGATCTCCCGGCGGCGCCGGCGCTCCAGCAGCGCGCGGACCCGCAGCGCCACCACCTTCGCCTGCTCCAACTCGGCGAGCCGCTCGGCCGGCAGGCCGGCGGCCCGGGCCGCGACCAGCGGCCCTTCGAACTCCACTGCGGCGGCCTCCCGGGCCAGCAGCTCGAGAAACTCAACCGGCGACGACATGACCGACATTGTGCGGGGCGCCACTAGTTCGCCGTCCAGCCCCCGTCGAGGGCGATCGAGGCGCCGGTGATGAACGAGGCCGGCGGGGAGCACAGGTACGCCACCAGTTCCGCCACCTCCTCCGGCTCGATCAGCCGCTTGATCGCCGCCCGGGCCAGCATGATCTTCTCGACCACCTCGTCCTCGCCGATGCCGTGGGTGGCCGCCTGGTCGGCGATCTGGCTCTCCACCAGCGCCGTCCGCACGTACGCCGGGTTGATGCAGTTGGCGGTCACCCCGTGCGCGGCGCCCTCCAGGGCGACCACCTTCGACAACCCCTCCAGGGCGTGCTTGGCCGAGACGTACGCCGCCTTGTACGGCGAGGCGCGCAGCCCGTGCACCGAGGAGATGTTGACGATCCGTCCCCAGCCGTTGGCGTACATGTGCGGCAGCGCCCGCCGGATCAGCCGGAACGGCGCCTCCACCATCACCCGCTGGATGTACTCGAAGCGCTCGACGGGGAAGTCCTGCAGCGGTGCGACGTGCTGCAGGCCGGCGTTGTTGACCACGATGTCCACGTCGACGTCCAGCCGGTCCACCGCGGCCGGGTCGGCCAGGTCGATCCCCTCGGCGCGGCCGCCGGCCTCGGCGGCCACCGCCTTGGCTGCCTCCACGTTGCGGTCGACCACCAGCACCGCCGCGCCGGCCGCCGCCAGGCGCAGGGCGCAGGCCCGTCCGATGCCGCTGCCACCACCGGTCACCAGGGCGCTGCGACCGGAGAGGTCGACGCGTACGACGTGGGGGACCGCCACGGGTTCTGCCGTCATGGCGCAAGAAGTTACGAGCTGTGTGGCCGGGCGCACATGGCGTGCGGACACATACTCCGCCCAAGGGGTGTGTGGGTGGGCGCGACCGCGTCGCCCCGGCTGGCCCTGGCGGGCGGCGCCGTCGCCCGGCTCGTTCGCCGGCTGTGTCGGAGGCGCCTGGCAGAGTGACCGGTCGCAGGCACCGGCAGCGGGTGCGGAGCGCGACGGAGGGTGGGACGTGACGGAGACCCGAGCAGGCGCCGGACGGGCGGACGGCTCCGAGCCGGCGGTCAGCTTCCCGGCCAGCCTGTTCCGGTGGTCGGGCGCGGGCGGGTGGGTCTTCGCCCCGGTGCCGGACGCGTACGCCCCGTTCGCGGCCGGACCGTTCGGCCGGGTGCCGGTCGTCGCCACCGTGGACGGCCGCACCTGGTCGACCAGCGTCTGGCGGGATCGGCGGCACGGCTGGCTGCTGCCCGTGCCGGCGCGGATCCGGGCCGGCAAGGACGACGGCGACGTGGTCCGGGTGTCCGTCGCGATCGACCACGCGCGGATGTAGCGGGTGGTGCGTCGCCCGGCGGTTCGCCCCCGACGGCGTGTCCGCCCCGGCGGGCGTCGGAGTGGATCGGTAGGGTGTCGAACACACGTACTGCTGGCGTTCGGGGAGGAGGCGGCGTGCGGGTGCTCGGCGTCGACCCGGGGCTGACCCGGTGCGGGATCGGCGTGGTCGAGGGCGTGCCGGGGCGGCCCTGCACGCTGGTCGCCTACTACGTCGTCTACACCGATCCGGAGGACGAGCTGCCGCTGCGCCTGCTGCACCTGGACCGCTCGCTCGCCGACCTGATCGCCGAGCACCGGCCGGACGCGGTCGCCGTGGAGCGGGTGTTCAGCCAGCACAACGTCCGCACCGTGATGGGCACCGCCCAGGCGAGCGGGATCGCCGTGCTCGCCGGCGCGCGCGTCGGGCTGCCCGTGCAGACCTACACCCCCAGTGAGGTCAAGGCGGCGGTGACCGGTTCCGGTCAGGCCGACAAGGCACAGATGACCGCGATGGTCACCCGGCTGCTGCGGCTGCCCGAGCCGCCCCGGCCCGCTGACGCCGCCGACGCCCTGGCCCTGGCCATCTGCCACATCTGGCGCGGCGGGACCCGATCCAAGCTGGCCGCCGCGGCCGAGCGGGCACGACGAGGAGGAACCCGATGATCGCCAGCGTGCGCGGCACGGTGACCGCGACCGGTCCGGACCACGCCGTGGTGGAGGTGGGCGGCATCGGCCTGGCGGTGCAGTGCGCCCCCGGCACCCTCGCCGAGCTGCGGGTCGGCCAGCCGGCCCGGCTCGCCACCAGCCTGGTCGTCCGGGAGGACTCGCTCACCCTCTACGGCTTCGCCGACGACGACGCCAAGCAGCTCTTCGAGCTGCTGCAGACCGCCAGCGGGGTGGGCCCCCGGCTGGCCCAGGCGGTGCTCGCCGTGCACACCCCGGACGCGGTCCGCAAGGCCATCGCCAACGCCGACACCGCCGCGCTGACCCGGGTGCCGGGCATCGGCAAGAAGGGCGCGGAGCGCCTCGTCCTCGAACTGCGCGACCGGATCGGCCCGGTGCCGGTCGGTCCGGACGGCGCGGCCGGGGTGACCGCGGGCGCCTGGCCGGAGCAGGTGCGCCAGGCCCTGGTCGGGCTCGGTTGGACGGCCGCCCAGGCCGAGCAGGCCGTCGCCGCGGTCGCCGAGACCGTCGACGGAGCCACCCCGCCGGTGCCGGTCCTGCTCAAGCAGGCCATCCGCCTCCTGGGCCGCACCCGATGATGAGCGCGAGGAGTGAGCCGGGGTTGCGAGCCCCGCAGTCGCGAATGAAGATCAACTCATGACGGGGGAGAACCTGGTCTCGGCCTTCGTCAGCGACGCGGAACTGGACGCGGAAGCCAGCGTCCGGCCTAAGCGGCTCGACGAGTTCATCGCCCAGCACCGGGTCCGCGACCAGCTCGACCTGCTGCTCAAGGGCGCGATGCGGCGCGGCTCCCCGCCCGACCACATCCTCTTGTCGGGGCCGCCCGGCTTGGGTAAGACCACCCTGGCCAATATCGTGGCGGCCGAGCTGGGTTCGGGGATCCGGGTGACCAGCGGGCCGGCCATCGAGCGCTCCGGCGACCTGGCCGCCATCCTGACCAGCCTCGCCGAGGGCGACGTGCTGTTCATCGACGAGATCCACCGGATCGCCAAGCCGGCTGAGGAGCTGCTCTACAGCGCGATGGAGGACTTCCGGGTCGACGTGGTGGTCGGCAAGGGCCCCGGCGCGACCGCGATCCCGCTGGACGTGGAGCCGTTCACCCTGGTCGGCGCGACCACCCGTTCCGGCCTGCTCACCGGGCCGATGCGGGACCGGTTCGGCTTCGTCGCCCACCTCGACTTCTACGCCCCGGCCGACCTGGAGTCCCTGCTGCGCCGCTCGGCGCGCATTCTCGGCGTGCCGATCACCGACGAGGGCGCCGCCGAGATCGCCGGCCGGTCGCGGGGGACGCCCCGGATCGCCAACCGGCTGCTGCGCCGGGTCCGCGACTTCGCCGAGGTCCGGGCCGACGGCGTGGTCACCCGGGAGACCGCCCAGGCCGCCCTGACCGTGTACGACGTCGACGCGCTCGGGCTGGACCGGCTGGACCGGGCGGTGCTCATCGCGCTGGTCGACTCGTTCCGGGGCG
Organism: Micromonospora sp. NPDC007230; assembly: GCF_042869115.1. Classification (NCBI taxonomy): domain Bacteria; kingdom Bacillati; phylum Actinomycetota; class Actinomycetes; order Micromonosporales; family Micromonosporaceae; genus Micromonospora; species Micromonospora sp. NPDC007230. The sequence goes on along the minus strand of NZ_JBIAFE010000003.1, from coordinate 135,821 downwards.
GACCGGTGGGGCTCTCCACCCTCGCCGTGGCGGTGGGGGAGCAGCCCGACACGGTCGAGGAGGTCTGCGAGCCGTTCCTGGTGCGCGCGGGGCTGCTGGCGCGTACGCCGCGGGGTCGGGTCGCCACCGAGGCTGCCTGGCACCATCTGGGGCGTACGCCGCCGAATGGTACATTTGGCACCGACGCCCCGCCCGTGCCCGATCTGTTCTCCGCGCAGCCTGAAACGCCGTGATCCGAACGTGATCTGGGTCGCATTCGGTGTTCCCAGGTGCAGGGACTAGACTTCGCGCGGTCTACAGGACGTGAGAATCCGCCTCCGCTCCGGCGCCCCTTGTGCCGGTCGGGAGGCCAATGGGAAGGTCAACAACCGTGCTTTACGCAGCAGCGAGTGGCGGGGGAGCCGGCAGTCTGACGCCGATCCTCATGATCGCTCTGCTTTTCGGGGTCATGTACTTCATGATGATCCGCCCCCAGCAGAAGCGGCGCCGCGAGGCTGAGCAGATGCAGTCCGCGCTCGGCCCGGGCGACGAGGTCGTCACCATCGGTGGGCTCCACGGCACGGTCACCGCCGTCGAGGACGAGACGGTCCTGCTGGAGATCGCCCCGGGCGTGCAGACCCGGTATGCGCGCCCGGCCGTCGCCCGAGTGGTCAAGCAGGCCGAGCGCCCCGAGACGATCGAGCCGGCCGCCGAGGACGTGGAGACCGTCAAGGAGTGACCGCCGGCCCCGGACGGGGCAGCGGATTCACCCGCACAAGTGGATAGTTGGGTCGGCGCCCGGCGCCGACACGCACGGGAATTCCGGCCGGCGCCGCCGCGTCGTAACCGGGTGGCGTGTCGGCCGGCGGCGTCGACCCGTCAGAGCCGTCGGGCGGACACCCCCGGCCCGACATTCGTCGCCGCTGCTCAGCGGCGCGACCGTACAGGGAGACAGGACAGCCGTGGCACCACCTCAGGGACAGATGCGCCCCGGACGGCAGCTCGCCGTGCTCGGGCTCGTCTTCGTCGTCCTCTATCTTTTGGTGTTCTTCTCGGGCGGCGCCAGCGGTGGCTGGAAGGACCGGCTGGAGCCTCGGCTCGGCTTGGACCTGATCGGCGGCACCCGGGTGACGCTGGAGGCCACCAACAGCGTGGACGGCAAGCCCCCGACGGCCGCCAACCTCGAGGAGGCGCGCCAGATCATCGAGAACCGGGTCAACGCGTACGGCGTGGCCGAGGCCGAGGTGGTCACCGAGGGTAACCGCAACATCGTCATCTCCCTGCCCGGCCAGAACCGGGACCTGACCGATGTCGGCAGCGCCGCCGAGCTGCGCTTCCGCAAGGTCCTCAAGGCCACCGACGGCAGCGGCGCCACCGTCGCGCCGGCCCCGAGCGCCAGCGCCACCCCGGCCCCGTCGGGCAGCGCCACCCCCGCCCCGTCGGGTAGCGCCGCCCCGGCGCCGTCGGGCAGCGCCGCGCCGCAGGCGACCGCGTCGCCGAGCGCCGGTGGGCAGGGCGGCATGGTCCCGACGCCGAGCGCCAGCGCCGCCGCGCCGACCCCGTCGGCCTCGCCGAGCGCCGCCGCGCCGAGCCCGAGCGCCAGCGCCGCCCCGGTGCCGCAGAGCATCGAGGAGCAGCGCAAGGCCGTCGAGCAGAAGGTCGGCGCGGCCGCGTGGTCCGCCGCCACCGGCCTGAAGGCCCCGGCCGATGTCACGGCGGATCCGTCGCTCGCCGAGAAGCTCAAGCCGTTCGGCACCCTCGCCCCGCAGGAGATCGCGGTGCTGCCGGTCGACATGCAGTACAACGTGCCGACCATCACCTGCGCCCAGCTCGACAAGCGGCCGCCGGCGTCGATCAAGGACGAGAACCAGCAGGCGGTCGCCTGCGAGGCCGGCGCCAAGTACCTGCTGGACAAGGCCAAGGTGGTCGGCACCGACGTCAAGAACGCGTCCGCGCAGCTCGACCAGACCAGCTCCTGGGTGGTGAGCCTGAACTTCACCGGCAAGGGCCAGGAGAAGTGGACCGCGCTGACCCGTGAGTCGTTCACCAACGAGGGCCAGGCCTGCGACCAGACCGCGCTCGGCCAGGACGGCAAGTGCCGGGTCGCCGTGGTGCTGGACAACGAGATCATTTCGTCCCCGGAGATCCAGGGCGTGCTGACCGGCGACTCCCAGATCAGCGGCAGCTTCGACAGCAAGACCGCCAACCAGCTGGCCAGCCAGCTGCGCTACGGCGCGCTGCCGGTGACCTTCAACCAGGCTGAAGCGCAGAACGTCACCGCGACCCTGGGCGACAGCCACCTCAAGGCGGGCCTGCTCGCGGCCGGCATCGGCATGCTGCTGGTCATCATCTACTCGTTCTTCTACTACCGGCTGCTCGGCTCGGTCATCTTCCTGAGCCTGGTGCTCTCGGCGCTGCTGGTCTTCGGCGCGCTGGTGGTACTCGGCCGGTCGATCGGGTTCACCCTCACCCTCGCCGGCATCGCCGGCATGATCGTCTCGCTCGGTGTGGCGGCGGACTCGTTCGTCATCTACTTCGAGCGGCTCAAGGACGAGATCCGGGAGGGACGTAGCCCACGCAGCGCGGTGCCGCGGGCGTGGATCCGGGCCCGTCGGACGATCATCTCGGCGAACGCCATCACCCTGATGTCGGCCGTGGTGCTCTACCTCGTCTCGGTCGGCGCGGTGAAGGGCTTCGCCTTCGCGCTCGGCCTGGCGACCGTCCTCGACCTGGTCGTCGTCTTCCTCTTCCGTCACCCGATCATGACGATGTTCGCCCGGACCCGGGCGTTCCTGTCCCCGCGGGTCAGCGGTCTCGGCCGGGCCCTGCCGGCCCGGTCGGCCGAGCAGGCCACCGCCCGCAACCCGCGCGTCAAGGAGGCCTGAGATGGCTAAGACTGGTCTGGCGTCCCGGCTCTACCGGGGCGAGGCCGATCTCAACATCGTCGGCCGGCGCAAGCTGTGGTTCGGCGTCGCCGGTGTGCTGGTGCTGGTCGCCGTGCTCAGCTTCGCCATCCAGGGCTTCAAACTCGGCATCGAGTTCGCCGGTGGCAACTCGTTCCAGGTGCCGGCGAGCGTCGGCACCCTGGACCAGGCCGAGCAGAAGGTCAACGCGGCGCTGGCGGCCAAGGGCGGCGGCGTCGAGGTGGTCACCGCGCAGAAGGTCGGCAGCACCAGCGGCGAGTACTACGAGATGCGCACTTCGCAGCTCAGCGCCGACCAGGCCAACGCGGTCAAGACCGAGATGGCCCAGGAGTTCGGCATCAACGCCGACCAGATCAGCGGCAGCCAGGTCTCCGAGGCCTGGGGCAGCCAGGTCACCTCGCGGGCGCTGCTCGGTCTGCTGATCTTCATCGCGGTGGTGGCGGTCTACCTGGTCCTGCGCTTCGAGTGGCGGATGGCGGCCGCGGCGATCGCCTCGCTGCTGACCAACCTGGTCCTCACCGCCGGCATCTACTCGCTGGTCGGCTTCGAGGTCACCCCGTCGACGATCATCGGTTTCCTCACCATCCTGGGCTTCGCGCTCTACGACGTGGTGGTGGTCTTCGACAAGGTCCAGGAGAACACCCGCGGCATCACCGCGAACAACAACATGACCTACGGCGAGGCGTCCAACCTGGCGCTCAACCAGAGCCTCATGCGGTCGCTGAACACCTCGGTGGTCGCCCTGCTGCCGGTCGGTGGTCTGCTGTTCATCGGGGCGGGTCTGCTCGGCGCCGGCACGCTCAAGGACCTCGGTCTGGTGCTCTTCGTCGGTATGGCCGTCGCCTTCCTGACCTCGATCCTGCTGGCCACCCCGCTGCTGGTGCTGATGAAGAACCAGGATCTGCGGATCAGCGCGCACAACAAGCGGGTGCTGGCCCGGCGCGGCGCGATCGCCCGGGGCGAGGTCGCCCCGAAGGGCGCGCCGCGGGCCGTGGCGGCCGGCGACGGCGACGCCATCGACCCGGAGGCGGCGGCCCTCGCCGGCGCCGCGCCGAAGGTGGGCGCCCGGCCGGCGGGCAAGCGTCCCACCGGTGCCCGCGGCGGCCGCCCCGGGGGCGGGGGCAACCGGCCGGGCGGCGCCAAGCGCCGCTGACCGGGGCAACCTTCCGGCGGCGCGCCCGCGTCGCCGACCTGCCCGGGGACACCCGGTAGGAATCGACCGGACGGCGTCCGTCATGCTGTGCGAGCAGCATGACGGACGCCGTCGTCGTTTCGAAGGGACATGGGACGTACCGTGACGGAGACCCACACCACCGGGGTACGGGGAGACAGCGGCCCCGAGGTCGCCCAGCTGGTCGCCAGCCGGGTGCTGGACGTACCGGACTTCCCCCAGCCCGGGGTCATGTTCAAGGACCTGATGCCGCTCTTCGCCGACGGTGCCGTCTTCCGCGAGGTGATCGACGGGATCATCGCGTACCACGGGCGGGACTCGTTCGACTCCGTGGCCGGCATCGAGGCGCGTGGGTTCGTGCTCGCCGCGGCCATCGCGTACGCGTCCGGGGTGGGCGTGGTGCCGGTGCGCAAGGCCGGCAAGCTGCCCCGCGCGACGCACGCCGCCTCGTACGCGCTGGAGTACGGCGAGGCGACCCTGGAGGTGCACCAGGACGCCTTCACCGCCGGCCACCGGGTTCTGGTGGTGGACGACGTGCTCGCCACCGGCGGGACCGCCGAGGCCACCCTCGACCTGGTCGAGCGGGCCGGCGGCACGGTCGCCGGCTTCACCGTGCTGCTGGAGCTGGGGTTCCTCAAGGGCCGGGAGCGGCTCGCGCCGCGTCCGGTCCATGCCCTGCTGACCGTTTGACCCGCAGGACCGGTCGGGCCGCCCCGGCGCGGTCCGTCCGGCGGAGGGGCGGGGGACCCTGCGTACGGGTAGCATTGCCCTTTGCCGACCGGGCGGGGTGGCGGGTCGGCGCGGAACAACGCCGGCCCCCGGGCCGGTTGTACAGGACGTCGGCCGGACGGTCGGCGCATCCCGGCGAGCGGTGAGGAGGCCGGTGTCCCACGATGTCGTCCCTCCGGTGGAGGGCACGGTGCACCCGACAGGCGACGCGGACGGCTCGGTGACCGAGCGGAGCGGCAACCCGCCGGCCCGGGTGACCGGCCCCGGCGGCGGGCCTGACGCCAGGACGGACGGCGGTGCGTCGTCCGGGGCGGTCGTGGTGCCGTTGCGGACCGACGCGGGTGATCCGTCCCCCGGCGGCGGCTTCGCGCTCTCCAACGCCCCGACCGGCCGCCGGGTGCGTGCCCGGCTGGCCCGGTTCAACGCGCCGTGGCAGACCTCGCAGGTCAGCGAGGTGCTCGAGCCGCTGATCGCCACCCACCGGGAGAATCACCCGAAGGCCGACGCCCGGCTGCTCCAGCGGGCGTTCGACACCGCCGCGCGCTGGCACTCGGGTCAGTACCGCAAGTCCGGCGACCCGTACATCACCCATCCCCTGGCGGTGGCGACCATCCTGGCCAACCTCGGGATGGACACCACCACCCTGGTGGCGGCACTGCTGCACGACACGATCGAGGACACGGAATACACCCTCGACCAGATGCGCGCCGACTTCGGTCCCGAGGTCACCCTGTTGGTCGACGGCGTGACCAAGCTCGACAAGGTCAAGCTCGGCGACGCGGCCAAGGCGGAGACGATCCGCAAGATGGTCGTCGCCATGGCCAAGGACCCCCGGGTCCTGGTGATCAAGCTGGCCGACCGGCTGCACAACATGCGTACCCTCACCTTCCTGCCCCGGCCCAAGCAGGAGCAGAAGGCGAAGGAGACGCTGGAGATCCTGGCCCCCCTGGCGCACCGCCTCGGTATGAACACCATCAAGTGGGAGCTGGAGGATCTCGCCTTCGGCACGCTGTTCCCGAAGCGGTACGAGGAGATCAACCGCCTCATCGGGGAGCACCAGCCGCAGCGGGAGGCGCTGCTGCGCCAGGTGACCCAGAAGGTCGGCACCGACCTGAAGGCCGCCAAGATCAAGGCGGAGGTCACCGGGCGGCCGAAGCACCTCTACTCGATCTACCAGAAGATGATCGTGCGGGGTCGCGACTTCAACGACATCTACGACCTGGTCGGCGTGCGGATCCTGGTCGACACGGTGCGGGACTGCTACGCGGCGCTGGGGGTCATCCACGCCAACTGGCAGCCGGTGCCGGGCCGGTTCAAGGACTACATCGCCATGCCCAAGTTCAACATGTACCAGTCGTTGCACACGACGGTCATCGGGCCTACCGGCAAGCCGGTGGAGATGCAGATCCGCACGTACGCGATGCACCGGACCGCCGAGTTCGGCATCGCCGCGCACTGGAAGTACAAGGAGCACAAGGGCACCCAGATCGTCGGCCCGCCGGCGCACATCGACGAGATGACCTGGCTGCGCCAGCTGCTCGACTGGCAGCGGGAGGCGGCCGACCCGAGCGAGTTCCTCGACGCGCTCCGGTTCGACCTGTCCAGCCAGGAGGTGTACGTCTTCACCCCGAAGGGCGACGTCATCCCGCTGCCGACCGGGTCCACGCCGGTGGACTTCGCGTACGCGGTGCACACCGAGGTCGGGCACAAGTGCATCGGCGCCCGGGTCAACGGCAAGCTGGTGCCGCTGGAGTCGACGCTGTCCAACGGCGACGTGATCGAGATCTTCACTTCGAAGTCTGACACGGCCGGCCCGACCCAGGACTGGCTCGGCTTCGTCAAGAGCCCGCGCGCCCGCACCAAGATCCGCCAGTACTTCAACAAGGAGCGGCGCGAGGAGGCGATTGAGGCCGGCAAGGACTCGATCGTCAAGGCGATGCGCAAGCAGGGCATGCCGTTGCAGCGGATGCTCACCTCCGACAACCTGATGGCGATCGCCCGGGACCTGCACCTGGCCGACGTCGCCTCGCTCTACGCCGCGGTCGGCGACAGCCAGGTCTCCGCCCAGTCGGTGGTGCAGAAGCTGATGGCCACGTACGGCGGCGAGGAGGGCGCGGCCGAGGACATCGCCGAGACGGCCGTCGCCACCCGGCCGCCGCGCAGCCGGTCCAGCAGTCACGACCCGGGCGTGGTGGTCCGGGGCGTCAGCGACGTATGGATCAAGCTGGCCCGTTGCTGCACGCCGGTGCCGCCGGACGCCGTGTTCGGCTTCGTCACCCGCTCCGGCGGGGTGAGCGTGCACCGCGACGACTGCGCCAACGCCGAGGACCTCAAGGCCCAGAGCGAGCGGGTGGTCGAGGTGAACTGGAAGCTCACCTCCGCCTCGACGTTCCTGGTCGCCATCCAGGTGGAGGCGCTGGACCGGCACAAGCTGCTGGCCGACGTCACCCGGGTGCTCTCCGACGAGCGGGTCAACATCCTCTCCGCCACCGTCACCACCACCCGGGACCGGGTGGCGGTGAGTCGGTTCAGCTTCGAGATGGCCGACCCGAAGCACCTCGGGCACCTGCTGGCCGCAGTCCGCAAGGTCGACGGGGTCTTCGACGCCTACCGGGTGACGTCGGGGGCCTGAGACACCGACACACGAAAGCGCCCGCCGGCGTCAGCCGGCGGGCGCTTTCGTGTGCGTCGTACGGGGTCAGCCGCCCTGGATGTCGCTCATCGCCAGCTTGTTGATGACGACCTCCTTCTTGGGGTGGCCGCCACCGGCCTGCTGGGCGAAGGCGCCGTCGTCGCCGGCCGCCGCGACCTGCTTGACCACGTCCATGCCGCCGGTGATGGTGCCCAGCACGGTGTAGTTCGGGTCGAGCTGGGAGTCGCCGTAGACGATGAAGAACTGGCTACCGGTGCTGCCCGGCTGGCCCGAGTTGGCCATCGCGATGACGCCCTCCGGGTACGGCGGCCGCTTGTCGGTGGGCAGGTTCTCCTCGGCCAGGTTGTAGCTCGGGCCGCCGGTGCCGTCGGTCTCCCGCCAACCGTTGCCGGTCGCGCTCGGGTCGCCGCACTGCAGCACCTGGATGCCCTGGGTCACCAGCCGGTGGCACTTGGTCTTGTCGAAGAAGCCCTTGCTGGCCAGGTGGGTGAAGCTGCCGGCGGTGCAGGGCACCTTGCTCCGGTCGATCTTGGCGGTGATCGCACCCAGGTTGGTGTCGATCGTCATCGTCTGGGTGCCCTTGTTGTCCTGCTGGTTCGCGGGCAGCCCGACATCCTTGATCTGCTTGGACCGGGCATCCTTGGGCACCTCGGTGTAGGCGCACTGGGCGTAGCCCTCGGTGTTGGCAGCCGTGTTCTGCTTCTTGTCGCCGCCGAGCGAGGTGGCCAGCCAGACGGTGCCGGCGACCACGAGCACCAGCACGGCCGCGGCGCCGACGATGGCCTGCGTCTGCCGGCGCTTGCGGGCCCTGCCGGCGCGTTCGGCCATCTCCCGCTCGAGTCGGGCCCGCGCCGCCGCGCGCTGCCGCTCCCTCGTGGACGTCACGGTCACTCCTTACGGTGCTCTTCGTGCGGCGCTGCCGCTGCTGTTCGGGTGGGGCGCCGGGTCAGCCGGCGCTGGGGCTCGCCGCCGGCGCGGCGTTCGGCTCGCCGACGGTGAGGCTCTGGATCACCACGTCCGTCTTGGGCTTGACCTTGGCCCCACTCCCATTGTCCACGGTCTCCAGGGCACCGATCTTCTCCACCACGTCGAGCCCACCGGTGACCTTGCCGATGACCGGGTAGGCCGGCTTGTCCGGGTTGAAGTCCTTGAAGAAGATCAGGAACTGGCTGCCGTTGGCGCCCGGCGGGCTGGCGATCATGGCGACCGTGCCCTTCGGGTACGCCGGGGGCTCGTTCGGGGCCGGCGAGGCGGACGGGCTCGGCTCCGGGGCGGCCGGGACGTTCTCGTCGTAGAACGAGTACGTCGGGCCGCCGATGCCGGTGCCGCTCGGGTCGCCGCAGCGCAGCGCGCCCTCGGCGGTGATCTCGTGGCACTTGGTGTTGTCGTAGAACGCCTTGCCGGCCAGGAACGAGATGCTCGCCGCCGCGCACGGCGCCGCGGTGAGGTCGAGCTCGGCGGTGACCGGGGCACCCTGGTTGGTGGTGACCGTCATGCTGCGCGTGCCGGCGGTCGGCAGCCCGGTGGTGGCCGGCGTGCCGACGTCCTTGAGGTTGGTGTTGGCACCGGCGTCCTGCGGGGTCCAGGCGCAGACGTCCTCGGCGGCCTTCGGCTCCGGCTTCGAGTCGAACGCGCCGAGCGCCCAGGCCGAACCGACCACGATCAGCGCGAGCACGATCGCGGTGCCGACGCCGGCCTGGATCTGCCGGCGGCGCTTCGCGGCGGCGGCCCGCCGGGCGAGCTGCCGGTCGAGCTTGGCCCGCGCCAGTTTGCGCTGCCGGTCCCTGCTGGAAGCCACCCGTGCTCCCCTTCCTCTACCCTGGTCCTCGCCCGCGGGGGCGCCGTCCGGCCGTCCGGCGGAAGGTGCGCCACGCCACACGCCCGCCAGAGTGTACGGGTACCGGCTGGGAAAGTGGTGTACGAGGTCGGGGCAGGGGTCTATCGGACGTTTGTCGGTGGGTCCGGCGGGGCCGGTGGGACGAGTGGGTCGACGGAACCCGGTGGCCGGGGCGACTAGGCTGCTGACGGGGACGACGACTCGAACGGAAGGGGAGCGGACGTGCTCGTGGCCGGCTTTCCCGCGGACGCCTTCGGCACCAACTGCTACGTGGTGGCGACCGCGCCGGGGGAGCAGTGCGTGGTGGTCGACCCCGGCATCGGGGTGCTCGACCGGCTCGACGCCGTGCTCGCCGAGCACCGCCTGCACCCGGCCGCCGTGCTGCTCACCCACGGCCACCTCGACCACACCTTCTCCGTGGCGCCGGTCTGCGGCGCGCGGGGCATCCCCGCCTACGTCCACCCGGACGACCGGGAGTTGCTCGCCGACCCGGCGAAGGCGCTCTCCATGGACCTCACCCAGCTCTTCGGCGGTCGGCTGCCGTACGCCGAGCCGGAGGACGTGGCCGAGCTGACCGACGGCGCCACGCTCAGCCTCGCCGGCCTGGAGATCACCGTCGACCACGCGCCCGGCCATACCGGCGGGTCGGTGCTGTTCCGGCTGCCCGGCGCCGGCTCGCCCTGGGAGGCCGAGCAGATCTGCCTCTCCGGTGACGTGCTCTTCGCCGGCTCGATCGGCCGCACCGACCTGCCGGGCGGCAGCATGCCCAGCATGCTGGCCAGCCTCCGGGAGAAGGTCCTCCCGCTGGCCGACGACACCGTCGTCCTGCCCGGCCACGGCCCCGCGACCACCATCGGCCGCGAGCGCGCGAGCAACCCGTACCTCATCGAGGTGGCGGGGACCGGCGGCGCGCGCCCGGCCGCGCCCACCCGCGGCCTGTAGCCCCGGCCGCGGCCCACGCCCGCACCGCGCCGCCGGCGCGGATTCAAGGAGTACGCCATGAGCAAGCCCACGCCCATCTCCGGCTTCCCGGAGTGGACGCCAGCCCAGCGGATGATCGAGCAGTTCGTCCTCGACCGGATCCGGGCCACCTTCGAGCTGTACGGCTTCGCCCCGCTGGAGACCCGCTCGGTCGAGCCGCTGGACCAGCTCCTGCGCAAGGGGGAGACCTCCAAGGAGGTCTACGTGCTGCGCCGGCTCCAGGCCGACCCGGAGGGGGCGACCGGCGACGACGCGCTCGGCCTGCACTTCGACCTGACCGTGCCGTTCGCCCGCTACGTGCTGGAGAACGCCGGCAAGCTGCAGTTCCCGTTCCGCCGCTACCAGATCCAGAAGGTGTGGCGGGGGGAGCGGCCGCAGGAGGGGCGCTACCGCGAGTTCCTCCAGGCCGACATCGACATCGTCGACCGGGACACCCTGCCGGCCCACTACGAAGCCGAGATGCCGCTGGTGATCGGTGACGCGCTGCGCTCGCTGCCGATCCCGCCGGTGCGGATCCAGGTCAACAACCGCAAGATCTGCGAGGGCTTCTACCGGGGCATCGGGCTGACCGACCCGGAGGCGGCGCTGCGCGCGGTCGACAAGCTCGACAAGATCGGCCCGACCCGGGTGGCCGAGTTGCTGGCGCAGACCGCCGGGGCGAGCGAGGCGCAGGCCAAGGCGTGCCTGGCCCTGGCCGAGATCTCCGCGCCGGACGCCTCCTTCGCCGACGCGGTGCGCGCCCTCGGGGTGAGCGACCCACTGCTGGACGAGGGCATCGCGGAGCTGGTCGCCGTGGTGGAGACCGCCGCCGCGCACTCGCCCGGCCTCTGCGTCGCCGACCTGCGCATCGCCCGCGGCCTGGACTACTACACCGGCACGGTCTACGAGACGCAGATGATCGGCTACGAGCGGTTCGGCTCGATCTGCTCCGGCGGCCGGTACGACAACCTGGCCAGCTCCGGCACCGTCCGCTTCCCCGGGGTGGGCATCTCGATCGGGGTGACCCGCCTGCTCGGCCTGCTCTTCGGCGCCGAGGCGCTGTCGGTCTCCCGCAGCGTGCCGACCTGCGTGCTGGTCGCGGTCACCGCCGAGGACGAGCGGCCGGCGAGCAACCAGGTCGCCGAGGCGCTGCGCTCCCGGGGCGTCCCCACCGAGGTGTCGCCGAGCGCCGCCAAGTTCGGCAAGCAGATCCGGTACGCCGAGCGGCGCGGCATCCCGTACGTCTGGTTCCCCGGCGCCGAGGGCGACCAGGTGAAGGACATCCGCTCGGGCGAGCAGGTGGCCGCGGCGGCGGGCGAGTGGATGCCGCCGCGGGCGGACCTGAAGCCGCTGGTGGGACCCGCCTCGACTGGCGCCTGACGACGATTGGACCTACGGTGGCGTAAGTTACGCCACCGTAGGGAGAACGTCGTGACCGTGCTCAGCCAGACCGCCCTCCTCCACGAACTCGAATCCGTGGTCGAGAAGAACCTCGACCGCCACCTGTCGCTGGCGAAGGAGTGGTTCCCGCACGAGTACGTGCCGTGGAGCGAGGGGCGTACCTTCGACGGCCCGCTCGGCGGGGAACCGTGGGCGGAGACGGACTCCACGCTGCCTGAGGTGGCCCGGACCGCGCTGATCGTCAACCTGCTCACCGAGGACAACCTGCCCTCGTACCACCACGAGATCGCCACCCTCTTCGGGCGGGACGGCGCGTGGGGCACCTGGGTGCACCGGTGGACCGCCGAGGAGGGGCGGCACGGCACCGCCATCCGCGACTACCTCACCGTGACCCGGGCGGTCGATCCGGTGGCGCTGGAGCGGGCCCGGATGGTGCACATGTCGGCGGGTTACCACAACACGCACGGCGACGAGGTGCTGCACTCGCTGGCGTACGTCTCGTTCCAGGAGTTGGCCACCCGCATCTCGCACCGCAACACCGGTCGGGCCACCGGTGACCCGACCTGCGAGGCGCTGCTGGCCCGGGTGGCGGCCGACGAGAACCTGCACATGGTCTTCTACCGCAACCTGCTCGGCGCGGCCTTCGAGCTGGCGCCGAGCCAGGCCATGCGGGCGGTCGCCGACGTGCTGGCCGACTTCCAGATGCCGGGCGTCGGCATCGAGGGCTTCGCCCGCAAGTCGGTGGCCATCGCCTTGGCCGGCATCTACGACCTGCGCCAGCACCGGGACGAGGTGGTCGTTCCGGTGTTGCGGCAGTGGAACCTCTTCGAGGCGACCGGGCTGGACGCCGACGGCGAGGCCGCCCGCGACCAGATCGCCGCCCACCTCGACACCCTGGAGGCCCAGGCGGCCCGCTTCGAGGAGAAGCGCGCCGCCCGCGCCGCCCGTCTCACCCTCGCCCGCTGACCCGCTCCCGCCCGCTGCCCCTTCCCCGCCCGCCTCGCCCTGCCGCACCCGCCTCGCCTCAACGAGGGCGCAGTTTCCGGGAAAGAGGGGCTCATGCCGAGGGCCATGGCCACCCTTTCCGGAAAGAGTGGCCATGGCGGCGGCGCGGGCGGGGCGAGGCGGCGCGGATGGGTGTGCCCGCCGGGTCAGCCGGGGGCGTCGAGCGGGAAGAGCAGGCAGGACGACGTGGCGTGGGCGATGAGGCGGTCCTTCGTGTCGGTCAGGCGCGCCTCGGCCAGGGCGGTACGCCGGCCGCGCTGGAGCACGGTGCCCGCGCAGCGCAGCCGGCCGCTGTCGACCGTGACCGGCCGGAGGAACTTCACGTTCAGGTCGAGCGAGGTGTAGCCGACGCCGGCCGGCAACGTGCTGTGGACGGCGCACCCGGCGGCGGTGTCGAGGAGGGTGGAGATCACTCCACCGTGCACCGTGCCGAGCGGGTTGTAGTGGAACTCCTGCGGCACCAGCTCGACGGTGACCCGGCCCTCGTCCGCCGCCATCCGGGCCATGTCGATCAGGTGCATGATCGGCGGCGCGGCCAGCTCCCCGGCGATCATCGCCCGCAGCAGTTCCAGGCCGCTGCGCCGACCGACGTGCGCAGCTCCGGCCAGCGGGTCGGACCAGGAGAAGGTGCGGCTGCGGTCCTGCGTCTGTGTCATGGACCCAGCCTCGCAGCGCGTTGCTGAGTCTGTCAATCAGACCTAGCCTGGTCGGCATGAGACCCGCGGCACTGGACTGGTCGGTGGAGAACTGCACCATCGCCCGCGCGATGGCCATCCTCGGCGAGCGGTGGACGCTGGTCGTGCTCCGCGAGGTCTTCAACGGCGTACGCCGCTTCGACGACATGCGGGTCCGCACCGGCATTCCCCGGCAGGTGCTCACCAACCGGCTCGCCATGCTGGTCGAGCAGGGTGTCCTGCGCCGCGTGCCGTACCGGGAGCCGGGCAGCCGGATGCGGCACGAGTATCGGCTCACCGACAAGGGGCTCGACCTGTGGCCGGTGCTGGTGGCGGTGCTCGGCTGGGGCGACCGCTACCTGGCCGATCCGGACGGTTCGCCGCTGACGGTGACCCACCGGGGCTGCGGGGCCGAGGTCCGGGTCGCGCTGCGTTGCGCCGAGGGGCACGAGGTGACCGAACCGCGTGACGTGTTACCCCGCCCCGGGCCGGGGGCGCGCCGCCGGAGCTGAGGCGTGACCCGGCGCGCGGACCACCGGACGGGGCCGCGCGCCGGGCGGGGGAGGGACTACCAGCCGAAGCCGTTGGCGTACGAGACGCTGGCGAGCACCGCCTGCCCGCTGGTGTTCGGGTGGAAGTAGTCCCAGCCGGAGACCTGGCTCAACACGAACGGGTAGCTGAACACCGCGTTGTCGTCGAAGTCGCAGTTCGCCCCGTACCCGGCGCAGGCCTGGGCGAGCTGGGTGTTGTAGTCGATCACCCGCTGCCGGACCCGGGCCCGCCGGTCCACGTCCGCCTGCGCGGTCGAGGTCGGGTTGGCCAGCATGGACTGGCAGATCCCGAAGGCCGACCAGGCGCTGCGGGCGCTGCCGCTGTCCTTGCCGACGTACCAGAGCCGGTGGATGTCCGGAATGCTGATCATGGCGACCCGGGCGTTCGGCAGGCCGGCCTTGATCCGGGTGAGGGCGCTGTCGATGTTGGCCCGGAAGGTGGCCACCGGGGTCATCGTGGACTCCGAGCTGGTGCAGGCGTCGTTGGCGCCGATGAGCATGGTGACGTACTCGACGCCCTGGCTGACCGCGGTGCCCGCCTGGCCGTACATGTCGGCGGACTTGGCGCCGGTCTTCGCGTCGTTGTGGTTGCGGCCCTGGATGCCCGGGTTGACCGCGCGAATCCGCAGGTAGTGGCTGTTCACGCCGGCGTCGTCGCCGGTGCTGAACGACCGTGCGGTGCAGTCGACATACCAGCCGCAGGCGTTGAAGCCACGGGTGATCGAGTCGCCCAGGCTGGCCATCGAGTTCGGCGGCGGGCCGGCGGCGACCGCGGGGGTGGCGGCGAGCAGGACGAGGGCGGTGGCGCTGGCGAGGGTGGCCAGCGCGCGTCGGACGAGGGTCATGGTGGCCTCCGGATCACGGGTGCCGGCGTGCTGCGGTGGCCTGATGGTATAGACGACGCCCTGTGTCCACAATGTTGCGTACTGTTTGCTTTTCGGGCGAGGCCAATTCGGGCAAAATGACGCCTTGCGCAGGATCTTAAATATGTGAATACTTTGGTCACTCGGCCGGTTCCCCCAGGTCGGCCGGGTTGTCCTCGGGCGCGTCCGTATGACGGCGCCCGTCACCCCCTCCTTGGAGGTTGTTACATGCGACCCACGAGGTCCTCGCTCCTTCGCGCCGCTGCTGTCGCCGTGGCCGGCACCCTGGTCACGGGCTCGCTGCTCGGCGCACCCGCCCAGGCGGCCCCCGCCTCGCCCGCGTCCCCGGACGCCGCCGCCGCGCTCGTCGCCAAGCTGGGCGACCGCGCCGCCGGCACGTACGCCGACGGCGGCAAGATGGTCGTCGCGGTGACCGACGCCGCGGCCGCCCGCCAGGTCCGCGCCGCCGGCGCCACCCCGAAGCTCGTCACCCGCGGGGCGAACAAGCTCAAGGCGGCCACCGACGAGCTGGAGCGGTCCGCCAAGATCCCGGGCACCGCCTGGTGGGTCGACGCGGCCACCAACCAGGTCGTGGTCTCGGTCGACAGCACCGTCACCGGCGCCAAGCTGGAGCGGGTCAAGGCTGCCGCCGCGCGCACCGGCGGGACGGTCCGGATCGAGGCCGAGCCCGGCGTGCTGAGCACCCGGATCTCCGGCGGCCAGGCGATCTACGCCGCCGGCGGCGGCCGCTGCTCCCTCGGCTTCAACGTCCGCAGCAGCTCCGGCACCACCTACTTCCTGACCGCCGGCCACTGCACCAACATCGCCTCGACCTGGTACTCGAACTCCGGCCAGACCAGCGTCCTCGGCACCCGCGCGGGCACCAGCTTCCCGGGCAACGACTACGGCATCGTCCGGCACAGCAACTCCGCCAACGCGACCGGCAACGTCTACCTGTGGAACGGCACCTACCGGGACGTCACCGGCGCCGCCAACGCGTACGTCGGCATGAGCGTGACCCGCTCCGGCAGCACCACCGGCCTGTGGGGCGGCAGCGTCCAGGCGACCAACGCCACCGTCAACTACGCCGAGGGCAGCGTCTCCGGCCTGATCCGCACCAACGTCTGCGCCGAGCCCGGCGACAGCGGCGGCTCGCTGTTCAGCGGCAGCAGCGCCGTCGGCCTCACCTCCGGTGGCAGCGGCAACTGCCGCACCGGCGGCACGACCTACTTCCAGCCGGTCACTGAGCCGATGAGCGTCTACGGCGTCAGCATCATCTGACCCTGATCGACACCGCGCAGAGCGGGTCGCCGGCCTCCGGCGGCCCGCTCTCCGTGTCTTGGGCCGGGCGTGCGGGGCAGGACGCCTGCGTCAGGAAAGGACCTTCCCCGGTCCGCAACCGCGCCCGGTGGCGGTGGGGACCGGGCCACCCTGACAGAATGCGGGGAGCAGACGTGTACCGCAGATGAGGAGACGCAAGCCGTGATCCGTACCCACAACGCCGGAAGCCTGCGCGCCGCGGACGCCGGCTCGACGGTGACGCTCGCCGGGTGGGTGGCCCGCCGGCGCGACCACGGCGGTGTCATCTTCGTCGACCTGCGCGACGGCTCCGGCGTGGTCCAGGTGGTCTTCCGGGAGGAGGACGCGCACGCGCTGCGCAACGAGTTCTGCGTGAAGGTCACCGGCGAGGTGACCCGCCGCCCCGCGGGCAACGAGAACCCGGACCTGCCCACCGGCGAGGTCGAGGTGACCGCGAGCGAGCTGGAGGTGCTCTCCGAGGCCGCGCCGCTGCCGCTGCCGGTGGACGACCAGATCGAGGCCGGCGACGACATCCGGCTCAAGTACCGCTACCTGGACCTGCGCCGCAGCGGCCCGGCCAAGGCGATGCGGCTGCGCTCGCGGGCCAACCAGCTCGCCCGCACCGTGCTGAACGAGCGGGACTTCCTGGAGATCGAGACCCCCACCCTGACCCGCTCCACCCCCGAGGGCGCCCGCGACTTCCTGGTCCCCGTCCGCCTCCAGCCCGGCAGCTGGTACGCGCTGCCGCAGTCGCCGCAGCTGTTCAAGCAGCTGCTCATGGTCGGCGGGATGGAGCGGTACTACCAGATCGCCCGCTGCTATCGGGACGAGGACTTCCGCGCCGACCGGCAGCCGGAATTCACCCAGCTCGACATCGAGATGTCCTTCGTCACCGAGGACGACGTCATCGAGCTCGGTGAGTCGATCGTCTCGGCGCTCTGGTCGGACCTGGCCGGCCATGAGATCGCCCGGCCCATCCCCCGGATCACCTGGCACGACGCTATGTCCCGCTACGGCTCGGACAAGCCGGACCTGCGCTACGGCGTCGAGCTGACCGAGCTGACCGACTACCTGCGCGGCACCGAGTTCCGGGTGTTCGCCGGCGCCATCGACGCGGGCGGCTACGTCGGCGCGGTGGTGATGCCGGGCGGCGCGGCGCAGAGCCGCAAGGAGCTGGACGGCTGGCAGGACTGGGCGAAGGCGCGCGGCGCCCGCGGCCTGGCCTACGTGGTGCTCGACGCGGAGACCGGCGAGGCGCGCGGCCCGGTGGCCAAGAACCTCTCCGAGGCGCACCTCGCCGGGCTGGCCGACGCGGTCGGCGCCAAGCCGGGCGACGCCGTCTTCTTCGCCGCCAGCACCAACACCCGCGAGGCGCAGGAGCTGCTGGGTGCCGCCCGGATTGAGATCGCCAAGCGGGCCAACCTGATCGACGAGACCGCCTGGGCGTTCTGCTGGGTGGTCGACGCGCCGATGTTCGAGCGCACCGACGAGGGCGGCTGGACGGCCGTGCACCACCCGTTCACCTCGCCCAACGCCGACTGGGTGGACCGGTTCGAGGAGGCGCCCGACCGGGCCCTGGCCTACGCGTACGACATCGTCTGCAACGGCAACGAGATCGGCGGCGGCTCCGTCCGTATCCACCGGGGCGACGTGCAGCAGCGGGTCTTCGACCTGCTCGGCATCTCCCCGGAGGAGGCGCAGGACAAGTTCGGCTTCCTGCTGGAGGCGTTCAAGTACGGCCCGCCGCCGCACGGCGGCATCGCCTTCGGCTGGGACCGGATCTGCATGCTGCTGGCCGGCGCCGACTCGATCCGCGAGGTCATCGCCTTCCCGAAGACCCGGGGTGGCTTCGACCCGCTGACCGGCGCACCCACGCCGATCACCGCGCAGCAGCGGGCCGAGGCGGGCGTCGACGCCAAGCCGAAGGCCGCCACCGGCCCGCACGCCGGCACCGCCGGCCCGGTGGCGCCGGTCGCCGACCCGACCTGATCCTGATGCTTCGCGCCGTTGATCATGAGGTTGGCGGGCACCGCTTCGGCGTGTCGCCCCGCTAGCCTCATGATCGACGAGTCGGAGAGGCGGACGGCGTGACGCTGCTCGTGGTGGGGGCCAGCGGGTTTCTCGGCGCGGAGGTGTGCCGGCAGGCGGTGGCGGCGGGACAGCGGGTGGTCGGCACCTGGCACTCGGCCGCCGTCGCGGTGCCGGGCGTGGCCGCCCGCCGGCTCGATGTCACCGACCGGTCCGCCGTCCGCGCGCTGCTGACCGAGGTACGCCCCGACGCCGTCGTCGCCACCCCCTACCGCTACGACGACTGGACGGTGACCGCCGACGGGGCGGCCCACGTCGCGGCCGCTGCGGCCGAGGTGGGCGCCCGCCTGGTGCACCTGTCCAGCGACGCGCCGCACGGCGGGCGCCCGGCGCCGTACCGGGACGACGACGTGCCCACCCCGGTGAACGCGTACGGGGCCGCGAAGGCGGCCGCGGAGACCGCGGTGCGGGCGCTCGACCCGGGTGCGGTGCTGGTGCGTACCTCGCTGATCGTGGGGGAGGGGAGCAAGCAGATCCAGCTCTGCCGGGACGCGCTCGCCGGCCGGGCCGCCCTCTTCACCGACGAGCTCCGCTGCCCGGTGGACGTGGTGGATCTCGCCGCCGCGGTGCTGGAGCTGCTGCCCTCCGGGTACGCCGGCCTGCTCAACGTGGCCGGACCGGACCCGGTCAGCCGCGCCGAGCTGGGCCTCCTGGTCGCCCGGCACCTCGGCCTCGACCCGGCCGGCCTGAAGACCACGACCAGCGTCGCCACCGGCCGGCAGCACCCCACCGAGGTACGCCTCGACTCCTCCCGCGCCGCCGGCCTGCTCCGTACCCGCCTGCGCGGCGTCACCGAACTCTTCGCCTGACGCCTGTCCGGTGCCCCTGTCGGACCATGCACACTTTCTATGCACAACTCTTGTGCATAGAAAGTGTGCACAGATATTGTGCATCCATGGGGAACGACAGAAGGCCGGCGCCTCGCGAGGTGCGGCTCGACCACCGGCAGGTACGCGCCCTGGCGCACCCGCTGCGGACCCGACTGCTCGGAGCGCTGCGGGTGAAGGGACCCGCCACCGCCACGCGCCTCGCCGAGCTGCTCGGCACCAACACCGGGGCGACCAGCTACCACCTGCGCCAGCTCGCCGAGGTCGGGCTGGTCGCCGAGGACCCGGATCTCGGCACCGGCCGGCAGCGGTTCTGGCGGGCCGCGCACGACGTCACCAACTGGGAGCCGACCGACTTCGACGACGACCCGGACGCCCGGGCCGCGATCGACTGGATCCAGGGGAACCAGGTGCGGCACTTCGTCGAGCACGCCGAGAAGTGGCTCGCCGTCCAGCACGAGTGGTCCCCGGCCTGGCGGGACGCGTTCGGCATGGGTGACATCTTCATGACCATCCCGTCGACACGACTTGCGGCGCTGCAGACCGAGGTGTGGCAGATCCTCGACCGCTACCGCGCGGAGGCCGATCCCACGGAGCCCGGTGCCGAGCAGGTGCAGATCTTCCTCGCCGCGCTGCCGCTGCTGGCGGACCTGCGGCTCGCCGACCCGCCGTCCGAGGAGGAGCGATGAGCACGCTGTCCGTACGCCAGGTCCGGTTCCGCTACCTCACCCTCTACGGGCTGCGCTGGCTGCCCAGCGGCCTGCTGATCCCCGTGATGATCCTGCTGATGCAGGAGCGCGGCCTGTCGCTCGCCCAGATCGGCCTGGCGGCCACCGCGCAGGGCCTGGTCGTCCTCGCGCTGGAGCTGCCCACCGGCGGGTTCGCCGACGCGCTCGGCCGCAAGCCGGTGCTCGTCACCGCCTGGGTGATCAGCCTGATCTCGCTGGCCCTCTTCGCCGTGGGCGACTCGTTCTGGCTCCTCTTCCTGGTCTGCGCGTTGCAGGGCGTCTACCGGGCGCTGGACAGCGGCCCCCTGGAGTCCTGGTACGTCGACGCCGCCCTGGCCGCCGACCCGGACGCCGAGTACGAGCGCGGCCTCGGTCACGCCGGCACCGTCAGCGGCCTGGCCATCGGCGCCGGCGCGCTGCTCAGCGGTGGCCTGATCGCGCTCGGCCCGGTCGGCCCGGTCAGCGCGCTGACCGTGCCCGTGCTGGTGGCCCTCGTCCTGCAGGGCGTGTCGCTGGTCGCGCTGCTGGTCCTGCTGGTGGAGACCCGGCCGGCCAAGGGCGCTGCCGCGCTCCGCGCCTCGGTGGTCGAGGCGCCCCGGATGGTCGGGCAGGCGATCGGCCTGCTGCGCCGGTCCCGGGTGCTGCTCGCCCTGGTCGCCGTCGAGCTGTTCTGGAGCTTCGGCATGGTCACCTTCGAGTCGCTGCTGCCGGTCCGCCTCGCCGAGGTGGTCGGGAACGCCGACCGGGCGGCCGTTCTGCTCGGCCCGGCCAGCTCGGCGGCCTGGCTGGCCAACGCGGCCGGCGCCGCGCTCACCCCGTTCCTGCTGCGCCGGCTGGGCGCCGCCCCCGCTGCCGCCCTCATGCGGGTGCTCCAGGGCGCGACCGTGGTCGGGATGGGCCTGCTCGCCGGCCCGGTCGGGGTGCTCGTCGCCTACCTGGCCTGCTACACCGTGCACGGGGCGTCCAACCCGCTGCACATGGGTCTGCTGCACCGCCAGGTCGACGGGCCGTACCGGACCAGCGTCATCTCGCTGAACTCGATGATGGGCCAACCGGGCTTCGCGCTCGGCGCGGTCATCCTGACCGCGCTGGCCGACCGCAGCAGCGTCAGCCTCGCCATGCTGGTCGGCGCGGTGGTGCTGGCGCTGGCCGCCCCGCTGTACCTGCCGGCCTGGCGGGCCAGCCGGTCCGCCCGCAGCGTGGCGGAGGAGACCGCCTCCGGCGCGGGCGATCTCGCCTCCGGCCCGGACGATCCCGCCTCCGGCCCGGGCCTTCCGGGCGCCGGCCCGGTGCCGGCGGCGCCCGTCGGCGACGCGCCGGTCGCCCCGACGGCCGGCCCGGTCCGGGCGGGCTGACGTGCCCGAGGCCGCCCGGTCCGGACACCGCCAGGTCACTGGCCTGGCGGTGTCCGGCGTGCCGGACCGCCGCCAACTCGCCGACCTGCGGGCGTCGGGCGAGCCGGGACGCCAACTCGGCGATCTGTCGGCGTCGGGCGGGCCGGGACGCCAGGTCGGCGAGGTGGCGGTGTCGAGTGGGTGGGGATGCCCCCGGGTCGGCGACCTGGCGGTGCCGGGGGGCCGGGACGGCGCGTGGCGGCGCCCGCGCAGGCGGGTCGTGCGGCCGTCCTCAGCCGAGGTGGACGGAGCTTCGGGGCTCAGCGCCGGTGTAGCCGAGGCGACGGTAGAGCCGGATCGCGGCGACGTTGTCCGTGTAGACGCCGAGCGCCACGTGGTCGTACCGGGCGAAGAGGGCGCGGGTCATCCCGGCGGTGAGCGCCGCGCCGAGGCCACGGCCCCGGCGGTCGGCCGCCACGGTCAGCCCGGCCAGGAAGCCGATGTCGCCCCGGCTGCGGTCGGCACCGCAGGCCACCAGGCGATCACCGTCGCGGATGCCGTACCAGTCGACGACCCGCGGGTCGCCGGGACGGGTGGTCGTGGTGGGGAAGGACGCCTCGATCAGCGCAGCCAGGGCCGGGTGGTCGGCCTCGGTGAGGCGGACCACCCGTTCCTCCTCCGCCTGGCGGGGCGGCGGGGTGGCGGTCCAGAGGAAGTCCCAGTTGTTGAGGCGGGCCACGGACAGCCGGCCGGCCAGCTCCTCCGGTGACGTGCGGGGCAGGTGCAGCCACTGCCCGGCCTGCAGGGTCCCGTCCGCCACCAGGCCGGCGCAGGCGTCCAGCGCCGGACCCAACGCCCCGAGCGCCTCGGCGGCCGGGCCCCGGCCCGGCGGCAGCAGCCAGCCCACCGCACCGTCCCGCCGCCAACCGCGTGCCTCGTGGCCCCGCCACAGGGCGTGCCGGGCGTACGGGTGGTGGCCGGCGGCGGCGAGCAGGGCATCCCGACCCACCAGGACCTGGTCGGCACTGATCATGCGACCAGCCTACGAGAGGAGACCTCATGCCCGGCATTCGCTCCGCACACCCGGTACGCCTGCCCGGCCGCCGCTGCCTGCTGCGTGAGTGGGACGACGACGATCTGGTCGCCATGCACGCGCTGTACAGCGACCCGCGGGTCGTCGAGCGGGTGCTGGACGAGTCGCCGCCGTCGGTGGACGAGATCCAGGCGGTCCTGCCGGCGTGGCGCCGGGCCGCGCAGGATTCGCCGCGCCTGTCGTACCGGCTGGCCGCCGCCTCGGCCGACCGGGTGGTCGGTCTGGGCACCCTCACCGTCACCAGCCCCGAGCACCGGCGCGGGGAGATCGGGTACGTGATCCACCCGGATCACTGGGGCCGGGGCCTCGGCACGGAGGTCGCCGGCCTGCTGCTGCGCCTCGCGTTCGAGCAGGTGGGCCTGCACCGGGTGGAGGCCACCACCCGCCCGGACCACGCCGCCTCGTGGCGGGTGCTGGAGAAGGTCGGGATGCGGCAGGAGGGGATCAGCCGCGACCACTTCTTCGTCCGGGGCGCCTGGTGGGACTCCGTGCGCTACGCCGTCCTCGCCACCGACCCGTGGTCGGTCGGCTGAGCGGAGCCCTGTCCAGCGTGGAGATTGACGGACAGACCGATCGGGTACATCCGTCGTCGACCTACTGGGACCCCCACCGGAGGAACGACCATGCTCGCCATAATCGCGGCCGTCGTGTTCGGCTTCGCGTTGCTGCTCGACTTCCTGAACACCAACCTCGGCGCGCCCGACCTGTTCAACGCGCAGACCCTCAGCCTGATCGGCTTCCTGCTGCTCGCCCTCTACCTGGCCGGGGTGGGCTCCGGCGCGCGCGGCGGCCGTTGGTACCGGGGCCGGCGCCCGGGTCGCGGCTGACCGGAACCGATCAACCCGGGCCGGGCCAGCGGCGCGATTCCAGCGTCGTCGGGCCGGCCCGGTACTGTTCTCGTGATGGAGTCCGACGCCCTCTTCACCCTCGGCGAACCCGCCGGAGCGCCCAGCGCCCCCGCGGGCTCCGGCGGCGTCGACGGGTTCACCACCGTCGGGGCGGACTCCCCCCTGCCCGTTCGGATGCGGCCGGCCAGCATCGACGAGCTCGTCGGGCAGGACCACCTGCTCGCCCCGGGCGCGCCGCTGCGCCAGTTGGTCGAGGGCGCGGCGCCGATGTCGGTGATCCTCTGGGGGCCGCCGGGCAGCGGCAAGACCACGATCGCCCATCTGGTGGCCCGGGCCACCGACCGGCGCTTCGTCGCCATGTCCGCGCTGACGGCCGGCGTGAAGGACGTCCGCGCGGTGATCGAGGCCGCCCGCCGGCAGCGCCGCTCCGGCGGGCCGCAGACGGTGCTCTTCATCGACGAGGTGCACCGGTTCAGCAAGACCCAGCAGGACTCGCTGCTCGCCGCGGTGGAGGACCGGACGGTCACCCTGCTCGCGGCGACCACGGAAAACCCGTACTTCTCGGTCATCTCGCCGCTGCTGTCCCGCTGCGTCCTGCTGACCCTGCAGCCGTTGGACGACGACGCCGTGCGTGGCCTGCTGCGCCGCGCGGTCGCCGACGAGCGCGGCCTGGCCGGCGCGCTCACCCTGGAGACCGAGGCCGAGGACCACCTGGTCCGCCTCGCCGGCGGCGACGTACGCAAGGCGCTCACCGCGCTGGAGGCGGCGGCCGCCACCGCCACCGCGCTCGGCACCGGGCGGATCGACCTGGCCACCGCCGAGCAGGCCGTCGACGTCGCCGCCGTCCGGTACGACCGCGACGGCGACGCCCACTACGACGTGACCAGCGCGTTCATCAAGAGCATGCGCGGCTCGGACGTGGACGCGGCGCTGCACTGGCTGGCCCGGATGCTGGTGGCCGGCGAGGACGCCCGGTTCATCGCCCGGCGGATGGTCATCTTCGCCAGCGAGGACGTCGGCATGGCCGATCCCACGGCGCTGACCGTCGCCACCGCCGCGGCGCACGCCGTCGAGTACGTCGGGCTGCCCGAGGCGCAGCTCAACCTGGCTCAGGCGGTGATCCATCTGGCCACCGCACCGAAGTCCAACTCGGCCACCACGGCGATCGGCGCGGCCATCGCCGACGTCCGCGCCGGCCGTGGTGGACCGGTGCCCCGCGGGCTGCGCGACGCCCACTACTCCGGTGCCCGGGGGCTCGGGCATGGCGCCGGCTACCGCTATCCGCACGACGACCACCGTGGGGTGGTCACCCAGCAGTACGCTCCGGACGATCTCGTCGGGACCGACTACTACCGGCCCAGCGGGCACGGTGCGGAGCGCGCGGTGGCCGGCCGGCTGCCGCTGCTCCGCCGGATCGTCCGCGGGCTGCCGGCGCCGGCGGCGCGGGTGGAGGCCGCCGTCAACGGTGGTCGCCCGCCCGGCGCCGAGCAGGTCAACGCGGCGAATGAGGGCGGCAGTGACGCCGTCGGAGAGGGTCAGCAGTGATGGCGCGTGGTCCGGAGCGGCCGGAGGACGGCCCCGACGAGCGGCGCGACCCTCGTGCCAAGGGCCGCCGGTGGGGGCGTGGCAAGGCCGACGCCGAGCCGGACGCGGCGACCGCTGGCGAGGAGTTCGGCTGGATCGACGACCTGCGTACGGCGAAGCAGCAGCGGGCCGACCTCGGCCCGGGCGGGGACGATCCCGGTGCCCGCCCCGGCGCCGCGCCGCCCCCGCGCGGCGGGATGCCGCCGGCGGCCCCCGGCCCTCGGCCCAGCGGGCCGTCGCCCGAGCCGACCCACGGTCCCCGTCCCGGTGCGGTGCCGCCGCCCGGCGCCGGCCGGCCCGGGCCCGACGGTCCGCCCGCCCGGCATGGCGCGGCCGGCGCCGGACCCGCCACGCCCCCGGTCCGCCCCGGCGGCCCCGCCGCCGGACGCCGCCCCGTCGAGGGCCCCTGGCCCGGCGCACCGGAGCCCACCCGGCACCCGGCCGAGCCGTCCCGGCCGCCGCGCCGTGGCGGAGACGAGCCGACCGGCCAGCAGGGACCGGTGCCCCCGGCCCCCGGCCAGACGAGCGGCCCGCCCGACCAGCGCACGGCGCCGTCGGGCGGGTCCGTCCCGAACCGGGCCGGGCAGGGCCCCGGCCCGGATCGGACCCCCGCCGCCCCGCCCCCGGGTCCCGGCTGGCAGCCCCCGGCAGCGGAGGGGGCACGGGCCGCTGTCCCACCCACGCCGCGTGGCCGGCACGGGTCCGACGGGCCCGGCGGACCGAGCGCCGCCCCGTCCCCCGGCCGGGCCGGTGGCGTCGATCCGGCGGTCCGACCCGTGTCCGGCGGGGGCCGTCGCGCCCTGCCCGAGGGCACCGAGCCCGACGCCGGGCGGCCCGGCGTGGCCTCGGCCCGTGCCACGGCCGCCCCCGGTGCCGGCCGCCCCGCCGTCGACCCGGTGACCGGCGCTCCGCTGCCGGGCGCCCCCGAGCCGCGGCGCCGCCGGGGCCCGGCGGCGCCCGACCCGACCGCCGGCACGTCGCGGGTGGACGCCCCCATCGAGCCGGGCGACGGGCGGGCCGGCGGCCGGCGCCGCGCCGAACCGGACCAGCCGGTGGTGGTACCGCGCAGCGGGAACGCCCCGCCGGTACCGAACGTCCCGTCCGACGTGCCCCCCGCCGGGCGACGGCCGCAGGACCCGGGCGCCCCGACCGGTCGCCGCGCCGCGCCCGACGACGGAGCGATGCCGGCCGGTCGCCGCGCCGCGCCCGAGAGCGCCGCCCCGTCGGCCGGTCGCCGCGCCGCGCCCGATGACGCAGACATGCCGGCCGGACGGCGGGCCGCGCCCGGCGATGCCGTGACCTCGACCGGTCGCCGCGCGGCTGCCGTGGATCCGTCGACGCCGACGGCGGGCCGCGCCGCTCCCACAGACGCGGGGTCGGCCGCCGGCCGCCGGGCGGCTCCCTCCGACGACGGGGTGCCGCCGTCGGGGCATCGGGCCGTGCCGGACGACGAACCCACCGCGGCCGGTCGCCGGGCCGCTCCGGAGACGCCGGGCGGACGCCGGTCCGCCGTGGACGGACCGCGTACGGGTCCACGCCGTGCGGCCCGGGAGGACACCGACGAACCGCGGCCGCAGCGTCCCGACCGATCCGCCGACTGGCTCCGGCAGGCCGGCCGCGCCCAGCACAGCGACGCCGCCATGCCGGCGGCGGGCCGCCCCGCCGCCCCGATGGACGAGCCGACGGCGGGCCGGGGGATCACCCCCGCCGGCCCCGACCGTGCGGCGACCGGACGGGCCGGCGCGGCTGCCGTGCCTCCGGTCAAGCCGGACCAGTCCGGGGCCGCCCGGGGATCCGCGCGTCCCGCCGCGCCGGCCGGCCGACCCGCCGGCCCGGACGCCGGCCGCACCCCGGACCCCGGCCGCACCGGCGGCCTGCCGACCAACGATCCCGGTCGGACCGGCGGTTTTCCCGTCGCCGGTGACCCGGCGCGGACCGGCGGGATTCCCTCGGGTGGCGATCCGGAGCGGCGGCCCGGCCCGGTATCTGCCCAGGCCGGGCGGCCCGGAGCAGGGCCGGCCGCCGGTGATGCCCGGATCGCCGGCCCGGCCCGGGGCGCGGCCCGACCGGGGCCGGACGGTCCCGTCCCGCCGCGTACGCCCGGCGATGACGGGCGCGCGCCCCAGCCGGGCGGCGAGCCCGGTCCGCGTACCGGCCCGCCCGGCGGTCCGGTGGTGGCCCGGGCGGCCGCGTCCGTGGCCCGGCCCGCCGATCCGGACGAGCGCCCGGCCGGGCGGGCGACCCCGCCCTCGGCCGAGCCGCACCGGCCCGGTCCGGCCGTGCCCCCGCCGGGGCGGCCCGGCGAGCCGGCGGTGGCCCGGGCGGCCGCGGTCGTACCGACGCAGGAGCCCGCGCGACCGGGACCGGGAGACGGGGCCGGACCGGCGCTGCGGCGAGCCGAGGCGGAGCCGGCCGAGGCGGCCACCGCCGCCAGCGGCCTGCGCGGCGCCCGCTCCGAGCTGCGCCGGCAGATGCGCGAACGGCGGCGCCTGCGGTTGGGCATCCTCGTCCTGGTCAGCCTGGTGGTGCTCGGTGCGGTCCCGCTCTACTTCGGGGTGCGCACGCTCAGTCACGACCCGGTCTTCGACACCCTTGACGGGCTGGACGTGCCCTCGTGGGCGGCGGCGAAGACCGTCGACAACGTCAGCGGCAGCCGTTGGTGCCTGCAGGACTGCCGGCTGCGGGAACGGACCATCGAGTCGCAGCAGGGGCCGAAGGAGACCGCGCAGGCGTACGAGCAGGCCCTCGCCAAGGACGGTTGGCAGCGCTGGAAGGTCGCCCGTTGCCCGGAGCAGATCCCGGACCAGCCGGCCAAGGGCAGCTACACCTGCTGGCGCCGGGACGAGCTCACCCTCGACCTCTGGGTACGCGAGCCGGCCTGTGTGCCGCCGCCGGTGGACGGGTCGCCCGCGCCGTCTCCGGCCCCCTCGCCCGCAGCGCAGACGTGCACCGGGTCGTTGGTGTCGGTGAAGGTCCGCAACGCGATCGACGACGAGCGGACCGGGCCGCAGCCGAGCACTGATCCGTCACTCACCGGTGAGGATCCCTTCCCGACGCTCACCGACGATCCACTCGGCGAGTTGACACCCTCACCGTCGTGAGCACCTCTCCATCACGGACGGTAGGGTCTGGGGCTGGCGGGTCCGGCGGTGCGGTCGGTCGGAACGGGCCGGGCCGAGGCGGAGTGGACAGGACGGTCGCGCGTCTCGGGGCGTCGGGCCCCGGGACCCTGGTCGAGGAGGACAGGCGTGGAACCTATGGAGGTCGCGGCGCTGGTCGCGGCAATCGCATTCGCGATGCTCGTGTTGATCCTGACGCTGCCCATCCTGCGGCTGCGGCACACCGTGGACGCCGCCACCCGGATGATCAACGACCTCAACGACCGTTCCGCACCGCTGCTGGGTGACGTCAACACCACGGTGAAGAACGTCAACACCGCCCTCGAGCAGGTGCAGACCTCCCTCGACGGGGTCAACCTCCAGCTCGCCAAGGTGGACACCATGACCAGCCACGCGCAGAACGTCACCGCCAACGTGGCGAACCTCGCCGCCGTGGTCTCCGCCGCCGCCGCGAACCCGCTGGTCAAGGTGGCCGCCTTCGGCTACGGCGTGCGCCGGGCCGCGGCCGCCCGCCGGCACGCGGAGAACGAGCGGGAGGCCCGGGACATCATCAAGCAGCGGCGCCGCGCTGAGAAGCGCGCCAACCGGTGACCCGGCGAGCGGGAGGGCTGTGACATGAAGCGGTTGTTCTGGCTCGGCATCGGGCTGGCCGTGGGGGTGCTGGTGGTCCGCAAGGCGACCCGCACCGCGCAGGCGTACACGCCGGCCGGCATCGCCAGCGGCCTGTCCGAATCCGCCGGCAGCCTCGTCGAGTCGGTCCGCGGCTTCGTCGAGGACGTCCGGATCGGGATGGCCGAGCGCGAGCAGGAGATCCACGAGGCCTTCGCCCGCGGCGAGGTGTACGACGACCAGTTCGCCGAGTTGCGGGAGGACCCGCGGATCGGCGACCGAGAGATTTTCCCGGAGGAACACCAGCGATGAAGACGGCGGAGATCAAGCGGCGGTACCTCGCCCACTTCGAGGCGAACGGCCATGCCGTGGTGCCGTCCGCTCCGCTGCCCGCCATCAGCGACCCGAACCTGCTGTTCGTCAACGCCGGCATGGTGCAGTTCGTCCCCTACTTCCTGGGCCAGCAGACCCCGCCGTACTCCCGTGCGGTCAGCGTCCAGAAGTGCATCCGTACGCCGGACATCGACGAGGTCGGCAAGACCAGCCGGCACGGCACGTTCTTCCAGATGAACGGCAACTTCTCGTTCGGTGACTACTTCAAGGAGGGGGCGATCCCGTTCGCCTGGGACCTGGCCACCAAGCCGGCCGACCAGGGCGGCTTCGGGCTCGACCCCGAGCGGATCTGGGCCACGGTCTACCTGGACGACGACGAGGCGTACGAGATCTGGCGGCGGACCGGCGTGCCGGTCGAGCGGATCGTGCGGCGCGGCAAGGCGGACAACTTCTGGTCGATGGGCATCCCCGGCCCGTGCGGCCCCTGCTCGGAGCTCTACTACGACCGGGGCCCCGCCTACGGGCGGGAGGGCGGCCCGGAGGTCGACGAGGACCGCTACCTGGAGTTCTGGAACCTCGTCTTCATGCAGTTCGAGCGGGGTCCCGGCGTCGGCAAGGAGGACTTCCCGATCCTGGGCGACCTGCCGGCGAAGAACATCGACACCGGCATGGGCCTGGAGCGGATGTCGTCCATTCTCCAGGGCGTGGACAACCTCTACGAGATCGACGAGGTCAAGCCGATCCTGGACAAGGCCGCCGAGCTGACCGGCAAGCGGTACGGCGCCCGCTCCGGCCACGCGGCCAGCGAGTCGCACCCGGACGACGTCCGGCTGCGGGTGATCGCGGACCACGTGCGCACCGCGCTGATGCTGATCGGCGACGGGGTGACCCCGTCCAACGAGGGGCGCGGCTACGTGCTGCGGCGGATCATGCGCCGGGCCATCCGCGCCGTCCGCCTCCTCGGCTACCAGGACCGGGCGCTGCCGGAGCTGCTACCGGTGGCCCGGGACTGCATGGCCCCGTCCTACCCGGAGCTGGACGCGGAGTTCGGCCGGATTTCCCAGTACGCGTACGCGGAGGAGGACGCCTTCCTCGCCACGCTGCGTGCCGGCACCACCATCCTGGACACCGCGATCGCGGATACCAAGTCCGCCGGGCAGACCTCGATCTCCGGTGACAAGGCATTCCAGCTGCACGACACGTACGGCTTCCCGATCGACCTGACCCTGGAGATCGCGGCCGAGCAGGGCCTGCAGGTCGACGCGGAGGGCTTCCGCCGGCTGATGGCCGACCAGCGCAACCGGGCCAAGGCGGACGCGCAGGCGCGAAAGACCGGCCACACCGACGTGTCGGCGTACCGGTCGGTGCTCGACGGCGGCGGCCCGGTGGAGTTCACCGGCTACACCGAGCTGAACCGGGAGTCCCGGGTACGCGCCGTGCTCGCCGGCGGTGCCGAGGTGGCCGCGGCGGTCGAGGGCGACACCGTCGAGCTGGTGCTCGACACCACCCCGTTCTACGCCGAGGGCGGCGGCCAGCAGCCCGACCAGGGTCTCATCACGGTCGGCGGCGGCCAGCTCGAGGTCTTCGACGTGCAGCAGCCGGTGCCGGGGTTGATCGTGCACCGGGCCAAGGTGGTCCGGGGCGAGGTGCGCGCCGGGGAGACCGGGTACGCCGAGATCGACGTGTCCCGCCGGCGGGCGATCTCCCGCTCGCACACGGCCACCCACCTGGTGCACCAGACCATGCGCAACTTCCTCGGCGAGTCGGCCACCCAGGCGGGTTCGCTGAACGCGCCGGGCCGGCTGCGGTTCGACTTCAACACCCCGACCGGGGTGGCGCCGAGCGTGCTGCACGACGTCGAGCAGCAGGTCAACGAGGTGCTCCTGGCCGACCTGGAGGTGCACGCCTTCATCACCACGCAGGAGGAGGCGCGCCGGATCGGCGCGATGGCGCTGTTCGGCGAGAAGTACGGCGAGCGGGTCCGGGTCGTCGAGGTGGGCGACTACGCCCGGGAGCTGTGCGGCGGCACCCACGTGGCCCGCTCGGCCCAGCTCGGCCTGGTCAAGATCCTCTCCGAGGCGTCGGTCGGTTCCGGTGTGCGCCGGATCGAGGCCCTCGTGGGCATGGACGCGTTCGGCTTCCTGGCCCGCGAGCACCTGCTGGTCTCCCGGCTGGCCGAGCTGTTCCGGGTCCCTGGCGACCAGGTCGCCGACCGGGTGGAGCAGACCGTCACCCAGCTCCGCGACGCGGAGAAGGAGTTGGAGAAGCTCCGCGCCCAGCTGGTGCTGGGCGGGGCGGCGGCACTGGCCGCGCAGGCCCGGGACGTGCGGGGCGTCGCGTACGTCGGGACCGAGGCGCCCGAGGGCGCGGCGGCCAACGACGTGCGGACCCTGGCCCAGGAGGTCCGGGGCCGGATCGACCCGGCCCGGCCGGCGGTGGTCGCCGTGGCCGCCCGGGCGAACGGCAAGGCGTCCCTGGTGGTGGCAGTCAACCAGGCCGCCCGGGCGCGGGGCCTGAGCGCGAAGGACCTGGTGAAGGCCGCCTTCTCCGGTCGGGGCGGCGGCAGCGACGAGCTGGCCCAGGGCGGTGGCCTGCCCGCCGCGGAGGCGCCGAACCTGCTCCAGACGGTGGAGAAGGCGATCGCCGAGGCGTGATGGTCGCATCGTTCGAGGTCAGGGCGGACCGAACGGTCCGCCCTGACCCGTACCGGTGGGAAGGTGTCCGGTAGATGGCTGAACCGACCCGCGGGGTTCGACTTGGGGTGGATGTCGGGCAGGTCCGGGTGGGGGTGGCCCGGTCGGATCCGCACGGCATCCTGGCCACCCCGCTGGTCACCCTCGCCCGTGACCTGACCGCGGCGCCGGACGCGGTGCCGACCGACATGGCCGAGCTGGTCCGGCTCGCCGCGGAGCACGAGGCGGTCGAGATCGTCGTCGGGCTGCCGGTCAACCTCGCCGGAAAGCATGGCCCGGCGGCGCTGAACGTATCGGCGTACGCTGCCCGTTTGGCCGATGTAATGGGGTCGATTCCGGTGACGCTGACGGACGAGAGGATGTCGACCGTGGTCGCGAGTCGTAGGCTGGCCGAACGGGGCGTCCGGGGAAAGCGCCAACGGGCGGTGGTCGATCAGGCCGCCGCGGTGGAGATTCTGCAGAGCTGGCTGGACGCACAGCGGAGGCGGACGCAATGATCGACGACCTTGACGTGGTGTTCGACGAGCAGGAGAGGGGGGAGAAGGGCCGGCACCGGCGCAGCGCGGTACGGAAGCGCAACGGCGGCTCGCGCGGCGGCCGGGGCAAGACCGTCTTCGCCCTCCTGATGGCGCTCGTACTGCTGGGCGGCATCGGCGGCGGCGCCTACGTCGGTTTCGACCGGATCCGCAGCTACCTCGTCACCCCCGACTACGACGGCCCGGGCTCCGGCGAGGTGCTGGTGCAGGTCAAGGCCGGCGACACCCTCACCGACATCGGCAACACCCTTTACGACGCCGGGGTCGTGAAGAGCACCAAGGCGTTCATCGAGGCCGCCGAGGCGAACTCGCGCAGCAAGAACATCCAGGTCGGCAGCTACAAGGTCCGCAAGCAGATGAAGGCCGCCGACGTGGTCACCCTGCTGCTCGACCCGAAGAGCCGGGTGGTAAACGGGGTGACCATCCCCGAGGGCACCATCACCCTGAACATCTACGCGATCCTCTCCAAGGAGACCAAGATCCCGGTCGCCGAGTTCAAGAAGGCCGCGGCGGACCCGGAGAAGCTGGGCGTGCCGGCCTTCTGGTTCAAGCGCGAGGACGGCAAGAAGGTCCAGAAGAGCATCGAGGGCTTCCTCTACCCGTCCACCTACGAGATCCCGCCGAAGGCCACCGCCGAGCAGATCCTGAAGATGATGGTGGACGAGTTCCTCAGGGTCACCCAGCAGCTCGACTTCGTCGATCGGGTGCAGAAGGAGCGGCAGATTTCTCCGTACGAGGCGCTGATCACCGCCTCGATCGCCCAGGCCGAGGCGGTCGATCCGAAGGATCTGGCCAAGGTCTCCCAGGTGATCTACAACCGGGTCTACCGCGGCAAGATCGGCTGCAAGTGCCTTGGCATCGACAGCGGCATCAACTACTGGTTCCGCCTGCAGGGCAAGGACCCGAAGGACTCGGACAAACTGCTGCAGAGCGAGATCAACGACCCGAAGAACCCGTACAACACGCACGACGTGGCCGGCCTGCCGATCACCCCGATCAGCAACCCGGGAGAGGCGGCACTCAAGGGCGCGTTGGAGCCGCCGAACGGGGACTGGATCTACTTCATGACGATCGACAAGAAGGGCACGATGGGCTACGGCTCCAACGACGCCGAGTATGTGCAGCTCAAGAAGACGATGT
The DNA here is from genome assembly GCF_042869115.1 of Micromonospora sp. NPDC007230. Lineage (NCBI taxonomy): Bacteria > Bacillati > Actinomycetota > Actinomycetes > Micromonosporales > Micromonosporaceae > Micromonospora > Micromonospora sp. NPDC007230. The sequence goes on along the minus strand of NZ_JBIAFE010000003.1, from coordinate 102,843 downwards.
GCCAGAACAAGGTGCTGACCGGGGAGAACTGCCGATTTTGAGGGCCGCTGTCGTCGGCAAGCCGATCGCCCACTCGCTCTCCCCGGTGATCCACAACGCCGGGTACGCCGCGGCCGGGCTCACCGGGTGGTCGTACACCCGGATCGAGTGCGCGGCCGACGAGCTGGCCGGCCTGGTCGCGGGCCTGGGCCCGGAGTGGGCCGGGCTGTCGGTGACCATGCCGGGCAAGGAGGCGGCGCTGGCGGTGGCCGACGAGGCCTCCCCGGTCGCCGCCGCCGTGGGTGCCGCCAACACCCTGGTACGCCGCCCCGGCGGCACCTGGTACGCGGACAACACCGACGTCACCGGGATGGTCGACCTGCTCAGCGCGGCCGGCTGCGTGGCAGGCGCCACGGTGACCGTGCTCGGCGCGGGCGGCACCGCCCGAGCGGCGATCGCGGCGGCGGCCCGGATCGGCGCGGCCGACGTGACGGTGGTGGCCCGGCGGCCGGAGGCGATCGACGAGCTGCGTCCGGTGGCCCGCGCGGTCGGGGTTCCCCTGGCCGGCGCCGACTGGGACGGCGCCCCGGCGCACGCCCGCGCCGATCTGGTGATCTCGACTGTGCCGAAGGGGGTGGCCGATCCGCTCGCCGGGCATTTCGACTGGCGGCCGGGGTCCGTCTTCTTCGACGCGCTCTACGATCCCTGGCCCACCCCGCTCGCCACGGCCGCGCTCGCCGCCGGCTGCCGGGTGGTCTCCGGGCTGGACCTGTTGCTGGCCCAGGCGGTCGACCAGTTCGTGCAGTTCACCGGCGTCGAAGCGCCGGTCGACGCGATGCGTGCGGCGCTGGCTGCGGCACGCGTCTGATTCCGGCCCGGCGCCCGACCGGCACGACCGGAGTGCGACAGGTCGATACGCTGCTGCGGCAACCCTTCGCCGAACCAGGGAGTGCTTGTGACCGGGCACCCGCCCCAGCACGACCGTCCGGCCGTTCGCGGATCCCGCCGGCCCGTGCTGCTCGGCGTCCTCGGTGCCGCCCTGGTCGCCGGCCTCGTCGCCCTGGCGCTGCCCCGGGTCGCCGCCGAGGTGATGCCGGCGGCCCGTCCGTCCGCGCCGGACCCGGCCCACCGCCCTGGGGACGTACCGGGCTGGCAGCTGGTCTGGTCGGACGAGTTCGACGGGTCGACGGTCGACCGGGCCAGGTGGAACGTCCGAAACGGCGAGGCGCGCGACATCGACCTCGGCTGCAACGTCGACGACGCGGAGAACGTGATCGTCTCGGGCGGCGTGCTGACCCTTCGGGCGCAGCGGAAGACCACGGTGTGCGGCTCGCAGCTCCGGCAGTACACCGAGGGCTACCTGGACACCATCGGCAAGGCCTCGTTCCGCTACGGCCGCTTCGAGGTGCGCGCCGAGTCCCCGAACGGGCCGGCCGACTCGCAGGGGCTGTGGCCGGCGTTCTGGCTGCGGCCGGACGACGGCGGCAAGGGTGAGATCGATGTGGTCGAGCTGCCCGGCGGTGCGGCATACCACCGGGCCGCCACCCAGGCCATCTTCTACGACTACACCCCGGTCAAGCAGGACCAGCGCTGGGAGTTCCCGAGCGGGCACCCGGGCGATGGCTTCCACACCTACACCACGGAGTGGGAGCCCGGGGTGATCCGCTGGTACATCGACGGCCGGCAGGTCTGGCAGCGGGACCGCGGCACCACGCCGTGGTTCGACGAGGCCTTCGACAAGCCGTTCAACCTGCGGCTGAACTTCCAGGTCGGGGGCTGGCTCGGGCGTCCCGACGCGGCCACCCGTTTTCCGGCCGACTTCCGGGTCGACTACGTGCGCGTCTGGCAGCGCTGACCCTCAACACCGGCGCCGCCCCGCCCGTCGGCCGGACCGTTGCCCGTCGCCAATATCGTGACCGCCAGCGTGCCGGGGCGCAGGGCTGGCACAGGGGAGGACATGACGTGGTGGAGGACCCACGGATCCGCCAGGACGGCCTGGGCTGGGTGAGCCGGGCGATCTTCGGGGAGGCGCGGCTGTGGCTCGGGGTCGGCCCCGGCTCCGCCGCGCCGCCGCCAGGACACCGGGTCGTCGCCCGGTACGCCGTGGTGCCCTCGATGGAGCGGGCCAAGTTCCTGCTGCCGTTGCCGTCCCGCCGGGTCGGGGCGGCGTCGACGCTGGCGTACAACGCACTGCGGCCGCCCCGGGTCCGCGTCAACCGGTTCGCCGTCGGCGTGCTGGCCGGTCTCGGGGCCACCCGGCTGGCCCGGATGCCGGTGCTGACCGTCGCCGTCCCGGCCACCGCCGATCCCGCCGAGCTGCTGCTCACCGCGTACCTCACCCGGATCGAGGGCCGCCCCCTGCACGCCGCGATCGGCATCCGCCCACCCGATCCGCACCACAAGCCGACGCTGCAGCTCTTCGACGACCGGGGCACCGCGCGGGCGTACGCGAAGGTCGGCTGGAACGAGGCGACCCGGGCGATGGTCCGCGCGGAGGCCGACGCGCTGCGGGAGTTGCCGCGGGGCGCCGGTGAGTTTCCCGAGGTGCCCCGGCTGCTGCGGGAGCTCGCCTGGGGCGACCTGGCGGTGACCCTGGTCGAGCCGATGCCCGCCGGCGTGCGCCGGCTGGCCCGCCCGGAGCGGCCGGAGGTGGCCGCGATGCTCGCGGTCGCCCGGCGCGGCGGCCCGCCGGCCGTGCCCCGGCCGCTGGCCGACTCGCCGTTCCTGGCCGACCTCACGGCCCGTGCCGGACGCGCCGGCGGGCCGGTCGTCCCGGCGCTGGCGGCCCTCGCCGACCGGGACGGGACGACCACATTGGAGTTCGGCCACTGGCACGGCGACTGGGTGCCCTGGAACCTCGGCACCCACCGGGGCCGCCTCTTCGCCTGGGACTGGGAGAACAGCGGCACCGGGCGGCCGGTCGGCTTCGACCTCGCCCACCAGGCGTTCCAGAGTGCCCTGTCGCTGCGTGGCCGGCGGGTGGCCGAGGCGGCGGGCGAGATGACGGCGGTGCTGGAACGGTACGGCGCCGCCTTTGGTCTCGACCCGACGCGCCGTCGCCTGGTCGCCGACGCCTACCTCGTCGAGTTGTGGCTACGTACCGCGGAACTCGCCGCCGGGGGCGGCGGCTGGAGCAGCAAACTGCACCCCACCCTGCTGCACCTGCTCGCCGACCGGTTGGGGCTGCCGCGAGACTGAGCCGGTCGGTGCCCGTTGTCGGAGAGGCGACTGGAATACGGGAAAAAACACCGCAGAGCCGCCGCCCTCGCTACCGCCGGCGAGGAAGCTCCACTAGGGTGTCACCACTCGATCACCACCTGTCACGTGGTGGCGGGTTCGATCCGGCCCGGGTGGCGTGGGGCGCCGCCGGGCCGTGGGCACGGGGAGGTCCGGCCGGTGGCTGGCATGGCAGAGGGCGTGCGGCGGCGGGCGCGCGTCGCGCGGCCCGGGACGGGCGCCGGCTCGCCCGCCCGGCGGCCCGACGGCGGTGACCGCCGGTGATCCTGATCTACGTCTGCGGCGTGCTCGCCGTACTCGTGCCGGCGATCCTCGTTCCGTGGCTGGCCAGCCGCTGGGCCCCGGCCGTGGCGGGAAGCCGGGCGGCCGGGCGGCTGCGCGTCGCCGTCGCCGGTCTCACCGCCGCCTTCGGCCGGCTCGGCGCCGCCATGGTCGTGCTGCTCGCCGGCTCGGCCGCGGTCGTCGCCGTCTGCTGGCCGCTGGGCGAGGCCCTGTCCCGGCTCGATCCCCACGTCGACCATCCGGTGTTCGAGTACGTGCACGCTCGGCGGGTCGACGGGTGGGCCGAGGTCAACTCGTTCGTCACCGCGATCGGTGACCGGTACCCGCTCAAGTGGGTGACGGTGGTCGCCGCCCTCGTCCTCGCCGTCGCCTGGCGGCGCCGGCGCTGGTGGATCCCGCTTGTCGCGCTGCCGCTCCAGTTCGTCGTGGAGCAGTACACCCAGGAGATCCTCAAGCTGGTGGTCGACCGGGGCCACCCGCCGACCGACCTGGGCACCTATCCGTCCGGCGGCTGCGCGCGGGTGCTGATGACCTTCGGCACGATCCTGGTGCTGGCCGCGCTCACCTGGCGGATGCCCCGCCGGGTCCGCGTCACCCTGGTCACCGCGCTGGCGATGCTGGTCACCGTGGAGGGCTACACCCGCGTCTACGCCGAGAAGCACTGGCTCACGGACGTCGTCGGCGGCTGGATCTTCGGCTCCCTGCTCACCGGCGTGATGGTGCTCGCCGTCCTGGTGGCGGAAGGGCGGGTCCGGTCCCCGGAGCGGTCCACCGCCCCGGCCCCGCGCGACGACGTCACGATCGGCACCTGACCCGAGCCCGGGCCGCCCGTGACCTCCTCCCGCGGTGGCCCGGAACCGCCCTGCCGCGACCCTTCGAACGGAAGTTGGGCAAGACGTGACCACCCTTCTCGTCGCCTCCACCGGTGGGCATCTCGCCGAGCTCTACGACCTGTGGCCGAGGCTGGGCCTGCGGGAGGACTGCGTCTGGGCGACCTTCGACTCGCCGCAGAGCCGTTCCCTCCTGGAGGGTCAGGAGGTCATCCACATCCCGCCCGCGACCACCCGGGACGCCATGGGGGCGGCGCGTAACCTGCTGGCCGCCCGCCGGGTGCTGCGCGGCGGCCGGTTCACCCGGGTGGTCAGCACCGGCGCCAGCGTGGCCATGTCGTTCTTCGTGCCCGCCAGCCGGCGCGGGCTCGCGTGCCACTACATCGAGAGCGCGACCCGCACGGAAGGCCCCTCGCTCACCGGCCGGTTGGTCGCCTGGGTGCCCCGCACCCGGCTCTACACCCAGTACCCGGGCTGGGCGGACGAGCGGTGGCGGTACGGCGGCACCGTCTTCGACGGCTACCGCGCCAGTCGCCTCGCCACCCCGCGGCCGGTGTCCCGGGTGGTCGTCGCCCTCGGCACCCACCAGCACTTCGGCTTCCCCCGGCTACTGGCCCGACTGGTCGAGGTGCTGCCGCCGGAGGTGGAGGTGTTGTGGCAGGTCGGGTCCACCCGGATCCCTCAGCTGCCGGCCGGCGCGCGCCCGCAGGTCCCGTACGCGGAGATGCAGCAGGCGATGCGGGAGGCCGACGTGGTGGTGACCCACGCTGGGGTGGGCTCGGCGCTGGCCGCGATGCGGGCCGGCCGCCGGGCCGTCTACGTGCCGCGCCGGCGCTGCCACGACGAGCACGTCGACGATCATCAGGTCGAGCTGGCCTCGGATCTGGACCGCCGCGGGCTGGTCCTGGCCCGGGAAGCCGACGCCGTGACGTTCGAGGACCTGACGGAGGCGGCATCGTGGACGGTCGAGGCGAGCGGTGCCGTCGCGCCGTTCCAGTGGACGGACCCGGCGTGAGGCCACTTCGGCCGGACCACCTCGTGCCCGCCTCCGCCGGTCGACAACGGAGCCACGTCCACACCGGAGGCCCGGGACGCGACTCGTACGTCGGGACCGGACCGAGCCGGTGACCGGGCGGACCGGTCGGTTGATGGTGCCGTATGTCCGTTTCCAGCAAGCTAGTCGTGTTCTCACTACCTCATTGGGGGCGCCAGTGCTTCACAGAACGTCTCGACCGGTGTGGCGGTGGCTCGCCGTGCTCGCCGCGCCGGTGCTCGCCGTCGGGCTGCTCGCCGCGCCGGCCCGCGCGGCGGGCCTCACGCCGGTCACCAGCACGCTCACGTCGGCGAATCCGGCGGACGAAACCCCGCACGCCCAGAACGGCGACACCAAGGCGTTCGCCGAGATCGGCACCACGGTGTACGTCGGCGGATCGTTCACCTCCGTGAAGGCGGCGGGCGGCACGTGGACCACCCGCAACTACCTCTTCGCGTACGACCGCACCACGGGCGCGCTGAAGACCGGCTTCAACCCGGTGCTGGACGGCGCCGTGCACGCCCTGGCGGTCAGCCCCGACGGCAAGCTCATCGTCGGCGGCGCCTTCGTGAACGTGAACGGGGTAAGCCGCAAGAACCTGGTCGAGCTGGACCCGACCACCGGCGCGACCGTGGCCAGCTGGGCCGGGCGCAGCGACGGCGGTCTCGTCCGGCGCACCATTGTGGTCGGCACCAAGCTCTACATCGCCGGCGCGTTCCACTGGGTCAACGGCACCCAGCACTCGCTGCTCGCCCGACTGGACGCCACCACCGGCGCGATCGACCCGACCTTCCAGATCGACGCCAGCGTGGCCCGGGCCAGCAGCGAGCTGGTCTGGGGCCTGGCGGTGTCGCCGGACGGCCGGACCCTGGTGGCGGTCGGCAACTTCACCCAGGTCAACGGGCAGGCCCGTAACCAGGTCGTGGTGGTCGACCTGGCCGGCACCCCGGCCGTGGCGGACTGGAGCACCCAGCGGTACGTGGCGCCCTGCTACGACTGGTCGTTCCCGTTCTACGCCCGGGACGTCGACTTCTCCGACGACGGCACGTACTTCGTCATCATCGCCGACGGCGGACGGGGCGACGGGGCGTACTGCGACGCGATCGCCCGGTTCGAGACCGTGGACCGGGGTGCCGGCATCGACGCCACCTGGGTCAACTACACCGGCACCGACTCGGTGACCTCGGTCGAGGTCACCGACAACGTGGTCTACGTGGGCGGGCACTTCCGCTGGCTGAGCAACGCCAACGGCAACGACTCGGCCGGTGCCGGCGCGATCAACCGGTTCGGCCTGGGCGCGCTGGACCCGATCAACGGCATGCCGCTGGTCTGGAACCCGGGCCGCTCGGGCGCCCCGGCGGGCACCACCACCTGGGGCCCGATCATGTGGGAGCTGTGGCGCGGCAGCACCGGCCTGTACGCCGGCTTCGACTCCGACGGCGTCGGCAACGAGTACCACGGCCGGATGGGCCTGTTCCCGCTGGCCGGCGGGCGTACGGTGGCGGCGGTCAACGCCCCGTCCGCCGCGTCGGGCTTCCTCTACGTCTCCTCCGCCAACGGGCAGGCGACCAAGGTCCCGTTCGACGGCACCACGCTCGGCACCCCGGTCAGCACCAGCCAGCCGAACCTCACCGCTGCCGGCGCGTCCTTCTCGATCGGCAACAAGGTCTACTGGTCGAAGACCGATGCGAGCGCGCCGAGCGGCAGCTACCTCGAGGTGTCGATCTTCTCGGGCGGTTCGGTGGGCGCGCCCTGGGTGAGCAGCGGCTACAACGACTGGTTCAACGCGGCGACGATGACCGGGGCGTTCTATCTCGACGGCCGGATGTACTACACCAAGTCCGGTACGAACCGGCTGTTCTACCGGTATCTGGAGCCGGACGGCTACATCGTCGGCTGCACCGAGTTCACCCTGCCCAGTACCGGCCTCGCCTGGGGTGGGGTGCGCGGCCTGGCCTGGGTCAGCGGCAAGCTCGTCTACGGCAATCGGGACGGCTCGCTGCGCGCGGTGCCGTTCGACGGGACGGCCGTCGACGGCGCCGCCTCGGTCCAGCTCGCGGCGGCGGGCGGCGGCGTGAACTGGTCGAGCAGGACGCTCTTTTTCGCCACCTCCTGACGGTCCGATCCGACCGGGCGGTCCCGCCCTCGTGGGACCGCCCGGGACGGCTCGGGTCGCACTGCCGCAACCGGCACCCGGCCGGTGACAATGAGACGGTCACCCCGGGTGGTCCCGCTCCGGCCCGAGGCGGTTACCCATTCCTCATCGCGCAAGGACCTGACTGATGGACGTGACCGACGTCGCCCCCGCCCGACAGAACCCGGTCGGCCTCGTCGAGCTGGCCCGGGTTCCGCTCCGCCGGTGGCGGACCGTGCTCGGCGTGGCGGCGGCGGTGCTGCTGGCCGTGCTGGTCTACCTGTTCGTGCTGCCGGCGACGTACACCGCGACGACGGCCGTGGTGATCCGCCCGGTGGTCACCGACCCGTTCTCGGTGCCCTCCGGTGGCGCCGACCGCGCGGTGAACATGACGGCCGAGAGCGGCATCGCGACCAGCAACGACGTCATCGACAAGGTCGCCGCCATCACCGGTCGGGAGACCAAGGAGGTGGCCGATGCGCTGGAGGTGGAGACCCCGGTCGGCGGCCAGGTGATGCGCTTCAACTACGCCGCGCACAGCGAGCGGGAGGCGGTCCAGGGTGCCAACGGGGCGGGCCAGGCGTACCTGGACCTGCGCCGGGGCATCTACGAGAACCAGCGCGCGGCGGTGCTGAAGTCGTACGACGACACGATCGCGGTGGTCACGGCGCAGCGCACCACCACCCAGCGATCCCTGCCGAGCCAGGCCGCGGACAGCCCGTCGCCGCGCACCAGCGCGCTGCTGGACCAGCTGCGGGCGCTGAACGACCAGCTCGCCACGCTCGCCGAGCAGCGGTCCAAGATCGCCTCCGCGGACCTCAGCCCCGGGTCGATCACGAGCGCGGCCCGCGAGCCGATCCCGTCCAGCCGGGACGCCGCGCCGGTGATCCTCGTCGCGGGCCTGCTCGGCGGCTTGCTGCTCGGCGCGCTGGTGGCCTTCGCGCGGGAATCCCTGGACCGACGGCTGCGCACCACGGCCGAGGCGGTGGCGGCGATCGGCGCGCCGCTGCTGGGCACGGTCCGCCGCAACCGCGGCGGGCACCCCGACGAGTCGGATCTGCGGTACCTCGCGCTCGCGCTGGCCCGCTGGGTGGACGGCCCGCACCGCGGCCCGCTGGTGCTGCTGTCCTCGTCGGCGAACGACGGACGCGAGCAGCTGACCGGTGGGCTGGCCGCCACGCTCGCCGGCGCCGGTCACGAGGTGCAGCTCGGGGTCACGCCGGAGAGTCTGGACCGGATCCGGCCGTTGATGCTGGACGCGCAGCGCCGCAACCCGCCGGTGGAGCCGGCGCGCGTCATCCGGCAGCGGCAGCCGGCGACCGCACCGGCGGCGGCTGCCGGCGGCACCGCCGGATCCGAAGAGACGGCCGTCATCCCCGCCGTGCGGAAGCCGCGCCCCTACCCGACCGCGGACGGGCCGAACGGCGGGGTGTATCGGTCCGCCACCAACGAGGAGCAGACCCAGGCCATCCCCGCCAGCCGGCCCGCGGCGGCCGGTGCGGGCAGCCGGACCGACGGGCAGGAGCTGCGGATCGGCTCCGGCACGGTCCGGCTGGTCGAGCTGCACGCCCTGCCCGGGGACGGCCTCACGGTGCTCGACGCACCGCCCGCGCTGCACGACGAGCGGGGCGTGCGGGCCGCCCGGGAGGGCCGCGCGGTGGTGGTGGCGGCCCGGGACCGGACCCGCATCGCCGAGCTGGTCCGCCTGGTCGAGCGGCTGCGTGCGGTGGGCGTGGAGCCGTTCGGGTTCGTGCTGACGGGAGATGGACGTGACTGACCACGACCAGCCGGCCGTTCCGGCGGGCGGGGCGTACCCGCCGGTGACCGTGGTGGTGGCCACCCGGGACCGCCCGGGGCTGTTGGAGCGAGCCGTGGGCGCGGTGCTCGAACAGGACTATCCCGGGCCGGTGGAATGCCTGGTCGTCTACGACCACACCGACATCCGCCCGCTGGACCTGCCGGTGCCGGACGGCCGGGCACTTCGCTACGTCAACAACACCCACTCGCGGGGCCTGCCGGGTGGCCGCAACACCGGCGCGGAGGAGGCGGCGCACGACCTGCTGGCCTTCTGCGACGACGACGACCACTGGCTGCCGGGCAAGCTGCGCCGCCAGGCGGAGCTGCTGGCCGTCCGGCCGGACGCCGCCGCGGTCAGCTGCGGCATCCGGCTGGAGGGCCCGGGCATCGCCAAGGAACGGCGGCTCGACGCCACCGAGGTGACCCTGTCCGACTTCGTCGAGGACCGGATCATGGAGGTGCACTCCAGCACCATCCTGCTGCCACGCTCCACCTGGGACGCCGTCGGCCCCGTCGACGAGGACCTGCCCGGCGGCTACGGCGAGGACTACGAGTGGCTGTTGCGAATCGCCGCGCACGGTCCGGTGGTCATCGTGCCTGAGGTCCTGGTGGTGGTGGACTGGCATGGGAGTTCGTTCTTCTTCGGCCGCTGGGCGATGATCGTCGAGGCGACCCGATACCTCATCGACAAGCACCCCGAACTGGCCCGCAGCCGGACCGGGCTGGCCCGGCTGCACGGGCAGATCGCCTTCGCCCTCGCCTCCGGGCGGTGCCGCCGGGAGGCGGTCCGGGAGTTGGGCCGGGTGCTCCGGCTCAACCCGCGCGAGAAGCGAGTCCTGGTGACCGTGCCCGTGGTGCTCGGTCTGCTGTCCGGGGAGCGGGTCCTTCGGCTGGCCCAGCGGACGGGACGGGGTGTCTGACCGGGCGGCCGGGACCCTCCCGCCGGTGAGCGCCTCGCGACCGGCGGGCGGCGGCGCGTCCGGGCTGCGGCCGCTGCCTGCCGCGCCGCTGCCGGTCTGGCCGCTGACCCTGATGTTCGCCCTGATGCCGCTGTGGTGGGCGCTCGGAGCGTTCTACCTCGGCTGGTCGGTGTTCGGCGTGGTGCTGCTCGCCCTGCTCGTCGCGCGCGGTCGCGTCCCGCTGCCCGCCGGCAGCGCCTGCTGGCTGCTGTTCCTCGCCCTGGTGCTGCTCAGCGCCAGCCGGCTGGACCGGGCCACCGCCTACCTCACCTTCGGGCTGCGCTTCGGCTTCCTGGTGACCGCCCTGATCGTCGGCGTGTACGTGCACACCCTGGTGCGGGAGGGCACCGCCTGGGAGCGGGTGCTGCGCCCGCTGGGCTGGTACTGGCTCGGCATCGTGGCGCTGGGCTGGCTGGCCGTGCTCGCCCCCACCTTCGCGCTGACCACCCCGGTGGAGCTGGCGCTGCCGCACGGCGTCAGCGGGCAGCGGTACATCCAGGCGCTGACCCACGTGCGGCTCAACGAGTTCAACCCGGTCTCCCGGGCACCGATCTACCGCACGGCCGCGCCGTACCCGTACACGAACAACTGGGGCACCGCGTACGCCCTGCTGGTGCCGTGCGTGCTGGCGTACCTGACCTCGGTGCGCACCGGCCGGTTCCGGCGGGCGCTCTGGCTCTCGCTGCCGCTGTCGGTGGTTCCGGCGTTCCTGACGCTCAACCGCGGCATGTTCCTCGGCCTCGGCGCCGGCCTGCTCTACCTCGCCCTGCGCGCGCTGCTCCGGGGCAACGCCCGGCTCATTCTCTCCATCGCCGGGCTGGTGTTGCTGGTCTGGATCGTCAGCCTCGTGGTCCCGGTCCAGGACATGATCAACGCACGGGTCAGCACCACCGACACCAACGTCGACCGGATGGACCTGTACCTGCGTACCTGGCAGGCGGTCGAGCGTTCGCCGCTGCTCGGCTACGGCGCGCCGAAGAGCGTCGACACCACGCTGGCCGAGGAGCCACTCGGCACCCAGGGGCTGATCTGGCAGATCCTCTACAGCCACGGCATCCCGGCGTTGTTCGTCTTCCTGTCCTGGCTGCTGCTGGCCGCCCGGCGGCTGGCCGCCGCGGTGTCGCCGGCCGGCTTCTGGCTGAGCACGGTCCCGGTGATCGCCCTGGTGGTCATTCCGGTGTACGCGTACATCGACCCGAACCTGTCAGTGATCTTCTTCGCCGTCGGCGCCGGGCTGGCCGCGGTCGCCGGGCCGGTCAACCGGGCCGCGCTCGGCCCGTCCGCCATGTCCCGCCCGGCGCCGTTGCGGTCGTGGCGGACCAGGGGCTTCGGCCGGGCGGCGGTGCCAGGCCGGCGGAAGCCGTCCGCGCGGGCCGGGGTGGCCGCGGTGCCGCTGCGTACCGCCGCCCCGGTGCCCGGCCCGGCAACCGGCGCGCCCGACCCGGTGGCCGCACGCGCACCGTCGCCGGTCGTGCCGGAGCCCCGGGCGCCGGCCGACCCGGTCGTTTCGCCACCGCCCGACGCCGTCATGGATCGTCCGGCGCCCGAGGCGCCACGGCAGGGAGGGACGCCGTGACCGGTACGACGGCCGTGCCGGGCGCGCCCGCGACCGCCGGCGAGCGGGAGGTCCGCCGCAGCACGCGCAGCGGGATGGTCGGACTGGCCGGGGCGGCCGTCAACGGCCTGCTCGGTTTCGTGCTGACCGTGGTGATCGTCCGCGGACTCGGACCCGCCGGCTCCGGCGCGATGTTCACCGCGATCGGCGTCGTCACCGTCCTGGGTGCGCTCTGCTGCGCGGGCGCGGACACGGCGCTGGTCTGGGCCCTGCCCCGGCGCACGGCGGGCCGAACCGGCGACGCGGCCCGCCTGTTGCCGGTCGCGCTGTCGCCGGCGCTGCTGTTCACCGTCGGTGTGGCGGCCGCCGGCGCCGCCCTGTCCGGGCTGCTCGCGCCGGTGTTCTTCGATCCCGGCACGACCGGGGGCGAGGAGTTGCTCCGGCTGGCCTTCGCCGGTCTGCCGTTCGTGGTGGCGATGACCCTGCTGCTCGCCGCCGTCCGCGCGGTCCGCCCGGTCACGGCCCTGGTCGCCGTGCAGTACGTCCTGCTGCCCGCGGCCCGCCCCGCGCTGGTGCTCGCCGCGGTCGCCGCCGGGGCGGGGGTGACCGCCGTCTTCGCCGGCTGGCTCGCCCCGGTGCTGCTGGCCGGGCTGGTCGGCGCGGCGCTGCTGGTCCGCCCGCTCGGCCTCGCTGCCGGTGCGGCGCTGCGCCCGGTCGGCGAGGACTGGCGCACGCTCTGGGGCTTCGCCCTGCCCCGGGCTGCGTCGGCGGCCATCGACGCCAGCAGCATGTGGCTCACCGTGCTGCTCACCGCCGCCCTCGCCGACCAGGCCGAGGCCGGCGTGATCGGCGCGGTCGGCCGGTACGCCCTCGCCGGGCTGCTCGTCATGCAGGGCCTGCGGGTGGCCGTCGCGCCGCAGCTGTCCCGGTTGCTCGGGCAGGGCCGCCGGGTCGAGGCGGTCCTGGTCTACCGGCGGATCACCAGCTGGATCATCGCGTTGTCCTGGCCGGGGTACCTGCTGCTGGCGATATTCGCCCCGGGTTTCCTGTGGCTGTTCGGCGCGGAGTTCACCGCCGGCGCGTCCGCCATGGCGGTCCTCGCGGGCGCCATGATGGTCAACTCCGGCACCGGCATCGTGCAGACCCTGCTGCTGATGAGCGGCAGCAGCCGGCGGCACCTGCTCGCCGCTGCGACCGGCCTGGTGTTCAACGTCGGGCTGGCCCTGGTGCTGATTCCGCCCTACGGTGCGCTCGGCGCGGCGGCGGCCTGGACGGCCGGCATCGTGGTGGAGAACGTGATCGCCACGGCGGCCGCCCGCCGGGTGGTCGGTGAGCCGCTGATCACGCGGGAGGTGCTGCGCGCGGCGGTCGCCGCCGCGCCGGGCACCGCCGTCGTGGCCGGGACGGGGGCGGCGGTCGCCGGTCGGGGCGTGGCCGGCCTGTTCCTCACCCTCGGGGTGGTGGCGCTGCTCGCCGTCGCGCTGCTGCTGCACCCCAAGGTACGCCGGCGGATGCGCACCACCGTGCCCACCCTGTTGGGGCGGCCACCCCGATGACGAGGAGGACAGGATGACGACGCTGCGGGACCGGGTGAAGACGCTGGTGCCCGCCCCGGTGCTGAGCGGGGTGCGCAGCTCGCTGGTGCGCTACGGGGAACGGACCAGCGACCGGAGGCCGCTGCCGGACTTCCTGGTCATCGGCACCAAGCGCGGCGGGACGACGTCGCTCTGGCGGTACCTGTTGGAGCACCCCCTGGTGCCACGCCTCTTCCCGGCCTGGAACACCAAGACCTCGCACTACTTCGAGGACACCCACTCCCGGGGCGAGGCCTGGTACCGCTCGCACTTCCCGACGGAGCGGCAGCGACGGGCCCTGGAACGCCGGCACGGCGGGCCGACCCGGGTGGGGGAGGCCGCGCCGCTGTACATGTTCCACCCCCTCGCTCCGGCCCGGGTGGCCGAGCTGATCCCGGCGGTGAAGCTCATCGTGCTCCTGCGTGACCCGGTGGAGCGGGCGTACTCGCACTGGAAGGAGCGGCGCACCGAGGGCGTGGAGCCGCTCGGCTTCGCCGAAGCCCTCGCGGCCGAGGAGGAGCGCACGGCGGGGGAGCGGGAGAAGCTGATCGCCGACCCGACGTACGTCAGCAACGCCTACGACTGGTACAGCTATCGGGCCCGGGGCCGGTACCTGGAGCACCTGGAGCCGTGGCTGGACCGGTTCGACCGGGAGCAGTTGCTCATCCTGCCCAGCGAGACGTTCTACCGGGAGCCGGCCGCCGCGTACGCGCGGGTGCTGGACGTCCTCGGGCTGCCGCCGTACCAGCTCGACCGGTACGAGGTGTTCAACGACCGGCGCAGCAGCGCCATGGACGCGGCGGTGCGCGACGAATTGACCCGGTACTACGCGCCGTACAACGCGGCCCTCGCCGACCGCCTGGGCCTGACCTTCGACTGGGGAGGCTGACCGTCCGCAGGGCGGGACACGGTGGGCGGAGCATCGGGGCGGACACCGGGCGTGACAGACTGACCGCTGTGTTGCGCTGGCTGACTGCAGGTGAATCGCACGGACCCGCCCTTGTCGCGATGCTGGACGGGGTGCCCGCCGGCGTCGAGCTGACCACCGCGGAGATCTCCGGTGAGCTGGCCCGCCGCCGGCTCGGCTATGGCCGGGGCGCCCGGATGTCGTTCGAGCAGGACGAGGTCGAGATCATCGGCGGCCTGCGGCACGGCGTGACGCTGGGTAGCCCGGTGGCGATCCGGGTCGGCAACTCCGAGTGGCCGAAATGGCGCACCGTGATGGCCGCCGACCCGGTGGACCCGGTGGAGCTCGCCGGGCAGGCCCGCAACGCTCCGCTCACCCGTCCCCGACCGGGCCACGCCGACCTGGCCGGGATGCAGAAGTACGGCCACGTCGACGCCCGGCCGATCCTGGAGCGGGCCAGCGCCCGGGAGACCGCCGCCCGGGTCGCCGTGGGCACGGTCGCCAAGGCCCTGGTGAAGCAGGCGCTCGGCGTGGAGATCGTCTCCCACGTGGTGGAGCTCGGCCCGGTCGCCGTGAAGCCCGGCCTGCGTCCGGCCCCGGAGGATGCCGCGCGGATCGACGCCGACCCGCTGCGCTGCCTCGACCCGGAGGCCAGCGCCCGGATGGTCGCCGAGGTCGACGCCGCGAAGAAGGACGCCGACACCCTGGGCGGCGTGGTCGAGGTGCTCGCGTACGGGGTGCCGCCGGGCCTGGGTAGCCACGTGCAGTGGGACCGGAAGCTCGACGCCCGGCTGGCCACCGCGCTGATGTCCATCCAGGCCATCAAGGGCGTGGAGATCGGCGACGGCTGGCAGCAGGCCCGCTCGCGCGGCTCGGAGGCGCACGACGAGATCCTGCCCACGGCCGCCGGGGTGCGCCGGGTGACCGACCGGGCCGGCGGCCTGGAGGGCGGCATCACCACCGGTGAACCGCTGCGGGTGAAGGCCGCGATGAAGCCGATCTCCTCGCTGAACCGGGCCCTGTCCACGGTCGATGTCGCCACCGGGGAGCCGGCCACCGCGATCAACCAGCGCTCCGACGTCTGCGCGGTGCCGGCCGCGGCGGTGGTGGCCGAGGCGATGGTGGCCCTGGTGCTCGCCGAGGCCGCGGTGGAGAAGTTCGGCGGCGACTCGGTCGCCGAGATGCGCCGCAACCTGGCCGGCTACCTCGACGCCCTGGTGATCCGGTGATCCGGCCGGTCTGCGTGCTGGTCGGGGCGCCCGGGTCCGGCAAGACCACGGTGGGGCTGGCGCTCGCCGCCGCGCTCGGCGTGGCGTTCCGGGACACCGACACCGACATCGAGCAGCTCGCCGGCAAGCCGATCCCGGAGATCTTCGTCGACGAGGGGGAGGACCACTTCCGTACCCTCGAACGGGCGGCGGTGGCGGCGGCGCTGGCGTCGCACCCCGGGGTGCTCGCCCTCGGCGGGGGCGCGGTCCTCGCCGAGGAAAACCGCGCCGCGCTGATCGGTCACACCGTCGTGCACCTGTCGGTGGAGCTGCCCGACGCGGTGAAGCGGGTCGGCCTGGGCGCCGGCCGGCCACTGCTGGCGCTCAACCCCCGGGCCACCCTGAAGCACCTGATGGAGCAGCGCCGGCCGCTCTACGCCGAGGTGGCGACCGCCACCGTGGTCACCGACGGGCGCACCCCGGAGGAGCTCGCCGGCGAAATCGCCGCCCTGCTCACGGCCGACAAGCGGGCGGCGCGATGACCGACGAGGTGACCCGGATCCCGGTCGGCGGCGAGCGGCCGTACGAGGTGCTCGTGGGTCGTGACCTGCTCACCCCGCCGCCGCGGCTGCTGCCCGGCGCGGAACGGGTGGCCTTCCTGCACGCGCCGGCGTTGAAGGGCCTGGCCGAGGGGATCGCGGAACAGGTGCGGGCGGCTGGCGTCGCGCCGCTGCTGATCGAGGTGCCGGACGCCGAGGCGGGCAAGCACATCGACGTGGCCGCCGCCTGCTGGGACCGGCTCGGCGCGGCCGGCTTCACCCGTACCGACGCCGTGGTGGGGGTGGGCGGCGGCGCCGTCACCGACCTGGCCGGTTTCGTGGCGGCCTGCTGGCTGCGCGGGGTGCGCTGGGTGCCCGTGGCGACCTCGCTGCTGGGCATGGTCGACGCCGCGGTGGGCGGCAAGACCGGGATCAACACCGCGGCCGGCAAGAATCTGGTCGGCGCCTTCCATCCGCCCGCCGGGGTGATCTGCGATCTGGCGACCCTGGACACCCTGCCCCCGGTCGACCTGGCCGCCGGGATGGCCGAGGTGGTCAAGTGCGGTTTCATCGCCGACCCGGTGATCCTCGACCTGGTCGAGCGGGACCCGGCCGCCGCCGTCGACCCGGCCGGACCGGTGGCCCGTGAGCTGATCGAACGGGCGATCCGGGTCAAGGCCGACGTGGTCTCCGGGGACCTGCGCGAGTCCGGGGTACGCGAGGTGCTCAACTACGGGCACACCCTGGCCCACGCGATCGAGAAGGTCGAGGGCTACCGCTGGCGGCACGGTCACGCCGTCGCGGTGGGCCTGGTCTACGCGGCCACCCTGGCCCGGCTCGCCGGCCGGCTGGACCCGGCCACCGCCGAGCGGCACCGCGTGGTGCTGGGCCTGCTCGGCCTGCCCACCAGCTACCGGGCCGACGCCTGGCAGCGCCTGCTGGCCACCATGCGGGTGGACAAGAAGGCCCGCGGGAACACGCTGCGCTTCGTGGTGCTGGACGGGCTGGCCCGCCCGGCGATCCTGGAGGGCCCGGACGACGAGCTGCTGCACGCCGCCTACCGGGAGATCAGCTCATGAGGGTGTACGTGCTCAACGGGCCGAACCTGGGGCGGCTCGGCACCCGTCAGGTCGACGTGTACGGCGTCACCAGCTACGCCGACCTGGTGGCCCTGTGCGTGGACACCGGCCGGGAGTTGGGGCTGGACGTGGTCGTCCGGCAGACCGACGCCGAGCACGAGCTGCTGGGCTGGCTGCACGCGGCGGCCGACGAGGGGGCGGCGGTGGTGCTCAACCCGGCCGCCTGGTCGCACTACTCCATCGCGGTCCGGGACGCCTGCGCCATGCTCCGCGGCCCTCTGGTCGAGGTGCACATCTCCAACATCCACGCCCGCGAGGAGTTCCGGCACCACTCGGTGGTCTCCGCGGTGGCGACCGGGGTGATCTGCGGCCTGGGCGTGGACGGCTACCGGCTCGCCCTGCGCCACCTGGCCGCCCGGCTGGCCGGCGACGCCTGACCCGTCCCGGCGGCTCGCCCCCTGCCGCCCGCGCCGGCTCGCCCGTCCGCGCGGTCCGCCCGCCCCGAGCACGATCGGCCCCGCACCCGTGCCGCCGGCAGTGGCTCTCCGTGTTCGTCATCTTCGTCACGTTCCGTTGCCGGGTCTGCCGCACCGCTGCGGGGTGGTCACCGTCCTTTGCTCTGCAGCCATCCACGCATCACTCGGTTGAGCTGCAACGACCGGCTCCGGCCCCGCCCGGATCGTCGCCCGGGTTCGTCACGGAGCGTGTGTGTTGCGCCGATGGCTGCAGAGCAAAGGCGGGTGCGGTCGGTGCCTCCGGTGGACACGACTGTCGCTCTGGGTGATGTCCGGCACGTTCGGCCGGCCGTCGGGCGGGCACCCGGCCGGCCCCGCGCGCAGCGCGGCGGACCCGGTTCGACACAGCTTGTAGACTTCTTGGGTCTGTCCGCCAATTGATGATCAAGGCAGGAAATGGCCACCACCAACGACCTCAAGAACGGCCTGGTACTCAACCTCGACGGCGAGCTGTGGGCCGTCGTCGAGTTCCAGCACGTCAAGCCCGGTAAGGGCGGTGCGTTCGTGCGTACCACGCTGAAGAACGTGCTGTCCGGCAAGGTGGTCGACAAGACCTTCAACGCGGGCACCAAGGTCGACACCGCCACCGTCGACAAGCGCACCATGCAGTACCTGTACGCCGACGGCGAGGACTACGTCTTCATGGACCTGGAGACGTTCGACCAGATCAGCGTCCCCGGCGGCACCGTCGGCGAGGCCGCCAACTACCTCCTCCCCGAGGCCGAGGCGACCGTCGCCACCCACGAGGGTGTGCCGCTGTACATCGAGCTGCCGACCTCGGTCGTGCTCGAGGTCACCTACACCGAGCCGGGTCTGCAGGGCGACCGGTCGACCGGCGGCAACAAGCCGGCCACCGTCGAGACCGGCGCGACCGTCCAGGTGCCGCTCTTCATCACCACCGGCGAGAAGATCAAGGTCGACACCCGCGACGGCCGTTACCTCGGCCGCGCCTGATGGCTGAGGCTCCCAAGCAGCAGATGCCGGCGCGCCGCAAGGCGCGCAAGCGGGCGCTGGACGTGCTCTTCGAGGCCGACCTGCGGGACCGTCCGCCGGTCGAGGTGCTGGCCGGGTACATCGAGCGGATCGAGAAGCCCCGCCCCGAGCACCTGGGCTACGCGGTGGGCCTGGTCGAGGGCGTCGCGGCGCACCTCGACCGGATCGACGAGCTGATCGCCAGCTACGCCGAGGGCTGGACGCTCGACCGGATGCCGGTGGTCGACCGTAACCTGGCCCGGATCGCGGTCTACGAGCTGCTCTACGTCGACGAGATCGACGACGCGGTGGCGATCAGCGAGGCCGTCGAGCTGGCCCGGCAGATGTCGACTGACGACTCGCCGCGCTTCCTCAACGGCATCCTCGGCCGGATCGCCGAGTACGCCACCCGCTGACCGGCGGCGCCGCCACCGACGACGAAAGGGCCCGTGCCGTCCGGCACGGGCCCTCGTCGTGGCGACAGCGGGTCAGGACGCGAAGAACGCGCGCGGGTCGGCGACCAGCACGCCGTGCTCGGTCAGCCGCTCGATCAGACCCGACGGCGAGGCGTCGTAGACGATCGCCAGGGCCCGCAGGTCGTCGGCGCGGATGGAGAGCACCCGGCCGTTGTAGTCGCCGCGCTGCTGCTGGATGGCGCGGGCGTACCGGGCGACATACGCGAGGTCCTCGGAGGCCTCGTCGTAGAGCCGCTCCAGGTCCAGGACGATCTTGCTGGTGGGTTCGTGGCGCACCCCGCTGCCGTCGGGCAGCAGCTCCGAGACGGGAACGCGGTAGAAGTCGGCCAGCTCCGCCAGGCGGGACACGGTGACGGCCCGGTCGCCACGCTCGTACGAGCCGACCACCACAGCCTTCCACCGCCCGTTCGACTTCTCCTCCACCCCCTGCAGGGACAGACCCTGCTGCTGGCGGATGGAGCGCAGGCGGGCGCCCAGCGACTTGGCGTATTCAGAGGGCATTCGGACACTCCCAGTGCTGCTCGGGGTTCTCCCAGCTATCGCTACGGAGCGTGACGGTACGGGGATTGGGACACCGGGTCAAGTGCTCGTGACGTTACCGTTGGGGCAGGCGGGGGACTTGTCCCGGTTTCGCCGACCTGACCCGGGGGTCAGTACCGCCGACGGTCGGCCCGGTGACCGCTGGTAACGTGGCGTGAAGCCCCGGTCCGGGCCGCCTGCGGCCCGCCGGAAGACCAGACATCCTTTAACGACCCGTCCCGTGAGGCGGGGAAGGAGGTCCGCCGTGGCCTACCCACCGGCTGCCCGTACGTCGCCGCCACGACAACCCTCGGTGAAGGTCATCCTCACCGCCGCCGACGTGTCGCGGGTGGTCGACCGCATCGCCCACCAGATCCTCGAGAAGACCCAGGGCGCCGCCGAGACCGTGCTGCTCGGCATTCCCACCCGCGGCGTCCCGCTGGCGAGGCGCCTCGCCGCCCGGATCAGCACCTTCGAGGACGTGACCGTTCCGGTCGGCGTGCTCGACATCACGCTCTACCGCGACGACCTGCGCCGGCATGCCACCCGCGCGGTCGGCCCGACCGACCTGCCCCCGGGCGGGATCGACGGCAGGCGGGTGATCCTCGTCGACGACGTGCTCTTCTCCGGCCGTACCGTGCGGGCCGCCCTCGACGCGCTGAGCGACGTCGGCCGCCCGGCCTCCGTGCAGCTCGCCGTCCTGGTCGACCGCGGCCACCGGCAACTACCCATCCGCGCCGACTACGTCGGCAAGAACATCCCGACCGCGCTCGCCGAGAGCGTCAAGGTCACCCTCGCCGAGACCGACGGCGCCGACGAGGTCAAGCTCTACGGGGGTAACCCGTCATGATCCGCCACCTGCTCTCCGGCGGCGACCTGGACGCGGCCACCGCCACCCAGATCCTGGACACCGCGGCCGAGATGGCCACCGTCGCCGGTCGCGAGGTCAAGAAGCTGCCCGCGCTGCGCGGCCGGACCGTGGTGAACCTCTTCTACGAGGACTCCACCCGGACCCGGATCTCGTTCGAGGCGGCCGCCAAGCGGCTCAGCGCCGATGTGATCAACTTTTCCGCGAAGGGTTCCAGCGTCACCAAGGGCGAGAGCCTGAAGGACACCGCCCTCACCCTGCAGGCCATGGGGGCCGACGCGGTGGTCGTCCGGCACCCGGCCTCCGGCGCCCCGCACCGGCTGGCGAACTGGGTGGACGGGTCGGTGGTCAACGCCGGCGACGGGACCCACGAGCACCCCACCCAGGCGCTGCTCGACGCGTACACGATGCGCGCCCGGCTGGGCCGGCTCGCCGGCCTGCACGTGGCGATCGTCGGCGACGTGCTGCACTCCCGGGTGGCCCGCTCCAACGTGCTGCTGCTCTCCACCCTCGGCGCCAAGGTCACCCTGGTCGGCCCGCCCACCCTCATCCCGGTCGACATCTCGCCGGCACTCGCGCCGGGCACCGACGTCTCCTACGACCTCGACGCCGTTCTACCCGGTGTGGACGTGGTGATGATGCTGCGGGTGCAGCGGGAGCGGATGAACGACTCCTACTTCCCCTCGGCCCGCGAGTACGCCCGCCGTTACGGGCTCGACGGGCCGCGCCTGCGCCGGCTGCCCGAGCACGCGATCGTCATGCACCCCGGCCCGATGAACCGGGGCATGGAGATCACGCCCGAGGTCGCCGACTCACCCCGCTCCACCATCGTCGAACAGGTCGCCAACGGGGTCTCCGTGCGGATGGCCGTCCTCTACCTGCTGCTCGGAGGGAACAACCGGTGACCGCGTACCTGATCCGGAACGTGAGTGTGGTCGGCGGCGCGCCGACCGACCTGCTGATCCGCGATGGCGTCGTGGCGGAGACCGGCGCGGGGCTGACCGCGCCGGACGCCACGGTGGTCGACGCCACCGGCCTGGTCGCCCTGCCCGGCCTGGTCGACCTGCACACCCACCTGCGCGAGCCCGGCCGGGAGGACGCCGAGACCGTCGAGTCCGGCTCCCGGGCCGCGGCCCTCGGCGGCTACACCGCGGTCTGCGCGATGGCCAACACCTCGCCGGTCGCCGACACGGCCGGCGTGGTCGAGCAGGTCTGGCGGCTCGGCCGGGAGGCCGGTCTGGTCGACGTGCAGCCGATCGGCGCGGTCACCGTCGGCCTGGCCGGCGAGCGCCTGGCCGAGCTGGGCGCGATGGCCGACTCGGCGGCCCGGGTGCGGATCTTCTCCGACGACGGGCACTGCGTCGCCGACCCGAAGCTGATGCGCCGGGCCCTGGAGTACGTCAAGGCGTTCGACGGGGTGATCGCCCAGCACGCCGAGGAGCCGCGGCTCACCGAGGGCGCGCAGATGCACGAGGGCGAGGTCTCCACCCGGCTCGGGCTGACCGGCTGGCCCGCGGTCGCCGAGGAGGCGATCATCGCCCGGGACGTGCTGCTGGCCGAGCACGTCGGCAGCCGGCTGCACGTCTGCCACGTCTCCACGGCCGGCAGCGTGGAGGTGCTGCGGCACGCCAAGGCGCGCGGGGTGAAGGTGACCGCCGAGGTGACCCCGCACCACCTGCTGCTCACCGACGAGGTCGTGAGCGGGCGGAGTGAGCTTGCGAGCCCCGCACTCGCGAACAACTGGAGCCCGGTGGCTCCCTACGACCCGGTCTACAAGGTCAACCCGCCGCTGCGGACCGCGGCCGACGTCGCCGCGCTGCGGGCCGCGCTGGCCGAGGGCGTGATCGACATCATCGCCACCGACCACGCCCCGCACGCGGTGGAGGACAAGGAGTGCGAGTGGGCGTACGCCCGGCCGGGCATGCTCGGCCTGGAGACGGCGCTGTCGATCGCCCTCGACGTGGTCGGCCCGCAGTGGGACCTGATCGCCGAGCGGATGTCCCGCGCCCCGGCCCGGATCGCCGGGCTGGACGGGCACGGCCTCGACCCGGCCCCCGGCGTGCCGGCCAACCTGACCCTGGTCGACCCGGCCGTCCGCCGCGTCATCGAACCGGCGGAGCTGGCCAGTCGCAGTCGCAACACCCCGTACGCCCGCATGACGCTGCCAGGTCGCATCGTGGCGACCTTCCTGCGCGGCGAGCCGACGGTCCTGGACGGAAAGGCAGTCAAGTGAGCGCGAGGAATGCAGCGAAGCGGAGTCCCGCAGTCGCGAACGAAAGGCCGGCACAGTGACCAAGCGCAGGCCCGCGATCCTCGTCCTCGAGGACGGGCGCACCTTCCACGGCGAGGCGTACGGCAGCGTCGGGGAGACCTTCGGTGAGGCGGTCTTCAACACCGGCATGACCGGCTATCAGGAGACCCTGACCGACCCCTCGTACCACCGGCAGGTGGTGGTGCAGACCGCGCCGCACATCGGTAACACCGGCGTCAACGACGAGGACGACGAGTCCGGCCGGATCTGGGTCGCCGGGTACGTGGTGCGGGATCCGGCTCGGATCGGCTCCAACTGGCGGGCCACCGGTGGCCTGGAGGACCGGCTCGCCGCCGAGGGCGTGGTCGGCATCAGCGGCGTGGACACCCGGGCGCTCACCCGGCACCTGCGCGAGCGGGGTGCCATGCGGGTGGGCATCTCCAGCGTCGACGACGACCCGGCCGCCCTCCTCGACCGGGTGCGCCGGTCGCCGCAGATGGTCGGCGCGGACCTCTCCGCCGAGGTGACCACCGTCGAGCCGTACGTGATCGAGGCGCAGGGCCCGCACCGGTTCACCGTCGCCGCGCTGGACCTGGGCATCAAGCGCAACGTGCCCCGCCGGCTGGCGGCGCGCGGGGTGACCACCCACGTGCTGCCCGCCACCGCCAGCATCGAGGACCTGCTCGCCACCGGGGCGGACGCGGTGTTCTTCTCGCCGGGCCCGGGCGACCCGGCCACCGCCGACGGTCCGGTGGCGCTGGCCCGGGAGGTGCTGACCCGGCGGATCCCGCTCTTCGGCATCTGCTTCGGCAGCCAGATCCTGGGTCGGGCACTCGGCTTCGGCACCTACAAGCTGGGCTACGGGCACCGCGGCATCAACCAGCCGGTGCTCGACCGGGCCACCGGCAAGGTCGAGGTGACCAGCCACAACCACGGCTTCGCCGTGGAGGTGCCCGGTGCGCAGGCCGGGGCGGTGGTCCCCGACCAGGTGATCGACACCGCGTTCGGCGGCGTCCAGGTGTCGCACGTCTGCCTCAATGACAACGTGGTCGAGGGGCTGCGGGCCAAGGATGTGCCCGCCTTCACCGTCCAGTACCACCCGGAGGCGGCGGCCGGCCCGCACGACGCGGACTACCTCTTCGACCGCTTCGCCGAGCTGATCGAGGGCCGCGGCCTCGACCTGAATCACAGTGAAGGCGGAAAGAATGCCTAAGCGGACCGACCTCAAGCACGTCCTGGTGATCGGCTCCGGGCCGATCGTGATCGGGCAGGCCTGCGAGTTCGACTACTCCGGCACCCAGGCCTGCCAGGTGCTGCGCAGCGAGGGGATCCGGGTCAGCCTGGTCAACTCCAACCCGGCGACGATCATGACGGACCCCGAGTTCGCCGACGCCACATACGTCGAGCCGATCACCCCGGAGTTCGTCGAGCTGGTCATCGCCAAGGAGCGTCCCGACGCGCTGCTGCCCACCCTGGGCGGCCAGACCGCGCTGAACACCGCGGTCGCCCTGCACGAGGCCGGGGTCCTGGAGAAGTACGGCGTCGAGCTGATCGGCGCCGACATCGAGGCGATCCGGCGCGGTGAGGACCGGCAGCTGTTCAAGGACATCGTCGCCAAGGCCGGCGTCCGGATCGGCCTCGACGACCCGTCCTCGCTGGTGCCCCGTTCCCGGGTCTGCCACTCGATGGCCGAGGTCGAGGAGACCGCCGCCGAGCTGGGCCTGCCGGTGGTGATCCGGCCGTCGTTCACCATGGGCGGCCTCGGCTCCGGCATGGCGCACACCGACGAGGACCTCCGGCGGATCGCCGGGGCCGGCCTGGCCGCCAGCCCGGTGCACGAGGTGCTCATCGAGGAGAGCGTGCTCGGCTGGAAGGAGTACGAGCTCGAGCTGATGCGCGACCGTCACGACAACGTGGTGGTGGTCTGCTCGATCGAGAACGTCGACCCGATGGGTGTGCACACCGGCGACAGCGTCACCGTGGCCCCGGCGATGACCCTGACCGACCGGGAGTACCAGCGGCTGCGCGACCTCGGCATCGCGGTGCTGCGCGAGGTCGGGGTGGACACCGGCGGCTGCAACATCCAGTTCGCGGTGAACCCGGCCGACGGCCGGATCGTCGTGATCGAGATGAACCCCCGGGTGTCCCGCTCCTCGGCGCTGGCCTCGAAGGCCACCGGCTTCCCGATCGCCAAGATCGCGGCGAAGCTGGCCATCGGCTACACCCTGGACGAGATCCCCAACGACATCACCCTGAAGACCCCGGCGGCGTTCGAGCCGACGCTGGACTACGTGGTGGTGAAGATCCCCCGGTTCGCGTTCGAGAAGTTCCCCGGCGCGGACCAGGAGCTGACCACCACCATGAAGTCGGTCGGCGAGGCGATGAGCCTTGGCCGCAACTTCACCGAGGCGCTGAACAAGGCGATGCGCTCGATGGAGACCAAGGCCGGCGGGTTCTGGACCCGGCCGGACCCCGAGGGCGCGACGAAGGAGAACACCCTCGCCGCGCTGCGCATGCCGCACGACGGCCGGCTCTACACGGTGGAGCGGGCGCTGCGGCTCGGCGCCTCGATCGCGGAGGTCGCCGAGGCGTCCGGCGGGATGGACCCCTGGTTCCTGGACCAGATCGCGGCGCTGGTCGAGCTGCGCGCCGAGATCGTCGACACCCCGGTGCTCGACGCCGACCTGCTGCGCCGGGCCAAGCGGGCCGGGCTGTCCGACCGGCAGCTCGCCGCGCTCCGCCCCGAGCTGGCCGGCGAGGACGGCGTCCGGGCCCTGCGCCACCGGCTGGGGGTACGCCCGGTCTACAAGACGGTCGACACCTGCGCCGCCGAGTTCGAGGCGACCACGCCCTACCACTACTCGACGTACGACCAGGAGACCGAGGTCGCGCCCTCGGACCGGCCCAAGGTGATCATCCTGGGCTCCGGGCCGAACCGGATCGGGCAGGGCATCGAGTTCGACTACTCCTGCGTGCACGCCGTCCAGGCGCTGCGCAGCGCGCCCATCGGCACCGCCCCCGCATCCGGTTCCGGCGCCGAAGGCGCCGGCTACGAGACCGTGATGGTCAACTGCAACCCGGAGACCGTCTCCACCGACTACGACACCGCCGACCGGCTCTACTTCGAGCCGCTGACCTTCGAGGACGTCCTGGAGGTCTGGCACGCCGAGGACTCCTCCGGCCGGGCGGCCGGCGGCCCGGGCGTGGTCGGCGTGATCGTGCAGCTCGGCGGGCAGACCCCGCTCGGCCTGGCCCGGCGGCTCAAGAACGCCGGGGTCCCGGTGGTCGGCACCTCGCCGGAGTCGATCCACCTGGCCGAGGAGCGGGGCGCGTTCGGCGCGGTGCTGGCCCGGGCCGGGCTGCGCGCTCCGGCGCACGGCACGGCCACCTCCTACGACGAGGCGAAGGCGATCGCCGACGAGATCGGCTATCCGGTGCTGGTCCGCCCGTCGTACGTGCTCGGCGGGCGGGGCATGGAGATCGTCTACGACGACGCCACCCTGCGCGACTACATCGGCCGGGCCACCGACATCTCGCCCGACCACCCGGTGCTGGTGGACCGCTTCCTCGACGACGCCATCGAGATCGACGTGGACGCGCTCTGCGACGCCGACGGCGAGGTCTACCTGGGCGGCGTGATGGAGCACATCGAGGAGGCCGGCATCCACTCCGGCGACTCGTCCTGCGCGCTGCCGCCGATCACCCTGGCCGGCTCGCACCTGGCCCAGGTACGCCGCTACACCGAGGCGATCGCCCGCGGGGTCGGCGTGCGCGGCCTGCTGAACGTCCAGTACGCCCTGCAGGGCGACATGCTCTACGTGCTGGAGGCGAACCCGCGGGCGTCCCGGACGGTCCCGTTCGTCTCCAAGGCGACCGCGGTGCCGCTGGCCAAGGCGGCGGCCCGGATCGCGCTCGGCGCCACCATCGCCGAGCTGCGCGCCGAGGGGATGCTCCCGCCGACCGGGGACGGGGGCACCATGCCGGCCGACGCCCCGATCGCGGTCAAGGAGGCGGTGCTGCCGTTCAAGCGGTTCCGTACGCCGGCCGGCAAGGGGATCGACGTGCTGCTCGGCCCGGAGATGAAGTCCACCGGGGAGGTGATGGGCATCGACACCAACTTCGGGCACGCCTTCGCCAAGTCGCAGTCCGCCGCGTACGGGTCGCTGCCGACCGCCGGCAAGATCTTCGTCTCGGTGGCGAACCGGGACAAGCGCGGGATGGTCTTTCCGATCAAGCGCCTGGCCGACCTGGGCTTCGAGATCGTCGCCACCACCGGCACCGCCGAGGTGCT
The DNA here is from genome assembly GCF_042869115.1 of Micromonospora sp. NPDC007230. Lineage (NCBI taxonomy): Bacteria > Bacillati > Actinomycetota > Actinomycetes > Micromonosporales > Micromonosporaceae > Micromonospora > Micromonospora sp. NPDC007230. The sequence continues at coordinate 75,838 of NZ_JBIAFE010000003.1, read as the reverse complement.
GCGCCGGCACGGGATCGCCTGCGAGCAGATCCGCAAGCATTTCGAGGCCGGTGCGGGCGAGGATGCGGTGTCGCTGATCCTCGGCGGCGACGTGGCTCTGGTGGTGAACACCCCGCAGGGCTCGGGCGCGAGCGCCCGCTCCGACGGGTACGAGATCCGCAGCGCCGCGGTGACCGCGGACATCCCCTGCATCACCACGGTCCCCGGCGCCGCGGCCGCGGTGATGGGCATCGAGGCCCGCATCCGAGGCGACATGCGCGTCCGCCCCCTGCAGGACCTCCACGCCACCCTGCGAGCCGCCCAGTGACCGCCGGCACCCTCGCGGTGATCATGAGGTTGGCGGCGGTCGAGGAGATCGACATCGTCGTCCACCTCATGATCGACGGGGCCCGGGGCCGAGGAGGCGCGGGGTGATCTTCGAGCGGGTGGTGCGGCCGCAGTTGTTCCGGATCGGGGGTGGGGACGCCGAGCGGGCGCACGAGTGGACGTTGGACCGGCTGGCCTCCGTGTCGGGGCGGCCGGCCGTGCTGGCGGCGCTGCGGGCCCGCTACCTCTGGTCCGCGCCGCGCACCGTGTTCGGAGTGGACTTCCCGAACCCGGTCGGGCTCGCGGCCGGAATGGACAAGAACGGGGTCGCGTTGCCGGCCTGGCCGGCGCTCGGCTTCGGCTTCGTCGAGGTCGGCACCGTCACCGCGCACGCTCAGCCGGGCAACCCCCGGCCCCGGCTGTTCCGGCTGCGGGACAGCGAGGCCGTGGTCAACCGGATGGGCTTCAACAACGCCGGCGCGGAGGCCCTCGCGGCCCGGCTGACGGCGCTGCCACGCCCGATCGGCGTACCCCTGGGGATCTCGCTCGGGAAGTCCAAGGTGACCCCGCTGGACGAGGCGGTCGAGGACTACCTGGCGTCCTACCGGGCGCTGCGGGAGCACGGCGACTACTTCGCGGTCAACGTGTCCTCGCCGAACACCCCCGGCCTGCGGTCCCTGCAGGACCGGTCCCACCTGGACGCGCTGCTGGCGGCGCTGGTGGGGGAGAAGCCGGTGCTGGTGAAGATCGCGCCCGACCTGACCGAGCCGGCCATCGCCGAGTTGCTGGCGGTCTGTCTCGACCGGGGCGCGGCCGGGGTGATCGCCACCAACACCACCCTGGCCCGCGACGGGCTCGCCCCGGCCGACCGGACGCGGGGTGCGGAGACCGGCGGCCTGTCCGGCCGGCCACTGGCCGCGCGGGCCCGCGAGGTGGTCGCCTTCGTGCACCGGGAGACCGGCGGCCGGCTGCCGGTGATCGGGGTCGGCGGCATCCTCGACCCGGACGACGCGACCCGGATGTTCGACGCCGGCGCGAGCCTGGTCCAGCTCTACACCGGTTTCATCTACCGGGGTCCGGCCCTGGTCCGGTCGGTCGCCCGGGCAGCCGCGCCGGCGACGGTGCCGGCCGGCCACCGGTGAGGCGAGGGCCGGGCGGGGAAGCTGCGCCCGGCCCGACGCGCGGCCCGGCCGCGAGGAGACGAAGGAGAGCCCGATGACGCCCGAGGAGATCCTCGCCACCGACCGCAGGCACGTCTGGCACCCGTACGCGGCGCTGCCGCCGGCCAGCCCGCCCTACGTGGTGGAGAGCGCCCGGGGCGTACGGCTGCGGCTGGCCGACGGCCGGGAGTTGGTGGACGGGATGTCGTCCTGGTGGGCGGCGATCCACGGCTACCGGCACCCGGTGCTGGACGCGGCCGTCACCGACCAGCTCGGCCGGATGAGCCACGTGATGTTCGGCGGCCTCACCCACGAGCCCGCGGTACGCCTCGCGCGGACCCTGGTCGAGCTGGCCCCGGACGGCCTGGAGCACGTCTTCCTGGCCGATTCCGGCTCGGTCAGCGTGGAGGTGGCGGTGAAGATGTGCCTCCAGTACCAGCGGGCCACCGGGCGGCCGCAGCGCCGCCGGCTGGGCACCTGGCGGGGCGGCTACCACGGCGACACATTCCACCCGATGAGCGTCTGCGACCCGGAGGGCGGCATGCACCACCTCTGGGGGGACGTGCTGCCCCGGCAGGTCTTCGCGCCGGTGCCGCCGGGCGGCTTCGACACCCCGCCCGACCCGGCGTACGAGGCGGCCCTGGTCGACGCGGTGGAACGCCACGCCGACGAGCTGGCCGCGGTGATCGTGGAGCCGGTGGTGCAGGGGGCCGGCGGGATGCGGTTCCACCACCCGCACTACCTGCGGGTGCTGCGCGAGGTGACCCGGGCGCACGGCATCCTGCTGGTCTTCGACGAGATCGCCACCGGCTTCGGCCGGACCGGGACGACGTTCGCCGCCGAGCACGCCGGGGTCGCCCCGGACGTGCTCTGCGTCGGCAAGGCGCTCACCGGCGGCTACCTCACCCTGGCCGCCGCGCTCTGCACCGCCGAGGTGGCCCACGGCATCTCGGCCGACGGGGTGCTGGCGCACGGTCCGACCTTCATGGGCAACCCGCTCGCCTGCGCGGTCGCCAACGCCTCCCTGGGCCTGCTGGCGGCCGGGGACTGGGCCGGGCAGGTGGCGAGGATCTCCGCCGGGCTGCGGGCCGGCCTGGCGCCGCTGCGCGACGCCCCGGGCGTGGCCGACGTCCGGGTGCTCGGCGCGATCGGCGTGGTCCAGCTCGACCACGAGGTGGACCTCCCCCGGGCGACCGCCGCCGCGGTGGCGCAGGGCGTGTGGCTGCGGCCGTTCCGGGACCTCGTCTACACCATGCCGCCGTACGTCACCGACGACGCGGACGTGGCGCGGATCGTGGCCGGCATCGAGGCGGCGGTCAAGGCGGGCTGAGCCGGCCCGCTGGCCGCCCCCGGCGGCCCGCCAGGGACCCGCGCCGGCACACCTCGGCGGCGGCCCTCGACGGGACGCGTGGGCGGCCGGCGGCGGCGCACAGCACGGACGGCCGACCCGGGGACGGGCGGCGACAGGGTGACACCGACGCACGCCGCGGCGCGACGCCGCGCGACGGAGAGGGAGAGACGCGATGGAGACCTTCGGCGCCCGCCTGTACCGGGCCGTGGCGGAGCGGGGACCGCTCTGCGTGGGTATCGACCCGCACCCCGGGCTGCTGGCCCGCTGGGGGCTGGCTGACGACGTCGCGGGCCTCGACCGGTTCAGCCGGACGGTGGTGGAGGCGATCGGTGACCGGGTCGCGGTGGTTAAGCCGCAGTCGGCCTTCTTCGAGCGTTTCGGGTCCCGCGGGATCGCCGTGCTTGAGTCAACTATCCGACAGTTGCGGGAGGCGGGCGCGCTCGTTCTCCTCGACGTCAAGCGGGGCGACATCGGTTCCACGGTCAGCGCGTACGCCGCGGCGTACCTCGATCCATCCAGCCCGATGTATGTCGATGCGGTCACGGCGAGCCCGTACCTGGGGGTGGGGTCACTCGCGCCGATGTTCGAGCTGGCCGCCGCGCACGGTGGCGGCGTCTTCGTCCTGGCGCTCACCTCGAATCCCGAGGGCGCCGCCGTGCAGCGGGCCGTCGCGGCCGACGGGCGCACCGTGGCGCAGACCGTGATCGACGAGATTTCCCAGCTCAACCGGGGTGCCGAGCCGCTAGGCAGCCTCGGGCTGGTGGTCGGCGCGACCATCGGGGACACCGGTCACGACCTCTCCGCCGTGCACGGTCCGCTGCTCGCCCCGGGGCTCGGCGCGCAGGGTGCCACGGCGGCCGACCTGCGCACCGTGTTCGGGTCCAGCCTGCCGTCGGTGCTGCCGTCGTACTCCCGTGAGGTGCTGCACGCCGGGCCCGAGGTGGCCGCCCTGCGGGCCGCCGCCGAGCGGGTGCTGGCGGAGTGCCGGACGACCCTCGCCACTTCATGACTGACTGACGGCTCGGTCACTTTACGTTGATCTTCGCGCGTCCACGTTGCCGAAAACTCCGTTGCCCGCTAGTTTTCCCCGCGCTGGGAACCACGGACCCCTTTGGTTGCCAGCGACACCACGTTTCACAGAAGCGACGGTGCGCTCCGCCCGTCGCGCTAGGGACCTGAGGAGAACTGGTGCCGCTCCCGTCACTGACCCCCGAGCAGCGCGCTGCCGCGCTGGAGAAGGCCGCGGAGATCCGCAAGGCCCGTGCGAAGCTGAAGGAGGACCTCAAGCAGGGCAAGACCAGCCTTGCCACCGTCCTCGAGCAGGCCGAGGCTGACGACGTCGTCGGCAAGCTGAAGGTGTCGGCCGTCCTCCAGGCGATGCCGGGCATCGGCAAGATCCGGGCCACCCAGATCATGGAGAAGCTCAAGATCGCCGACAGCCGTCGCCTGCGCGGCCTCGGCGAGCAGCAGCGCAAGGCTCTGCTTGGAGAGTTCGCCGCCAACTGAACGCCGTAGGCGTGTAGAAACAAGCGGTGAGCACGGATGACGAGGCGCGCCCGGCGGCTCGGCTCACTGTCCTGACCGGACCTTCGGGGGCCGGGCGGTGCAGTGTCGTCGAGCAGGTCCGGGCGCGCTTTCCGTTGGTGTGGGTGCCGGTGGTCGCCACCACCCGACCCCCGTGCCCCGGTGAGGTGGACGGCGTCGACCGGCTCTTCCTCGACCCCGCCCGGTTCGACCGGATGATCGCCGCGGACGAGCTGCTGGAGTGGAGCCGGATCGGGCCGTACCGGCGGGGCGTGCCGCGGGAGGGTGTCCGGTCCCGGCTCGCCGAGGGCCGGCCGGTGCTGCTCCCGCTGGACCTGCCCGGTGCGCTCGCCGTCCGGGCCGCCGTGCCGGACCCGCAGCTGGTGCTCCTCGCCCCGCCCGGACACCGGCCGGACCCGGCCGTGGCCGCCGCCCTCACACACGCCGTGGCGCACGACCGGACCGAGCGTGCGGCGGACGAGCTGGTAGGCTTGCTCGGTTCTTCCTTCCTGGCTCCGGCCCAACCGCGCCCGAGCGGTTGAGAGGCCACCGCCTCCGGGCGGTGCATCAAGACGCAGAGGTTTATTCGTGGGATCCATCGCCACCAACCCCGAGGGCATCACCAACCCGCCGATCGACGAGCTCCTCGAGAAGACGACCTCGAAGTACGCGCTGGTGATCTTCGCCGCCAAGCGCGCGCGCCAGGTCAACGCCTACTACAGCCAGCTCGGTGAGGGCCTGCTGGAGTACGTCGGCCCGCTCGTGGAGACCACCCCCCAGGAGAAGCCGCTCTCCATCGCCATGCGCGAGATCAACGCGGGTCTGCTCACCGCCGAGCCGACCGACCAGCCGTAGCACCCGCCCGCGTCGATGTCCGCCGAGATCGTCCTCGGGGTCGGCGGCGGCATTGCCGCCTACAAGGCGTGTGAGCTGCTCCGGCTCTTCACCGAGTCGGGTCACCGGGTCCGCGTCGTGCCGACCGCGTCGGCGCTCCGGTTCGTCGGGGCGCCGACCTGGGCCGCGCTCTCCGGCCAGCCGGTCGCCGACGACGTCTGGTCGGACGTGCACGAGGTGCCGCACGTGCGCCTCGGTCAGCACGCCGATCTGGTCGTGGTGGCTCCCGCCACCGCCGACCTGCTCGCCAAGGCCGCCCACGGGCTCGCCGACGACCTGCTCACCAACACCCTGCTGACCGCCCGCTGCCCGGTGGTGCTCGCCCCGGCCATGCACACCGAGATGTGGGAGCACCCGGCCACCGTCGCCAACGTGGCGACCCTGCGGTCGCGGGGCGTGCGGGTGATCGAGCCGGCGGTCGGCCGGCTGACCGGCAAGGACACCGGCAAGGGTCGGCTGCCCGACCCGGCGGAGATTTTCGCGGTCGCCCGGCGGGCCCTCGCCCGGGGCGTCTCCGCCCCGGCCGACCTGGCCGGCCGGCATGTGGTGGTCACCGCCGGCGGCACCCGCGAGCCGCTCGACCCGGTCCGCTTCCTCGGCAACCGCTCCTCCGGCAAGCAGGGCTACGCGTTCGCCCGCGCCGCCGTCGCCCGGGGCGCCCGGGTCACCCTGGTCTCCGCCAACGTCACGCTCGCCGAGCCGGCCGGCGTGGACCTGGTCCGGGTCGGCACCACCGAGGAGCTGCGCAAGGCGACCCTCGAGGCGGCCGCGGACGCGGACGCCGTGGTGATGGCCGCCGCGCCCGCCGACTTCCGGCCGGCGACCTACGCGCCCGGAAAGATCAAGAAGGCGGACGACGGCAGCGCCCCCACCATCGAGCTGGTCACCAACCCCGACATCGCGGCGGAGCTGGGCCGGCGCCGCCGGCCGGAGCAGGTGCTGGTCGTCTTCGCCGCCGAGACCGGCGACGCCGAGGCGAACGGCCGGGCCAAGCTCGCCCGCAAGCGGGCCGACCTGATCGTCATCAACGAGGTGGGCGTGGACAAGGTCTTCGGCGCCGAGACCAACGCCGCCACGGTGATCGGGGCGGACGGTGCGGTGCACCGACTGCCCGAGCAGCCCAAGGAGGACCTGGCCGACGCGGTCTGGGACCTCGTGGTCGCCCGGCTGTTTGAGCAATCCTGACGGTTGGTCACCGCGCATTCCAGGGGTCACCCTGGGAGACAGGTGACTAAACTGCCGCCGAGCGACCTTTTCAAAGACTTTTCACATGCTTAGGAGTGCCGTGACACGTCTCTTCACGTCCGAATCGGTCACGGAAGGCCACCCGGACAAGATCGCCGACCAGATCAGTGACGGCATCCTCGACGCGCTGCTCGCCCAGGACCCGCACAGCCGGGTCGCGGTCGAGACCCTGATCACCACGGGTCAGGTCCACGTCGCCGGTGAGGTGACCACCAAGGCGTACGCGGACATCCCGACCATCGTCCGGGACACCATCCTGGAGATCGGGTACGACTCGTCGAAGAAGGGCTTCGACGGCGCCTCCTGCGGTGTCAGCGTCTCCATCGGCGCCCAGTCGCCGGACATCGCCCAGGGCGTGGACAACGCGTTCGAGCTGCGTACCGGCTCGTCGGAGAGCGCGCTCGACGCGCAGGGCGCCGGCGACCAGGGCATGATGTTCGGCTTCGCCTGCTCGGAGACGCCCGAGCTGATGCCGCTGCCGATCGCGCTCGCCCACCGGCTGGCCCGCCGCCTCGCCGCGGCGCGCAAGGACGGCACGATCCCGTACCTGCGGCCGGACGGCAAGACCCAGGTGACCATCGAGTACGACGGGCTGCGCCCGGTCCGGCTCGACACCGTCGTGGTCTCCAGCCAGCACGCGGCCGACATCTCGCTCGACTCGCTGCTCACCCCGGACATCCGGGACCACGTGATCACTCCCGAGCTGGAGGGCCTGGGTCTCGACATCGACGGCTACCGGCTGCTGGTCAACCCGACCGGGCGCTTCGAGATCGGCGGCCCGATGGGTGACGCCGGCCTCACCGGCCGCAAGATCATCGTCGACACGTACGGCGGCTACGCCCGGCACGGTGGCGGCGCCTTTTCCGGCAAGGACCCGTCCAAGGTGGACCGCTCGGCCGCGTACGCGATGCGCTGGGTGGCCAAGAACGTGGTCGCCGCCGGCCTCGCCGAGCGCTGCGAGGCGCAGGTCGCGTACGCGATCGGCAAGGCCCACCCGGTCAGCCTCTTCATCGAGACCTTCGGCACCGAGACCGTGCCGGTCGCCTCGATCGAGAAGGCCGTCGCCGAGGTGTTCGACCTGCGCCCGGCCGCGATCATCCGGGACCTCAACCTGCTCCGCCCGATCTACCAGCAGACCGCCGCGTACGGCCACTTCGGCCGCGAGCTGCCAGACCTGACCTGGGAGAGCACCGACCGGGCCGCCGACCTCAAGTCGGCTGCGGGAGCCTGACCGCGACCAGGCGCAGCGACCGGCGACCCGCCGACGGGTCGCCGGTCGCTCGCGTCTGCGTGGACCTGCCCCTGGCCCACCTCGACCGGCCGTTCGACTACCTGGTCCCCGCCGAGCTGGACGCCCAGGCGCGGCCCGGGGTGCGGGTGAAGGTGCGCTTCGCCGGCCAGCTCGTCAACGGCTGGCTGCTGGACCGGGTGGCGGAGTCCGACCACCCCCGGCTGGCGTACCTGGAGAAGGTGGTCTCGCCGGTGCCGGTGCTGGCGCCGGAGGTCGCCCGGCTGGCCCGCGCGGTCGCCGACCGGTACGCCGGCAGCCTCGCCGACGTGCTCCGGCTCGCCGTGCCGCCCCGGCACGCCCGGGTCGAGAAGGACGTCACCGCAGCCGCGCCGCCCGGCGACGCCGACGACCTGTCCGCCGCGGCTGCGACGACCGGCGATGCCGACGACCCGGCCGCCGTGGCTGCGACGACCGGCGATGCCGGCGACCTGTCCGCCGTGGCTGTGACGACCGGTGATGCCGGCGACCTGTCCGCCGTGGCTGCGACGACCGGCGATGCCGACGACCCGGCCGCCGTGGCTGTGACGACCGGCGATGCCGGCGACCTGTCCGCCGTGGCTACGCCGCCCGGCGATGCCGACGACCCGGCCGCCGCGGCACCGACCGGCGACGCCGACGGTACGGGCGCGGGAGGCGCCACCGCGGCGGCGACCGGGGCCGGTCCGCCGGCCGCCGAGATGGTCGCCGGGCCGTCGTCGCAGGCGGTCGCCCGACCGTCCGCGCCGGCCGGCGGCGACCGGACCAGCGTGGACCCGCGCGGGTGGCGGGACTATCCGGCCGGGCCGGCCTTCCTGCGGGCGCTCACCGACGGGCGGGCGGCGCGCGCGGTCTGGTCCGCACTGCCCGGGGAGGACTGGGCGGCCCGGTACGCGGACGCGGTCGCCGCCACCGTGGCCGGTGGCCGGGGCGCGCTGGTCGTGGTGGCCGACGCCCGGGACCTGGACCGCCTCGACGCCGCCCTGACCGGCACCCTCGGGCCGGGACGGCACGTCTGCCTCTCCGCCGCGCTCGGCCCGGCCCGGCGCTACCGGGCCTTCCTCGCCGCCCTGCGGGGCGACGTGCCCGTGGTGATCGGCACCCGGGCGGCGATGTTCGCCCCGGCCGGGCGGCTCGGCCTCGTGGCGATCTGGGACGACGGCGACGACCTGCACGCCGAGCCCCGGGCGCCGTACCCGCACGCCCGGGAGGTGCTGCTCACCCGGGCCCAGCTCGGCGCGGCGGCGGCGCTGGTCGGCGGGTACGCGCGCACCGCGGAGGCGCAGCTGCTGGTGGAGACCGGCTGGGCCCGTGAGGTGGTCGCCGACCGGGCGACCGTACGGGCCCGGGTGCCGGCGATCGCGCCGACCGGGGACGACCCGCAGCTGGCCCGGGATCCCGGCGCGGCCTCCGCCCGGCTGCCCAGCCTGGCCTGGACCAGCGCCCGGGACGCGCTCCGCGCCGACCTGCCGGTGCTGGTCCAGGTGCCCCGCCGGGGCTACCTGCCCTCGGTCGCCTGTGCCGACTGCCGGACGCCGGCCCGCTGCCCGCACTGCGCCGGGCCGCTCGCGTTGCCGGCCGCCGACGGGGTGCCCGCCTGCCGCTGGTGCGGCCGGGTCGCCGCCGCGTACGCCTGCCCGGAGTGCGGTGGACGGCGGCTGCGCGCCGCGGTCACTGGCGCCCGGCGGACCGCCGAGGAGTTGGGGCGCGCCTTCCCGGGGGTGCCGGTCCGCACCTCCGGGCGGGAGGAGGTGCTGAGCACGGTGCCGGGCGGGGCGGGCCTGGTGGTCGCCACGCCGGGCGCGGAGCCGGTCGCCGAGGGTGGCTACGGGGCGGTGCTGCTGCTCGACTCGTGGGCGCTGCTCACCCGGGCCGACCTGCGGGCCGGGGAGGAGGCGCTGCGCCGCTGGCTGGCCGCGGCCGCGCTGGCCCGACCGGGCGCGACGGGCGGCCGGGTGGTGGTGGTCGCCGACGGCGCCCTCGCCCCGGTGCAGGCCCTGCTGCGCTGGGACGCGGCCTGGTTCGCCGTCCGGGAACTGGCCGAGCGCCGTGAGCTGGGTTTCCCCCCGGCGGTACGGATGGCCAGCGTCACCGGTGTGGCGGACGCGGTGGCGGACCTGCTCGCCGGGGCCCGGCTGCCGGACGGCGCGGAGGTGCTCGGTCCGGTCCCCGCCGACGAGGGGCGGGAGCGGATGCTGGTCCGGGTGCCCCGGGCCCGGGCGGCCGCGCTCGCCGATGCGCTGCACGAGGCGGCCGGACAACGCAGCGCCCGGAAGGCCGCCGACCCGGTCCGCCTCCAGGTCGACCCCCTCAGCCTCTTCTGATCACCCCGCACCCCGCCTCCCACCGCCCCGCGCTCCGCCGGCCGCGCCGCTCGCCACGAGGGCAGACCGAGGCACGCTCGGGAAGCGTGGCCGTCCGGCGTCGGATGGCCACGATTTCCGGGAATCTTCGGGTGTTTCGGCAGGTCCGCAGAGGCGTGCCGCACACCTCGTCCGGCAAATGGGTAGAGACTGCGTGATAGCATCGCCCGTCATGCCCGGGGGCGCGACGCAGGCGAGAGCGCGGTGACGACGGCGCCAGGTCGTGGCGCGGCGTCAGGCGCGCCGAGCTGGGGTTGTCGGGGGCGACGCCAAATCGATGATGTCAATCAGCCGGTGAGCAGGGGTGGACCAGTCGTGACCGTCCGTCAATCGATCGTCTTCAACGGTGACCTCGGCAGCGGCAAGAGCACCGTCTCCGTCGAGATCGCCAAGCGGCTGGGGCTGCGCCGGGTCAGCGTCGGTGACCTCTACCGGCAGATGGCCCAGGAGCGGCAGATGACCGCCCTCCAGCTCAACCTGCACGCCGAGCTGGACCAGGCCGTCGACGGGTACGTCGACCAGCTCCAGCGGGACATCGCCGCCTCCGGCGAGCGCCTGGTGATGGACTCCCGGCTGGCCTGGCACTTCTTCACCGACGCGCTCAAGGTGCACATGATCACCGAGCCGACCGAGGCGGCCCGGCGGGTGCTGGCCCGCCCGTCCGGCCCGGCCGAGAGCTATACCTCGCTGGAGGAGGCCCGGGCCAAGCTCCGGGAGCGCAGCGAGAGCGAGCGCGGCCGGTTCCTGGTCCGGTACGGCGTCGACAAGGCGCGGCTGCGCAACTACGACCTGATCTGCGACACCACCCGGGCCACCCCAGAGCAGGTGATCCAGCACGTCATCGACGTGTTCGAGGGACGGCTCGGCGAGGACGTGCTGCGTGAGGGCCAGCCGTTGCTGCTGCTGGACCCGGCCCGGGTCTACCCGACCGAGGACATCGCCACCCTGCGGGGCCTCTGGGACTCCGAGTTCGTCGGTGACGTGGCCGAGGCCGGCGACGAGGCCCTGGAGCCGCTCACCATCGGCTACACCGGGGAGTACTTCTTCGTGGTCGACGGACACCGCCGGCTCAGCGCCGCCCTGCAGAACGGCTTTCCGCTGGTGCCCGCCAAGCTGGTCGCCGAGGTCGACGAGCCGGTCGTCGGCGGGATGAGTGCGGTCGACTACTTCGCCGCCCAGGTCAACCCCAGCCTGATCCACGACTGGGCGGCCGCCCACGGGATCGCGCTGCCGCTGCCCGAGCACGCCCTGCTCGGCGGGGACGCGGTGTTGGCCGGGGAGCCGGGCGCCGGCGCCTGAGCAGGGGCGGCGTCCTGGCCGGGCCGCCCGAGCGCCGGGTCCGGCTTCGCGCGGCTACGCCACGCTGCCCGTCACCCTCGGTGACGGCGTCACCGAGGGTGACGGGTCGCCGGGCGCCGATCGCGGTACGCCGGCCGAGGCGGCAGGGGCGACTCCGTAGACTGGTACGGCACCACTCGTTTCAGACAAGGAGCCACTCCGCGTGACCGTTCAGCCCATCCGTCTGTTCGGGGATCCGGTGCTGCGCACGCCGGCCGACCGGGTCGTCGACTTCGACGCCGAGCTGCGCAAGCTGATCGCCGACCTGACCGACACGATGCGCGAGCAGAACGGTGCCGGCCTGGCCGCGCCGCAGCTCGGGGTGGGCCTGCGGGTGTTCACCTTCGACGTCGACGACGTCCTCGGGCACCTGGTGAACCCGGTGCTGGAGTTCCCCGACGAGGAGGAGCAGGACGGCCCGGAGGGCTGCCTGTCCATCCCCGGGCTCTACTTCGACACGAAGCGCCGGCAGAACGTCATCGCCAAGGGCTTCAACGGCTACGGGGATCCGCTGCAGATCGTCGGCACCGGCCTGATGGCCCGGTGCGTGCAGCACGAGACCGACCACCTCGACGGGGTGCTCTTCGTCGACCGCCTCGACCCGGCCGGCCGGAAGGCGGCCATGAAGGCGATCCGCCAGGCCGAGTGGTATGACGCGGGCGCCCCGCCGACCGTCAAGCTCAGCCCGCATGCCGCCGGCAACCCGTTCGGCCTGGGGCGGTGACCGGGTGCGTCTGATCTTCGCCGGCACGCCGGCCGTCGCCGTTCCCGCCCTGGACGCCGTCGCCGCGTCCCGCCACGAGCTGCTGGCCGTGGTGACCCGTCCCGACGCGCCCGCCGGCCGTGGCCGCGGCCTGGTCCGCTCGCCGGTCGGCGCCTGGGCCGACGCGCACGGCGTCGAGGTGCTCACCCCGACGAAGCCGCGCGAGCCCGAGTTCCTGGACCGGCTCCGCGAGCTGGCCCCGGACTGCGTGCCGGTGGTCGCGTACGGGGCGCTGGTGCCGCCGGTGGCGCTGGAGATCCCCCGGCACGGCTGGATCAACCTGCACTTCTCGCTGCTCCCCGCCTGGCGGGGCGCGGCTCCCGTGCAGCACGCGGTGCTGCACGGCGACGAGGTGACCGGCGCCAGCGTCTTCCAGTTGGAGGCGGGGCTGGACACCGGCCCGGTGTACGGCACGCTCACCGACGAGATCCGCCCCACCGACACCTCCGGAGATCTGCTGGAGCGGCTCGCCCACGCCGGCGCGGGCCTGCTGGTGGCCGTCCTCGACGCGCTCGAGCACGGGACCGCCCGGGCCGAGCCGCAGCCCGCCGACGGGGTGTCCCTCGCGCCGAAGCTGACCGTCGAGGACGCCCGGGTCCGCTGGGCCGACCCGGCGTTCGCCGTGGACCGGCGGATCCGCGCCTGCACCCCGGCCCCTGGCCCGTGGACGACCTTCCGCGGCGAGCGGGTGAAGCTCGGCCCGGTCACCCCGGTGGCCGGCGGCCCGGAGCTGAAGCCCGGCGAACTGCTGGTCGAGAAGTCCCGCGTGCTGGCCGGCACGGCCACCGTCCCGGTGCGGCTCGATGAGGTGCGGGCGGCCGGCAAGAAGGCCATGTCGGCGAGCGACTGGGCGCGCGGCGCCCGGGTCGTCGCCGGCGAGGAGTTCGCGTGACGGGGCCCTCCGAGCCCCGGGACGAGCGCTTCTCCGCGGGCGGGCCGCGCGGCGGGTCGGCCCGGCCGCCCGCCGGTGACCGCGCGGGACGGCCCCGCGACGCCGAGCGCTCCGGCGGTGGCGAGCGCGGTCCGCGGTACGCGCCCGACGACGCCGGCCGCTCCGGCGGTGGGCGCGGCGCGGGGCGGTACGCCGGTCCCGAGCGCTCCCGAGAGGGCCGCCGGCCCGTCGGCGGCGAGCGGGCCGAGCGCCCGGCCCGGCCGGGGGAGCGGTCGCCGCGCGAGGGGCGCTTCGGCGCCGGCCGCCGGCCCGGCCGGCCGGCCGTCGACCTGCCGCGGCACGTGGCGTACCAGGCGATCGCGGCGGTGCACCGGGACGACGCGTACGCCAACCTGGTGCTGCCGGCCATGCTGCGCGACGAGGGGCTGACCGGCCGGGACGCCGCCTTCGCCACCGAGCTGACCTACGGCACGCTGCGGCACACCGGCACCCTGGACGCGATCATCACCGACGCCGCCGGCCGGGACGTGCAGCGGATCGACCCGCCGGTGCGGGACGCGCTGCGGCTCGGGGCGTACCAGCTGCTGCACACCCGGGTCCCGGCGCACGCGGCGGTCTCCTCGACCGTGGACCTGGTCCGGGCGGTCGGCCCGGGCGCCACCGGCTTCGCCAACGCGGTGCTCCGCGAGGTGGCCACCCGCGACCTCGACGGCTGGGTGGCGAAGCTCGCCCCGTCGGAGCAGACCGACCCGATCGGGCACCTGGCACTGGCGTACAGCCATCCGCAGTGGATCGTCCGGGCCTTCGCCGAGGCGCTCGGCGGTGACCTGGGTGAGACGAGGCGGCTGCTCATCGAGGACAACGAGCGCCCGCCGGTGCACCTGTGCGCCCGGCCCGGCCTGGTCGACCCGATCGAGCTGGCCGACGAGGTCGGCGGGGCGCCGGGTGCCTTCTCGCCGTACGCCGTCTATCTGCCCGGCGGTGCGCCGGGAGAGCTGCCGGCGGTGGCCGAGGGACGCGCCCACGTCCAGGACGAGGGCTCCCAGCTGGTGGCGAACGCCCTGGCGGTCGCGCCGCTGGACGGCCCGGACGGCCGCTGGCTGGACCTGTGCGCCGGGCCCGGCGGCAAGGCCGGCCTGCTCGGCGCCCTCGCCGCGCAGCGCGGCGCCCGGCTCACCGCGGTCGAAGTGGCCGAGCACCGGGCGCGGCTGGTCGTGCAGGCCACCCGGGGTCTGCCGGTGAACGTGCTGAACACCGACGGGCGGACGGTCGGCTCGGATCCGAAGCTGCCCGAGGACCACTTCGACCGGGTGCTGGTCGACGCCCCGTGCACCGGGCTCGGCTCGCTGCGCCGGCGGCCCGAGTCCCGCTGGCGCCGGCAGCCGTCCGACCTGCCGCCGCTGACCCGCCTGCAGCGGGAACTGCTCACCGCGGCGCTGCGCGCGGTCCGTCCGGGCGGGCTGGTCGCGTACGTGACCTGCTCGCCGCACATCGTGGAGACGCACGTGACGGTGACCGAGGCGTCCCGCCGGGCGGGGTTCCCGGTCGACTTCGTCGACGCCCGGCCGCTGCTGCCAGCGGGTATGCCGGGGCTCGGGGACGGGCCGACCGTGCAGCTGTGGCCGCAGCGGCACGGCACCGACGCGATGTTCCTGGCGGTGCTGCGGAGGGGTTGAACAGCCACGTCCGGTGCCGCCTGGAGCAGGCCCTGACCGACCTTTCCTGGGCCCCACGCCTTCCCCCGGGTAGCCTCCGCGGCCCGGGGGTCGCGTGTCTCTTCTGCGCCCGGGACTTGACGACGTGAACGAATCAGGTCGTGGTGGGCGGCGTGGTGCGGGCTGGCGGCTGACCTGAGTCGTCTGCGTCATCAAGTTCGTCGGCACTGTGGCGTCAGCTGGCCGTGCCGCCGGCGGCAGACCCTTGACGGGCTTTTGGAGCTGATGTCGCCAACGGCTCAACCGGTTCGCCCGGTGCCTGGGAAGGGCCCGGCCGGTGAGTCGTTCGTGATGTCAGCTCCACAGGCGGACTTCGGTTATGGCGCGGGGCGCGGGGCGCGCCCTGGCGAAGCACGCGGGATGTGACACCCCGTTGACTGCCAGATCGATGTATGTCACTGTTCCGGTCGCCGGTCAGTCGACGTCGAGGCTCCCATCGGAGCCCACCGGTCGTGCCACTCCCGCTCCACTCCGCCCCGCCGACCCCCACGAGGAGTCCACATGAGACGCCGCACCCCGACCGCGGGCCTCACGCTCGCCCTCTTCGCCGCCGTGACGGCGGCCCTGACCGGTGCCCCCGCCTCCGCCGTCCCCGCGCCGGTGGCCGCTGCGCCGGTGGCCGCCGTGCCGGCCCGCGCCCTCGCGGCCCCGGACATCTCGGTGACCAACGTGCAGGCCCACCTCACCCAGTTCAACACCATCGCCACCAGCAACGGGGGCAACCGGCGGGCCGGCTCGGCCGGCTACACCGCCTCGGTCGCCTACGTGAAGGGCAAGCTCCAGGCCGCCGGCTACACCGTCACCGAGCAGACCTGCACCACCTGCACCTACCCCGGCAGCAACCTGATCGCCGAGTGGCCGCAGGGCCCCGCCGACCAGGTGGTCATGTTCGGCGCTCACCTGGACAGCGTCTCCGCCGGCCCGGGGATCAACGACAACGGCTCCGGCTCGGCGACCCTGCTGGAGAACGCGCTGGTGCTCGCCGCGCAGAACCCGACCGTGACCAAGCGGGTCCGGTTCGCCTGGTGGAACGGCGAGGAGCAGGGCCTGCAGGGCTCGAAGCACTACGTCAACCAGCTGACCACCACCCAGCGGGGCTACATCAAGGGCTACTACAACTTCGACATGGTCGCCTCGCCCAACGGCGGCTACTTCATCAACCGGGTCACCTCCACCACGGCCGCCCCGCTGAAGGCGTACTGGGACTCGCTCAACCTCCAGCCGGAGGAGAACACCGAGGGGCAGGGCCGGTCCGACGACTACTCGTTCGCCAACGCCGGCATTCCCACTTCCGGCTACGCGGCGGGTGCCAGCTACACCAAGACCGCGGCGCAGGCCAGCAAGTGGGGCGGCACCGCGGGGGCGGCGTACGACGGCTGCTATCACCGCTCCTGCGACACCACGAGCAACATCAACGCGACCATCCTCAACCGCGCCGCGGACGGGGTCGCGTACGCGATCTGGCAGCTCGCGGTCGGCGGCACCCCGACCAACGACTTCTCCGTCGCGGTGAGCCCGACCTCGGGCAGCGTGGCCCGGGGCGGCACCACCACCGCGACCGTCAGCACCGCCACCACCAGCGGCAGCGCCCAGCCGGTCAGCCTCTCCGCCACCGGCGCCCCGAGCGGGGTCACCGTCTCGTTCAGCCCGTCCTCGGTCACCTCGGGCGGCTCGGCCACGATGACCGTCTCCGCCTCGTCGACCGCCGCCACCGGCACCTGGACCATCACGGTGACCGGCACCGGATCGGTCACCCACAGCACCAGCTACACCCTCACCGTGACCGGCACCGGCGGCTGCGCCGGCGGGCAGCTCATCGGCAACAGCAGCTTCGAGTCCGGCACCACCCCGTGGACCGCCAGCTCGGGCGTGATCACCAGCTCGTTGAACCAGCCGGCCCGCACCGGGTCGTACAAGGCGTGGCTGGACGGGTACGGCACCAGCCACACCGACACGCTCTCGCAGTCGGTGACCCTCCCGACCGGCTGCGCCAGCTACACGCTGGCCTTCTGGCTGCACATCGACACCGCCGAGACCACCACGACCACGGCGTACGACAAGCTGACCGTGCAGGTCGGCACGACCACGCTGGCGACATACTCGAACCTGAACGCCGCCGCCGGCTACCAGCAGCGCACCGTCAACCTGGCCGGATACGCCGGTCAGACGGTGACGCTGAAGTGGACCGGTGTGGAGGACGCCTCCCTGCAGACCAGCTTCGTCCTGGACGACGTGACGCTGCAGGTCGGCTGACCGGTCGACGGGGCGGGGCCGACGGGGTCGGCCCCGCCCCGCGCGGCTCAGCGGACCGGCAGGGCCTTGCTGCCGGCACCCTTCAGCGATTTCGTCAGCGTGCGGTCCGACACCCAGAGGAAGCACTGCACGCCCCGGTCGCCGTTCGTCCACTCCTCCTCGAAGGGGTGGTAGATGATCGTGCCGGACCGGTACTGCATGTCGCTGTTGTTCGGCACCTTGACGTACTTCGCGATCAGCCCCTGGCACGCCTTGTGCGCCCGCAGCGAGGTGCGCTTGAACTCGGCGTACGTGATGTCGGGGAACTGGTAGACCCCGACGAACTCGGCGTGGTGCTTGGCCGTGCAGGCGACCGGCTGCATCTGCTCGATGTCGTCCTTCTTGAGCTTCGGGTTGTAGCAGCCCAGGGTCAGCGGGGATCCCGGCGCCAGGGCGCCGCGCAGGCTGGCGGTCCGGGCGGTCACGCTGCGGTCGTCCAGGCTGGCCACCTCGGAGAGGTCGCAGCGGAACCAGCGGGCCCCGCCGGCCCAGGCCGGCGGCGACGGGAAGACGACGGAGAGTTGCAGCCGTCCCGACCGCCAGTCGGCCCCGACCGCCTTGCTGACCCGCCCGTCACACTCCTCGTGCGCGGTCCGCATCCCGGTGGACCCGGCGCGCGGGGGCGTCCCCCGGTCGGCGTCCGGGCCGGTCAGCGTGCCCACGTGCAGCGTCTCGCTGCGGTGCGACGCGGTGCAGTCGACCGGGTTGTAGCCGCTGAGGTAGCCGATGTCCTGGATCGTGGGATGACAGATCCCGGCCTCCGGCAGGAAGGCCTTGGCCGCCGGAACTGCGGGCCAGTCGTCGGTCAGGTCCCGGTCCACCCCCGCCGGCGCGCCGCATCCGGCGAGCGCCAGCGCCACCGTCATGCCGACGGCGAGCGCCGTCCCCCATCGCCGCATCGCGCACCGACCTCCCCGTCGCCGACCGCCTGCTTTCGACCGTTTCCGGCTCGGCGCGCGCCGCGCCGCGACCCCGGAACGGTCGACTGCCACGGCGCTGCAGCATACGGCACCGGCGCTCAGATTACGGGGTGTCCCTCCGGGCCGGCTGTCGTGACCGTCCCTGTTGGAGTGTTGCCGTCTTCCGGTCGTCCGGCCAGTGGCGGATGGCTTTTCGTGCCAAGTTCCGGCATTCGACGGATTGGTGCCGCACCGGGGGTCACGTCTGGATCACAGGGAGTCTCCGTCGGTGCCGCGCTGCGGACGGCGGGTGACCGCGTTCGTACACTGGCCCGGTGACCGTACCGCCGCCGATCGTCGCGCCCAGCATCCTGGCCGCCGATTTCGCCCGCCTCGCCGACGAGGTCCGCGCCGTCGAGCACGCCGCCGACTGGTTGCACGTGGACGTGATGGACAACCACTTCGTGCCGAACCTGACCATCGGACTGCCGGTGGTGCAGAGCCTGCGCGCGGTGACCGAGCTGCCCTTCGACGTGCACCTGATGATCGAGGACCCGCGCCGCTGGGCCCCCGGGTACGCCGACGCCGGCGCGTACAACGTCACCTTCCACGCGGAGGCGTGCGACGACCCGGTGGCGCTGGCCAAGGACCTCCGCTCGGCCGGCGCGAAGGCGGGGCTGGCCATCGACCGGGACACCCCGATCGAGCCGTACCTGGAGCTGCTGCCCAGCTTCGACACGTTGCTGATCATGACGATCAAGGCCGGCTTCGGCGGCCAGCGGTTCATCCCGCAACTGCTCGACAAGGTGCGCACCGCCCGGGAGCACATCGACAGCGGCCACCTGGAGTTGCGGATCGAGGTCGACGGCGGGATCGCCGCCGACACCATCGAGCAGGCCGCCGCGGCGGGTGCCGACGCCTTCGTCGCGGGCACCGCGGTCTACGGCGCCGACGATCCCGCGGAGGCGGTACGCCGCCTGCGCGCCCTGGCGGAACGCGCGGCCCACGGGGCCTGACGTGGACCCGGCCGGCGAGCGACCCGACGTCATCCTGGTCGTTGACGACGACGAGGACATCGCCCGTTTCGTCGAGTTCAACCTGCGCCTGCACGGTTTCGAGGTGCTGCACGCCAGTGACGGCCAGGAGGCCCTGGACGTCATCGAGCGGCAGCGGCCCGACCTGGCCGTGGTGGATCTCATGATGCCCCGGATCGACGGCCTGGAGCTGACCCGGCGGCTACGCGCCGACCCGATGACCTCGGCCCTCCCGGTGATCATGCTGACCGCCAAGGGGATGACCTCCGACAAGGTCAACGGCCTCAGCGCGGGCGCCGACGACTACCTGGTCAAACCCTTCGACACCGCCGAACTGGTCGCCCGGGTGAGCTCCACGCTGCGCCGCAACAAGGAGTTCCGCGAGGTCTCCCCGCTGACCGGGCTGCCCGGCAACAGCCGGATCCGGCGGGAGATCAGCGACCGGGTGCGCAACGGCGCCGACTACGCCGTCGGGTACATCGACATCGACCGGTTCAAGAGCGTCAACGACCGGTACGGCTTCGTCCGCGGCGACGAGTTCATCTCGGCGCTGGCCCGCAGCCTGCACCGGGCGGTGGTGTCGATCGGCCTGCCGCCGGCCTTCCTCGGCCACGTCGGCGGTGACGACTTCGTCATCGTCTGCACCCCCGAGCAGGTCCGCCCGCTGACCTTCCGGGCGGTGGAGGACTTCGAGAAGGCCGCCGACGCCCTCTACGACCCGATCGACCGGGAGCGCGGCTTCGTCGAGCTGAAGGACCGGCGGGGCAACATCCGCCGGGCCGCCCTGGTCACCCTCTCCATCGGGGTCTCCGTCTCCGATCCCGGGAAGCGCTTCACCAACCCCCTGGAGGCGATCGCCGTCGCCTCCGAGATGAAGACGGTCGCCAAGAGCCAACCCGGGTCGTACGTCGCGGTCGACCGCAGGCGCGGCGTTACGTGATCGTGCGGTCTTCCCTGTGAGGTACCTCGCCTATGTGGCGCGGCCCCCCACCCGGCGTGTAAGACTTCCGATGTACCCACCACGCGCTGGCGGGGCTCGGTGAAATTCCGAACCGGCGGTGATCCACGGTCCGACCGTGGTAAGCCCGCGACCCGGACGGCTGTGCCGCCCGGTGGACCTGGTGAGAATCCGGGGCCGACGGTTGGGGCGCGGCTCGTCCGCCCCCAGACAGTCCGGATGGGAGACAGCGCGCGGGACGGGGAGGCCCCTGCCGGCCGCTGACACCCTCAGCCGCCGCGTGGGCTTCCCGGGGTCGGCGCTGCCGTCCCCGGGTCTCCGCCGCCGCGTGTCCGCGGCATCCGTGCCGACTCCCAGCCCCGCCCGCGCGCGACCGGCGAGCGAGAGGGCAGGGGCAGGCGATGGCGAGCGTCTCCGTCGACGAGGCGATGCGTCGTGCGATCGTGCTGGCCGCCCGCGGTCTCGGCACCACCAGCCCCAACCCGGTGGTCGGCTGCGTGCTCCTCGACGCGGCCGGTGAGATCGTCGGCGAGGGATTCCACGCGTACGCGGGCGGCCCGCACGCCGAGATCGTCGCCCTCGCCCAGGCCGGCTCGCGGGCCCGCGGCGGCACCGCCGTGGTCACCCTGGAACCCTGCGACCACACCGGCCGTACCGGCCCCTGCAGCCACGCGCTCATCGCCGCCGGGGTCGCCCGGGTGGTGGTCGCCGTCCCGGACCCCAACCCGGTCGCCTCCGGCGGCGCGGCCACCCTGCGCGCCGCCGGGATCCAGGTCGAGCTGGGGGTACGCGCCGAGGAGGCCGAGGCCGGCAACGTCGCCTGGCTCACCTCGATGCGCCGCGGCTGGCCGTACCTGATCTGGAAGTACGCCGCCACGTTGGACGGGCGCTCGGCGGCGGCCGACGGCACCAGCATGTGGATCACCTCCGAGGCGGCCCGGATCGACGTGCACGCGCTGCGCGGCACCGTCGACGCGGTGATCGCCGGAGTGGGCACCGTGCTCACCGACGACCCCCGGCTCACCGCCCGCAACCTGCGCGACGGCACCCTCGCCATCCGGCAGCCGCTGCGCGTGGTGGTGGACAGCTCCGGGCGTACCCCGGCCGACGCCCGGGTCCGCGACGGCGCCGCCCGGACCTGGATCGCCACCGCCGCGGAGGTCGGGGCCGGCCCGGACGGCCGGGTCGACCTGCCGGC
Source organism: Micromonospora sp. NPDC007230 (assembly GCF_042869115.1). Taxonomy (NCBI): domain Bacteria; kingdom Bacillati; phylum Actinomycetota; class Actinomycetes; order Micromonosporales; family Micromonosporaceae; genus Micromonospora; species Micromonospora sp. NPDC007230. The sequence continues at coordinate 54,639 of NZ_JBIAFE010000003.1, read as the reverse complement.
GCTGCTCGCCGAGCTGCACCACCGCGGCGTGCGGGCCGCCCTGCTGGAGGGCGGTCCACGGCTGGCCGGCGCGTTCCTCGCCGCCGGCCTGGTCGACAAGGTCGTCGGGTACGTCGCGCCGAAGCTGCTCGGCGCCGGCCCGACCGCGCTGCTCGACGCGGGCGTGACGACCATCGCCGACGCCATCGATCTGGAGATCACCGACGTTACGCAGGTCGGCCCCGACCTGCGGATCACCGCGCTGCCCCGGAAGAGGGAGGGCTGAATGTTCACCGGCATCGTCGAGGAGCTGGGAGAGGTGGTCCGGACCACCGAGACCGGCGGCGACTCCGCGCTGGTCGCCATCCGTGGCCCGCTGGTCACCTCGGACGCCCGGCACGGCGACTCCATCGCCGTCAACGGGGTCTGTCTGACCGTGGTCGACGTCGACGGCGGCGTCTTCACCGCCGACGTGATGGGGGAGACCCTGCGGCGCACCGCGCTCGGCGCGTTGCGCCCGGGCGACCCGGTCAACCTGGAGCGGGCCGCCGCGCTCGGCAGCCGGCTCGGCGGGCACCTGGTGCAGGGGCACGTCGACGGGGTGGGCGAGATCGTCTCCCGGGAGCCGGCCGCCCAGTGGGAGACGGTCCGTTTCCGGCTCCCCGCCGCGCTCTCCCGGTACGTGGTGGAGAAGGGCTCGATCACCGTCGACGGCGTCTCGCTGACCGTCGCCGACGTCGGTGACGACTGGTTCGCGGTCGGGCTGATCCCCACCACCCTCAAACTCACCACGCTCGGCGCCAAGGGGCCCGGCGACCCGGTGAACCTCGAGGTGGACGTGCTGGCCAAGTACGTCGAGCGGCTGCTCGCCGGCGGCGCGCCCGGCCCGGGCGGTGACCGCTGATGGGCCCGCTCGGCTGGCTGCTCGACGCGCAGCTCCAGGTCGCCGGTTCGCCGGTGCTGGTCCGGGAGATCGTCGGCAACGTCTTCGGCCTCGCCTCGGCGCTGCTCGGGCTGCGCCGGCTGGTCTGGGCCTGGCCGATCGGCATGATCGGCAACGCCCTGCTGTTCACCGTCTTCCTCGGCGGGGTCTTCGCCACGCCGCAGGCGCACGACCTCTACGGCCAGGCCGGCCGGCAGGTCTTCTTCTTCGCGGTGAGCCTGTACGGCTGGTGGCGCTGGTCGCGCAACCGCCGGGCCGGCGGCGGAGAGCAGCCGGCGGTCGTCCCGCGTTGGGCCACCGGCCGGGAGCGGCTCGGTCTGCTCGCCGCCGCGCTGGTCGGCACGGCCGCCGCTTACCCGGTGCTGGCCGCGCTCGGCTCGTGGGGGCCGCTGCCGGACGCCTGGATCCTGGTCGGCAGCCTGCTCGCCACGTACGGCATGGCCCGCGGCTGGGTGGAGTTCTGGCTGGTCTGGATCGCCGTCGACGCGGTCGGCGTACCGCTGCTGCTGCGCGGCGGCTTCTACCCGTCGGCCGCCATGTATCTGGTCTACGGCGGGTTCTGCGTGGCCGGCCTGGCCGCCTGGTGGCGTGCCTCCCGGGCCGCCCCGTCCGCCCGCACCCCGATCCCGCCGAGGTATTCGGAGGCCGTCGCATGAGCGAGCGCAGCGAGCGAATCATCAGGTGCAGCGCGCCGGTGCCTCATGACGGCATGGAACGAAGTGGAGTGCCGGCATGAGCAGCTTTGGCAGCATTGAGCAGGCGGTGGCGGACATCGCCGCCGGCCGGCCGGTCGTCGTGGTCGACGACGAGGACCGGGAGAACGAGGGCGACCTGATCTTCGCGGCCGAGCTGGCCACGCCGGAGCTGGTCGCGTTCATGGTCCGCTACACGTCCGGCTACATCTGCGTACCGCTGACCGAGAGCGAGTGCGACCGGCTGGACCTGCCGCCCATGCACCACACCAACCAGGACCGGCGGGGCACCGCGTACACGGTGACCGTGGACGCCCGGGAAGGGGTCAGCACGGGGATCTCCGCGGCCGACCGGTCGCACACCATCCGGCTGCTCGCCGACGCGGCGACCGACCCGACCGACCTGGCCCGTCCCGGGCACGTGGTGCCGCTGCGGGCCCGAGAGGGCGGGGTGCTGCGCCGGGCCGGGCACACCGAGGCGGCGGTCGACCTGACCCGGCTGGCCGGGCTGCGTCCGGCCGGGGTGCTGTGCGAGCTGGTCAACGACGACGGCACCATGATGCGCCTGCCGGACCTGGAGAAGTTCTGCGCCGAGCACGGGCTGACCCTGGTCACCATCGCCGACCTGATCGCCCACCGGCGGCGTACCGAGAAGCAGGTGGAGCAGGTCGCCGCGGCGCGGATGCCCACCCCGTACGGGGTGTTCCGGGCGTACGGCTACCGCAGCGAGCACGACCCGGCCGAGCATGTCGCGCTGGTCATGGGCGACCTCGGCGACGGGCGGGACGTGCTGGTCCGGGTGCACTCCGAGTGCCTCACCGGGGACGTCTTCGGCTCGCTGCGCTGCGACTGCGGCCCGCAGTTGCAGGCCGCCCTGGCCCGGGTGGCCCAGGAGGGCCGCGGGGTGGTGCTCTACGTGCGCGGGCACGAGGGGCGCGGCATCGGTCTGCTGCACAAGCTGCGCGCGTACCAGCTTCAGGACCAGGGCCGGGACACCGTGGAAGCGAACCTCGAGCTGGGGTTGCCCGCCGACGCCAGGGACTACGGCACCGGCGCGCAGATCCTCTACGACCTCGGCGTCCGCTCGATGCGGCTGCTGACCAACAACCCGGCCAAGCGGGCCGGCCTGGAGGGGTACGGCCTCACGGTGAGCGGCCGCGAGGGGCTGCCCGTGCGGTCCAACCCGGAGAACGTGCGTTACCTGCGGACCAAGCGGGACCGGATGGGCCACCTCCTGGAGGGGCTGGACGAGGTGACCGAGGCGCCGATGGGCCGCCCGGTCGCCGGTGACGAGATCGGAGCGTAGGCATGGCGGGTTTCGGGGAACCGGGCGTCACCTCGGTGGACGCGGCCGGGCTGACCGTCGGCGTCGTGGCCGCGCGCTGGCACGGCGACCTCACCGACCACATGGTCGACCGGGCGGTCGCCGCCGCCGAGGCGTGCGGCGCGCGGGCCGTGGTGGCCCGGGTGGCCGGATCGGTGGAGCTGCCCGTGGTGGCCCAGGCGATGGCCCGCCGGTACGACGTGGTGGTCGCCCTCGGCGTGGTGGTCCGGGGCGCCACGGCGCACTTCGACTACGTCTGCAAGTCGGTGACGGAGGGGCTGACCCGGGTCGCGCTCGACGAGGGCAAGCCGGTGGCGCACGGGGTGCTCACCGTGGAGACCATCGAGCAGGCCCGGGATCGGGCCGGGCTGCCCGGCTCGGCGGAGGACAAGGGCTGGGCGGCCACGGTCGCGGCGCTGGACGCCGCCCTGGCCATCCGCGGCCTCGACGCCACCAACGGCCACCGGGTCGGCTTCGGCGGCTGACGCCGCCGCCCCGAGTTGGCCAGCGCGGAATCGCCGAGATGGCGGTGTCCAGGACGTCCGGACACCGCCACCTCGCCGACCCGCAGTGGAGCTAGGCCGCGTCGCCGACGGCGAGCGGCGTGGGCGTCACCCCTTGCGGCGTGGCGGCGGGCGGGGTGAGGCGGCGGCCGGTGAGCAGGTAGCCGGCCGCGGCCACCAGCAGCGCGCCGATCACCCCGTACAGCAGCCGGTAGTCGACCAGGCCGACCAGGAGCGCGCCCGCCCCGATCGCCACCGCCTGCGGGCCGCTGGCCAGCGCGTCCAGCGCGGCCGAGACCCGGCCGACCAGGTCTGCGGGGGTACGCCGCTGGATCAGCGTCATGATGCCCACCATCGCGGCCGGCAGCCCGAGCCCGATCAGCACGCTGGCGGTGACGGCGAGCCCCAGGGCCGGCCGGACCAGGGCCAGGCTGCCGGCGGCCAGAGCGGCCACGCCGAGCGCCATGGTGCCCAGTTCCCCGAGCCGGCGCACCAGCGCCGCCGACGCGAGGCCACCGACCAGCCCGCCGATCCCCTGGAGTGAGACCAGCACCCCCAGGAAGGCCGGCTCCCGGCCGAGCCCCTGGTCGACGTACGCGAACCACAGCGTCTCCCCGAACCCGAGCCCGATGGTGGCGACCACCGCCGCCACCAGTGCCCGGCGCAGCGCGGGCTCGGCCATCAGGTGCCGGACGCCGGCGACCAGGGCAGCGCGCCCGCCGGCGGCCAGGACGTCGGCTCCGCCCGGGGGCACCGCCCCGGTCGGCGTGGCGCCGGGGTCGCCGCCGGCCGCCGACCCGAACCCGTCACCCGCAACCGGAGCCGGAGCCGGAGCGCGGCCCAGCCCCAGCCCGACCGCGCCGGCCAGCAGGAAGCCGAGCGCGCAGGTGGCGGCCAGCGCCGGTCCGCCGAGCAGCACGTAGAGGCCGGCACCGAGCAGCGGACCGGCGAGCCGCAGCCCCTGCTTGACGGTCTGGGACGCGCCGTTGGCGTCGGGCAGCAGCTCGGCCGGGACCAGCTCCTGCACGAGCGCGGTGATAGTCGCGCCGAGCGCGATGTAGGAAAGCCCGTAGCCGGCGGCGACCGCGTACACGACCCAGAGCCGGCCGTCGTCGCGGACCGCCAGCAGCGGCAGCAGCAGCACGGCGGTGGCCACGTTGAGCGCCACGAAGAGCGTTCGGCGGGGCGCCCGGTCGACCACCCAGCCGACGAGCGGGGCCAGCACCATCGGCGCGGTCAGCGCGACGAAGGTGGCGCCGGCCAGCCCGTCGGAGCCGGTCAGCTCCTTCACCCACACGGCCAGGGCCAGGAGGAGGACCGACTCGGCGATCATGCTGACGGTCAACGCGATGAAGAACAGCCGGAAGTCCGGCCGGCGCAGCAGGTGTCTCATCGTTCCCCGTTCCGCTCCGCGTCGGCGTCGCCGACGACCGGTCCGTGTTCCGTGTCCCTCCCGGCGTCGGCGCCGCCGACGACCGGCCCGTCGACCTCGGGTACGCCCCAGGCCATCAGCCGCACCGGCCGGGAACCCGGCGGGCGGGCCGCCGGGTCGGTGAGCCGGTCCAGATGGCGCCCGAACAGCGACCGGAGTTCCTCCTTCAGCTCGCCGAGTTCGTCGGCGGTGTACCAGCCGATGAACTGGTTGAAGAAGCCGGCGTCCCGCCAGGCGGGGGACTGCTGCCGGCGGACGGCCATCCAGTCCCGGAGCTTGCGGTATTCCAGGTCGAGCAGGACCTGGGCGGCCGCGTCACCGGCCCGGGCCAGCTCCGGGCTCTCCTCGCCCTCGCCCCACCGGTGTCCGTCGGTGACCAGCCGCCACGGTCGCTGCCGCCCGGTGCCGCCGCCGGCCTCGGCGACGAAGCCGTACCGGGCGAGCTGACGCAGGTGCCAGGAGCAGTTCGCGGGGCTCTCGCCGACCCGTTCGGCCACCTCGGTCGCGGTCAGCGGGCCGTACAGGCCGACGGCGTCGAGGATGCGCAGTCGCAACGGGTGCGTCAGGGCGCGGAGGGTGTCGACGTCGGTGATCTCGCGGGGCTGCTGCTCGGCCATGCGTCGAAGCGTACCTTTCGAAAGGTAGCCTTCGAAAGCTCTGTTTCCATGGTGTTCGTGATTGGCTTCCGACAGGCCGGCCCCGGCCGCCCCCCGGCCGTCAGAGCCGGCCGGCCTCGATGATTCGGCTGAGGAACTGCCGGGTACGCGGCTGTGTCGGCTCGCCGAGCACCTGCCCCGGCGGCCCGGCCTCCACCACCCGGCCCCCGTCGAGGAAGCAGACCTGGTCGGCGACCTCGCGGGCGAACCCCATCTCGTGGGTGGCCAGCACCATGGTCATCCCATCGGCCTTGAGGTCGCGGATCATCGTCAGCACCTCGCCCACCAGTTCCGGGTCCAGCGCGGAGGTGACCTCGTCCAGCAGCATCAGCCTGGGCGAGTTGGCCAGGGCCCGGACGATCGCCACCCGCTGCTGCTGCCCGCCGGAGAGCCGGTCCGGGTAGGCGTCCGCCTTCGCGCCCAACCCCACCCGGTCGAGCAGCTCCCGGGCCTGGGCGTCGGCCTCGGCCCGCGCCCGCCGGTGCACCCGCCGGGGCGCCAGGGTGATGTTCTCCAGCACGGTGAGGTGCGGGAAGAGGTTGTACGACTGGAAGACCATCCCGATCCGGCGGCGGACCAGGTCCGGGTCGACACGGGGGTCGGAGATGTCCTCCCCGTCCAGCTCGATGCTCCCGTCGTTCAGCTCCTCCAGCAGGTTGACGCAGCGCAGCAGGGTCGACTTGCCCGACCCCGACGCCCCGATCAGCGCCACCACCTGATGCTCGTCGACGGTCAGGTCGAGCCCGTCGAGCACCACGTGGCCGCCGAACTCCTTGCGCAGCCCACGGCAGGTCAGCACCGGCATCTCAGCCTCCGGACTGGCGTCGGGCCGAGCGCAGCGTCACCCAGTCGGTGACCGCGATCAGCGGGATGGCGAGCAGCACGAACAACACCCCGGCCAGGATGTAGGGGGTGTAGTTGAAGGTCTCCGCGGTGGCGATCTGGGCGGCGCGGACCGCGTCGATCGGCCCGGCCAGGGAGACCAGGCCCACATCCTTCTGCAACGCCACCACGTCGTTGAGCAGTGGCGGGGCGACCCGGCGGACGGCCTGTGGCAGCACCACGTGCCGCATGGTCTGCCGGTAGGTCAGCCCGAGTGACCGGGCGGCGGCGAGCTGGCTGGGGTGGATCGACTCGATGCCGGCCCGGAACACCTCCGCCAGGTAGCCGCCGTAGGTGAGCACCAGCGCGAGGCCGCCGAGCACCAGAACCGGCGGCATGCCCTGCAGGCGCAGCCCGGGCACGCCGAGAGTGAGCACGTACAACACGATGATCAGCGGCAGGCCGCGGAAGGTGTAGGTGTAGCCGGCCGCGAGCGCCCGCACCGGGAAGAAGACCGGGCCGCGCAGCGTCCGCAGGAGCGCGATCAGCAGCCCGAGCAGCAGCGCGCCGGCGGCGCAGCAGACCAGCAGCCGGACGTTGAGCCACAACCCGGCGAGCACCGCCGGCAGGGCGTCCCGGGCGATCGAGGGGTCCAGGAACGACTCGCGGACCCGGTCCCACCCGGGCGCGCCGGTGACCGCGAGGACCAGCAGTGTGCCGAGTGCCGCCGTCGAGGAGGCGGCGACCAGCACGCTGCGTACGGTCTGCCGCCGCCGGTACGCGGTCCGCCTCAGCTGGGCGGCGGAGGGGGTGTGTTCAAGCAGGCTCACGTCAGCTCGGTCGCTCCGGCCACCTGGGCGAGCCACTTCTGCTCCAGCTGCTTGAGCGTGCCCGCCTCGTCGAGCTTGCCGACGGCCGCGTCGAGACACGGGGTGAGCTGGGAGTTCTTGTCCAGCAGCAGCCCGAACGTCTCGGGTGCGCCGACCTGCGGCAGCTGGCCGACGATGGTGGCGTCGGTGAGTTCCGCCCCGGTGATGTAGAAGGCGGTCGGCAGGTCCACCACGAGCCCGTCTAGCTGGCCGTTCTGCAGCGCCTTCTTGGCGTCGTCGTTGCTGTTGTATACCTGCGGCTTCGGGGTCGGCTTGATCACGTCGGTGATCGCCTGGTAGCTGGTGGTGCCGACCTGGGCGCCGAGGGTGGCGTCCTTGAGATCGGCCAGGGTCTTCGCTCCGGCGATCTTCGAGGACTTGAGCGCGATCACGGTCTGCCGCACCCGATAGTAGGGCGCGGAGAAGTCGACCGCCCGCTTGCGCTCCTCGGTGATGGAGAACTGGTTGACGTCGAAGTCGAAGCTCTTCGGGCCGGGAGCGATGGCGGCGTCGAACTTGACCCGCGTCCAGGTGACGTCCTCCCGGGCGTACCCGAGCTGCTCCGCCACCGCGTACGCGACGGCGGCCTCGAAGCCCTCGCCGTTCTCCGGCTTGTTCTCGCGGAACCACGGCTCGTACGCCGGCTCGTCGGTGGCGATGGTGAGTTTGCCCGGGGTCCGCGTCGGCAGGCTGTCCTTGGCGCAGGACGCCGCGGCCGTGCCGGTGGGGCTGGCGGTGGTGGTCTTCCCGTCGTCCTGCGGGGCGCAGCCGGCCACCGCGACGGCGGTGGCGGCGGCGAGGGTGAGCGGGACGATCCGTGAGCTGCTGGCCATGGCGGACAGCGTAGAGCCAGGCGCGTTCGGGGCCGAAGCGTGTCCCACCGTGGTGGTAGGGAATTCCGTCACACCGGTCCGCGCGCCGTCCCGGCCGGTGGGCCCGGCCCGACCCGCCGCACGCGGCCCGGCCGGTGAACTGGAAGAATCGCCTTCCGTGAAGACGTTCGAGGAGTTGTTCGCCGAGCTGCAGGCCAAGGCCGCCGCCGGCACCCCGGGCTCGGGCACGGTCGCCGCGCTCGAGAAGGGGGTGCACTTCATCGGCAAGAAGGTGGTCGAGGAGGCGGCCGAGTCGTGGATGGCCGCCGAGCACGAGGGGCCGGAGCGGGCCGCCGAGGAGATCTCCCAGCTGCTCTACCAGGCCCAGGTGCTGATGCTCGCCACCGGTCTCGAGCTCAAGGACGTCTACCGACATCTGTGAGTGCCCCCGTCCGCTGATCATCTGATCGATCAAGGAGCACTCCGTCATGCTGCGTGTCGCCGTACCGAACAAGGGCGCCCTGGCCGAGTCGGCCGCCCAGATGCTGCGCGAGGCGGGCTACCGCCAGCGCACCGACCCGAAGGACCTGGTCTGCCGGGACGAGCCCAACGACCTCGAGTTCTTTTACCTCCGCCCCAAGGACATCGCCACCTACGTCGGCTCCGGTGATCTGGACGTCGGCATCACCGGGCGGGACCTGCTGGTCGACTCCGGCGCTCCGGCCGAGGAGGTCGTCGACCTGAACTTCGGCCGGGCCACCTTCCGCTTCGCCGCCCGCCCGGACGACGTGGACTCCGTCCAGCAGCTCGGCGGGCACCGGATCGCCACCGCGTACCCCGGGCTGGTTGAGCGGCACCTGGCCGAGCTGGGCGTCAAGGCCGAGGTGATCCGCCTGGACGGCGCGGTGGAGAACGCCATCCGCCTCGGCGTCGCCGACGTGGTCGCCGACGTGGTGGAGACCGGCGCCACCCTGCGCCAGGCGGGCCTCGTGGTCTTCGGCGAGCCGCTGCTGCGCTCCTCGGCGGTGCTGGTCCGCCGGGCCGGCGCCCCCGGCTGCGCCCAGGCCGACCAGCTGCTGCGCCGGCTGCACGGCGTGCTGGTCGCCCGGCGCTACGTGATGCTCGCCTACGACGTGCCGGCCGGCCTGCTCGACCGGGCCAGCACGCTGACCCCCGGCATCGAGTCGCCGACCGTCTCCCCGCTGCACCGCGAGGGCTGGGTGGCCGTGCAGGCGATGGTCCAGCGCGACGACGTGCACCGGATCATGGACGAGCTGTACGAGCTGGGCGCGCGGGCCATTCTGGTCACCAACATCCACGCGTGCCGGCTGTGAGGGCGCTGCCCGCGCCGGCCGCCCTGGGCGTGGTCGTCCTCGGCGGGATGGCCTCGGCGGCGCAGGGCGTGGTCAACTCCGAGCTGGGGGAGCGGGCCGGCAACCCGGTCCTCGGCGCGGTGGTCAACAATCTTGGCGGCTGCCTGCTGGTCCTGGTCGGGCTGTTCGCCGTCCCGTCGATGCGGGCCGGGCTGGCCGTGCTGCGGCGCGGCGGCCTGCCCTGGTGGGCCTACCTGGGCGGGTTCGGCGGCGCGGCGATCGTGGTGATCGGCACGTACGTGGTGCCGGTGCTCGGGGTGGCCGTGTTCACGATCGCCCAGGTCGCCGGCGGCAGCCTGGGCGGGCTGGCCGTGGACCGGGCCGGGGTGTCCCCGGCGGGGCGGCTGCCGCTCACCGCGCCCCGGGTCGCCGGGGCGCTGCTCGGCATCGGCGCGGTGGCCCTGGCCCAGCTCGGTCGCCCGGTCGGCGACCTGGCGGTCGGGCTGGTCCTGCTCGCGGTCGCCGGCGGTCTGGCGGTCGCCCTGCAGTCCGCGCTCAACGGTCGGGTCTCCGCCGCCAGCAGCACCGCCGCCGGGCTGGCGGTCAACTTCGCCGTGAGCACCCCGGTGATCCTGGCGGTCGCGGCCGCGGTCGGGGCGTTCGCCATCCGACCCGCCTGGCCGGGGCAGTGGTGGCTCTACATCGGCGGCCTGCTCGGGGTCGGCATCGTGCTCGCCCTGCTGGTCGGCGTCCGGGCGGTCGGGGTGCTGCGGACCGGCCTGGCGCTGGTCGCCGGGCAGCTCGGCGGTGCCCTGCTGCTGGACGTGGCGCTGCCCGGCGGGGCGGGCGTGCGGCTGCCGGTGCTGGCCGGCGCGGGGCTCACCGCCGCGGCGGTGCTGCTGGCCGGCGTACGCCGGCGGACACCGACCCGTGTGGCAGCGGACCCGGCGTCCGAGGCGGATGGCAGACTGGTCGGGTGAGCGATTCGGTGGTGACCGTGCGGCCGCGTCGGATCCGGCTGGTCTGCTGGGCCTCGGCGGCCACCCTGGTGGTGGTGTTCAGCCTGGTGGCCACCTCGCTGACCGGCGCCACCGGCGAGGGTTACGGCACGTTCCAGCGGGGCGACCAGTTCGCCATGATCGGGCTGGGCGTCCTCGGCGCCCTGGGCGTCCTGCTGTTCACCCGCCCCCGGGTGGTGGCCGACGCCAAGGGCATCCGGGTGCGCAACGTGATCGGCTCGTACGAGCTGCCCTGGGAGGTCGTCCGCGGGGTCCGCTTCGACCGGGGTGCCCCCTGGGCCAGCCTGGAGCTGCACGACGACGACCTGCTGCCGATGGTGGCCCTGCAGGCCGCCGACAAGGAGCGCGCGGTCGAGGGGGTGCGGGCCCTGCGCCGCCTGCACCAGGCCCACCTGGCCACCCTCGCCAACGCCTCCCGCTGACCCCGCCACCGCACCCGCCCCGCCCGGTCGAAGACGGCGGAGTCGCGGAGAGAGCGGGCATCCGCTCCGGAGTGGGCACCCTCTCCAGGAATGAGTGGCCTGGTCACCCGGCGAGGCGCGGGTGGGGTGGGTTTGGGGACGGGTGGGCCGGGGGTGTAGTGTTGCTGAGTCGACCAGACTGCCCCCGTCCCTGACGCGTGGGTGGTCCCGAAGCGGAGCGCCTGCTCCCACCCGAGTCGCCTCGCGGCGGCCGGGTCCGGTCACCGGTTCCGGGCACGTCCCGGCGCCGGATGCGCGATCATGTGATCGTGCCGACCGGTCGAGCGGGCCCTGGCATGCGCCAGGGCCTTCTGCTTTCCGGGTCGGCTCCCGTCCGGGAGCCCGCGGAGTCGGCACACATGCAGAAAGAAAGACTCGACTCGAGGAGGCCCCATCAGCGTCGAACCACGCGTGAACGAGCAGATCCGGGCACGTGAGGTCCGACTGGTCGGTCCTGAGGGTGAGCAGGTGGGCATCGTCCCGCTGGAGCGCGCCCTTCAGCTGGCCGCGGACGTCGACCTGGACCTGGTCGAGGTTGCGCCGATGGCGCGCCCGCCGGTGTGCAAGCTCATGGACTTCGGCAAGTTCAAGTACGAGAGCGCACTGAAGGCGCGCGAAGCGCGGCGTAACCAGCAGCAGACCGTCATCAAGGAGATGAAGCTCCGGCCGAAGATCGACCCGCACGACTACGAGACCAAGAAGGGTCACGTGGTGCGGTTCCTCAAGGCCGGCGACAAGGTCAAGGTGACGATCATGTTCCGCGGTCGCGAACAGAGCCGCCCGGAGCTGGGTTACCGGCTCCTGCGCCGGCTCGAGTCCGAGATCTCGGAGCTGGGGTACGTCGAGGCCGCGCCGAAGCAGGACGGCCGCAACATGATCATGGTGCTCGCGCCGCACCGCGCCACCAAGGCCGCCGCGGTCGCCGCGACGGCCTCTCGGGGCGGGGCGCCCCGGGAGCGGGCCGCGGAGGAATCCGTCGCTCCGGAGGCCGGCGAGACCGCAGCAGCCGGTGAGACCGGCACGACCGCTGACACCAGCGGCCAGTAACAGGGGAGAGACGTTCCACATGCCGAAGATGAAGAGCCACACGGGTATGGGCAAGCGGGTCAAGGTGACCGGCAAGGGCAAGATCGTTGCCCAGCAGGCCGGCCTCCGCCACAACCTGGAGAAGAAGGCCTCCACCCAGACCCGCCGGCTGACCGGCACCGTCGAGCTGGCCAAGGCCGACGTCAAGCGAATCAAGAAGCTGCTCGGCCGCTGACGCGCGCCACCTGAACCGAAGAAGGAGTTGAGATGGCACGCGTCAAGCGGGCTGTGAACGCCCAGAAGAAGCGTCGTACCCTGCTGGAGACCGCGAGCGGCTACCGCGGTCAGCGCTCCCGCCTCTACCGCAAGGCCAAGGAGCAGGTGCTGCACTCGATGCAGTACGCCTACCGGGACCGCCGCGACCGCAAGGGCGACTTCCGGCAGCTCTGGATCCAGCGGATCAACGCCGGCGCCCGGGCGAACGGCATGACCTACAACCGGCTGATCCAGGGCCTGCGCCTGGCCGGCATCGAGGTCGACCGCAAGATCCTGGCCGACCTGGCCGTCAACGACGCCGCGGCGTTCGCCGCGATCGTCGAGCTGGCCCGTGCCGCCGTGGCGGCCGAGGGCACCGGTGGCGCCGCGGCCCAGGCCGCCTGACCCACCCGCACCAGCAGATCGAGGCGTCTCCCATGCAGTCACCGTCGCGCGGGAGGCGCCTCGACGCTGTTCCCGGCCCGTTCACCCCGCGTACCCCCCGGGTCGTCGCCGCTCGCCGGCTCCAGCGCCGCCGGGACCGCGAGGCCACCGGCCGGTTCCTGGCCGAGGGTCCGCAGGCCGTCCGGGAGGCCCTGGGCCGCGCCGGCACCGTCGTCGAGCTGTTCGGCACGCCGGCCGCCCTCGACCGGTACGCCGACCTCGCCGCCGAGGCCGCCCGGGCCGACGTGCCGGTGTCCGAGGTCACCGAGGAGGCCCTCGCGGCGCTTGCGGAGACCGTCGCCCCGCAGGGGTTGGTCGCCGTCTGCCGACACCTCGACGTTCCGCTCGAGAAGGCCATGGCACGCGGGCCGCGCCTGGTCGCGGTGCTCGCCGAGATCCGCGACCCCGGCAACGCCGGCACCGTGCTACGCACCGCCGACGCCGCCGGTGCGGGCGCGGTGGTCTTCGCCGGGGAGGCGGTCGACCCGTACAACGGCAAGTGCGTGCGGGCCTCCGCCGGCAGCCTCTTCCACGTCGACGTGGTGCGCGCCCCCGACCCGGTCGCGGTGGTCGACGCGCTGCGCGCCGCGGGCCGCACCGTGCTGGCCACCACCGGGTACGGCGACACCGACCTCGACGACCTGGCCGATGCCGGCCGGCTCGCCACGCCCACCGCCTGGCTCTTCGGATCCGAGGCCCATGGCCTGCCCCGGGAGCTGACCGAGGCGGCCGATGCCCGGGTCCGGGTGCCGCTGCACGGGCGTGCCGAGAGCCTGAACCTGGCTGCGGCTGCGGCAATCTGCCTGTACGCTTCAGCGAGAGCACTGCGCCGACCGTCGGGTCCGCGCGGTCACACAGCAGGGGAGTCGTCCGGATGATGAACGCGCCACGGCGTTCGTTTAGCCAGCCCGCCGGTGTCGGCGGGCGGCGGGCGTGACCCTTCCTCCTGCATACCTCCCACCGGCGGGCTGCGGCGAAGCCGCGCGTCCGTAGACTCGCCTAGCCGCCCGTGAGGGCCGGCGCCGCCGTGAGGGAGTGCCCGTACGCCATGAGCTACCGCAACGATCCGTACGACCCGAAGCAGGTCGCCCTGCTCGACCCGGACGCCCTGGCCGAGGCCGTGGCCGAGGCCGAGAAGGCGTTCGCCACCGCCACCGACCCGGACGCGCTGCACGCGCTGCGCCCCGCGCACCTCGGCGATCGGGCGCCGGTCTCGCTCGCCCGCCGGGAGATCGGCGCGCTGCCGCCGGCCGCCAAGTCCGACGCCGGCAAGCGGGTCAACGAGGCCCGCCGCGCCATCGAGACCGCGTACGCGGCCCGGCAGGAGACGCTGGAGCGCGAGCAGGCCGAGCGGGTGCTGGTCGAGGAGCGGGTCGACGTGACCCTGCCCTACGACCGCCGGCCGCGCGGCGCCCGCCACCCGCTGACCGTGCTGATGGAGCAGATCAGCGACCTGTTCATCGGGATGGGCTACGAGATCGCCGAGGGCCCCGAGGTCGAGCTGGAGTGGACCAACTTCGACGCGCTCAACATCCCCGCCGACCACCCGGCCCGTGGCCTGATGGACACCTTCCACATCGCCCCGCAGGACGGGTCAGCTGGCGCGGCGTCCGGCCTGGTGCTGCGTACCCACACCTCGCCGGTGCAGGCGCGCACGATGCTCACCCGCCAGCCGCCGATCTACGTGGTCGTGCCCGGCCGGGTCTACCGCACCGACGAGTTGGACGCCACCCACGCGCCGGTCTTCCACCAGGTCGAGGGCCTGGTGGTGGACAAGGGCATCACCATGGCGCACCTGCGCGGCACGCTGGACCACTTCGCCCGGGCGATGTTCGGCGAGGGCGCGAAGACCCGCTGGCGGCCGCACTACTTCCCGTTCACCGAGCCGTCGGCCGAGTTCGACGTCTGGTTCCCGGAGCACCGGGACGGGCCGCAGTGGGTCGAGTGGGGCGGCTGCGGCATGGTCAACCCGCGGGTGCTGCGCGCCTGCGGCATCGACCCGGAGGTCTACTCCGGATTCGCCTTCGGCATGGGCATCGACCGGACCGTGATGGTCCGGCACGGGGTCAGCGACATGCGGGACATGGCCGAGGGCGACGTGCGGTTCACCCGCGCCTTCGGGGCCTGATCGGCGCCACGAGCTACGGAGACGGTGGTTAACAGTCATGCGAGTTTCTGTCAGTTGGCTGCGGGAGTACGTCGACCTCCCCGCCGACCTGCCCGCCGGCGACCTGGAGCAGGCGCTGGTCGACCTGGGCATCGAGGTCGAGTCCGTCGTGGACCTGCGGGAGACCGTCACCGGCCCGCTGGTGGTCGGTGAGGTCCTGGAGATCGAGGAGCTGACCGGCTTCAAGAAGCCGATCCGGTTCTGCAAGGTGGACGTCGGCGCCGCCAACGGCACCGGCGAGCCGCAGGAGATCGTCTGCGGGGCGCGTAACTTCGCCCCCGGCGACCGGGTGGTGGTGATCCTCCCCGGCGGCGTGCTGCCCGGCAACTTCGCCATCGGCGCGCGCAAGACGTACGGGCGGAACTCCAACGGCATGATCTGCTCCGCGAAGGAGCTGGGCCTGGGCGACGACCACTCGGGCATCATCGTGCTGCCCGAGGACACCCCGGCCAAGCCCGGCGACGACGCCCGCCCGGTGGTCGGCCTCGACGACGTCGTGGTCGAGATGGAGATCACCCCTGACCGCGGGTACGCGCTGAACGTGCGGGGCATCGCCCGGGAGCTGTCGCACGCCCTCGGGGTGCCGTTCCGCGACCCGGCCGACGTGCCGGCGCCCGGTGCCACCGCCGAGCCGGCGTACCCGGTCGAGGTGCGGGACACCGTCGGCTGTGACCGGTTCGCCGCCCGGATGGTCCGCGGCGTCGACCCGACCGCCCAGACGCCCGGCTGGATGCAGCAGCGGCTCACCGTCGCCGGCATCCGCAGCATCTCGCTGCCGGTCGACATCACCAACTACCTGATGCTCGAACTCGGCCAGCCGATGCACGCCTTCGACGCCGACCGGATCCGCGGCCCGCTGGTGGTCCGCCGGGCCGAGCCGGGGGAGAAGCTGACCACTCTGGACGGGGTCGACCGCACCCTGTCGGCCGAGGACATGGTGATCTGCGACGCTGGGCTGCCCAACGCCCACGCGGGCGAGGGCGCGGGCGTCCCGATCTCGCTCGCCGCCGTGATGGGTGGCGAGACCAGCGAGGTGGTCGCCACCACCAGCGACGTGCTGTTCGAGGCGGCGCACTGGGACCCGGCGATGGTCGGCCGCACCGCCCGCCGGCACAAGCTGTTCAGCGAGGCGGCGAAGCGCTGGGAGCGGGGCGTCGACCCGGCCCTGCCGCTGGTCGCGCTGGAGAAGGCGGTCCGGCTGCTCACCGAGCACGCGGGCGGCACGGTCGGTGCGGAGATCCTGGACATCGACCACGTCCGGCCGCGTACCCCGGTCACCCTGCCGGCGGACCTGGCGTCGCGACGGGTCGGTGTGGCGTACTCGCCGGAGCGGGTGGTCGAGCTGCTGGAGCAGGTCGGCTGCACGGTCGCCCGGGGTGGCGACCGGCTCGGTGAGGACCCGGGCGAGGTCGGGGTGGCCGCCGCCGGGCGGGCCGAGGTGCTCACGGTGACCCCGCCGAGCTGGCGGCCCGACCTCACCGACCCGGCCGACCTGGTCGAGGAGGTGGTCCGCCTCGACGGGTACGACCGGGTGCCGTCGGTGCTGCCCACCGCGCCGCCCGGCCGTGGTCTCACGGGGCCGCAGCAGCGCCGCCGGGCGGTCGCCCGGTCGCTCGCCGAGCGCGGGTACGCGGAGGTGCTCGCCCACCCGTTCGTCGCCGGGGAGCTCGCCGACCAGCTCGGCCTGCCCGCCGACGACCCGCGCCGCCGAACGGTGCGGGTGGCGAACCCGCTGTCCGAGGAGCAGCCGCTGCTGCGTACCACGCTGCTCGGCCCGCTGCTCGGCATCCTCAAGCGCAACGTGAGCCGGGGCCTGCGCGACCTGGCGATCTACGAGATCGGCACGGTGTTCCACCCGCGCCCCGGCGCCGGCACCCCGCCGGCCATGGGCGTGGACCGGCGCCCCACCGACGAGGAGTTCGCCGCCGCCGACGCGGTGGTCCCGGACCAGCCGCGGCACGTCGCCGTGGCGCTCACCGGCGAGCTCGAGCCGGCCGGCTGGTGGGGCCCGGGCCGGGCGGCCGGCTGGGCGGATGCCGTGGCGGCCGGCCGGGCCGTCCTCGACGCCGCCGGCATCCCGGCCGACCGGGTCACCGTCCGGTCCGCCGAGTACGCCCCCTGGCACCCCGGCCGCTGTGCCGAGCTGCTGGTGGACGACACCGTCGTCGGGCACGCCGGTGAGCTGCACCCGGCCGTGGTGGCGGCGCTGGAGCTGCCCCGCCGCACCTGCGCCATGGAGCTGGACCTGGACGCGCTGCCTCCGGCGCCGATGGTGGCCGGCCCGGCCATCTCCACCTTCCCGCCCGCGCTGATCGACGTGGCGCTGGTGGTGGACGACTCGGTGCCGGCGGCCGAGGTCGAGCGGGCCCTCGTCGAGGGGGCCGGCGAGCTGCTGGAGGGCGTCCGGCTGTTCGACGTGTACGCCTCCGAGCAGCTCGGCGCGGGCCGCAAGTCGCTGGCGTACAAGCTGACGTTCCGGGCCCCGGACCGGACGCTCACCGTCGAGGAGGCGGTGGCCACCCGGGACGCGGCAGTGGCCGAGGCGGCGCGCCGCTTCGGCGCCACGCTCCGCGGCGCCTGACCGGGGCCGCTCGTCCGATCACCGGTGGTGGCCGACGCGTCCGCGTCGGCCACCACCTACGGCCTGGTCAAGTCCCCGGTCGAGCCGCCGGACGGCCAGGGGCTTTGACACCGGCCCGGGGCCCGGGGTGTGCGGTCGCTCAGCGCTCGGGGTGGCGGCGGACGAAGTCCTGGTAGGTCTCGTTGGCGAGTTCGATCTCGCGAACCTGCGCGGCCAGCTCGGCCCGGCGGATGTCGGCCGCCGCCCGGGCGCGGGCCAGCCGCAACTCGTGCCGGCGGTCGCGGATGCGGGACCAGCTCCGGACGGCGGCCCAGGCGATCCAGCCGCCGGAAGCCGCCAGGCCGGTCACCGCGAAGGCGAGCAGGAAATCCATCTCAGCATTGTCCTCCGCCCGATCAACCGACGTCCCGGCGCGCCGCCAGCCAGCTGCCCAGGCCGAACATCACCAGGACGTAACCCAGCAACACGACGGTCGGCACCAGCGCGCCGGCGGACTCGATCACGCCGGGGGTGCCCCCGTCGAACTGCGACCGCGCGCCCAGCGCGCCGGCCAGCGCGCCGGAGCTCGGTGCCAGCAGCACCTTCTGCACCGCCGTCAGCGGGCTCAGCACGAGGGCGAGTCCGCTGATCGCGTTCTCCAGGACCAGCGTCCAGATCAGACCGACCGCGATGGCGGTGGTGGCGCTGCGGAACGCGATCGCCAGGAACCAGCCCACGCTGGCGTGGGCGGTGCAGATCAACCAGGCGGCCGCCACCGCGCCGGCGAGATCGGCGATGGTCGGCCAGTCGGCGGCCCGTCCCTCGGCGGCCGCCAGCGACCCGGTGGTCACCGCCAGCAGGCCGAAGGTGAGCACGGCGATCAGCAGGGTCAGGCCGCACAGGACGACGGCGTGCCCGGCCATCACCTGCGCGCGCCGGGGTCGCTGGGTGAAGAGGAGGTTCCACGTCCCCCAGCGGTACTCGTTGCCCACCACCAGCGCGCCGAGGATGACCACGATGGCGCCGCCGAAGAGCGGGAACAGCCCGATCCCGGTGGGCACGAGCTGCCCCGGCAGGACGGTGGCCAGCAGGGACTCGGCGGCGTCGGTCTCCTTCGGATCACCGGCCAGCGCCAGGTGCACGAGGTAGGGCACACCGATGCCGAAGGCGAGCGCGAGGGCCGCCCAGGTCGCCGTGACCGTCCATACCGCCGGCCGCTTCCGGTCGGCGAACCAGGCCGCCCGCACCGAGGCCATCATCGGGTGCCTCCCGTCGTGATCGTCTGCTCCTGGCGGGCGGGCCGCTCGGGCGCGGTCAGTTCCAGGAAGGCCTCCTCCAGCGAGTGGCGCAGCGGGCGCAGTTCCCGCACGTCGATGCCGGCCTCGACCAGCCGCCGGTTGAGGGCTGCGGCGAGCGCCGGGTCCGTGGTGACCCGGAGTTGCCCGTCGACCGGGTCCACCGCCCGGACCCGGTCGTGTGCGCGCAGGCACGCCACCGCCTCGTCGATCGGATCGGCGTCGATCAGCAGCACCGCCTGGCCCAGCGTCCCGCGCAGCTCGTCGGGCGTGCCGTCGGCGATCAGCCGGCCGCGGTCGATGACCACGATGCGGTCGCAGATCTGCTCCACCTCGCCGAGGACGTGGCTGGACAGCAGCACGGTGCGCCCGCCCCGGCCGAGTGCCCGGAGCAGCTCGCGGATGTCGGTCACCCCGCCCGGGTCGAGGCCGTTGGTGGGCTCGTCGAGGATCAGCAGGCTCGGGTCCTTGAGCAGGGCGGCGGCCACGCCGAGGCGCTGCTTCATGCCGAGGGAGTAGGTCCGGAACTTCGAGCCCGCCCGCTCGGTCAGCCCGACCTCGGCCAGCACCCGGTCGGCGGCGGTGTCCGGGACGCCCGCGTACCGGGCGGCCAGCCGCAGGTTGTCCCGGCCGGACAGGTGGGGGTAGAAGGCCGGCGACTCGATGAGCGCACCCACCTTGGCCAGCTGCTGCGGCGTGCCGGGCGATCGGCCGAGGACCCGGATCGAACCGCTGGTCGGCCGGACGAGCCCGACCAGCATGCGCATCGTGGTGGTCTTGCCGGCCCCGTTGGGGCCCAGGAAGCCGAGGACCTCGCCCTCGCGCACCCGCAGGTCAAGGCCGTCGACTGCGGTGACTCCGCCGGGATAACGCTTGGTCACCTCATGAAGTTCAATGGCAAAACGGTCATTCCTCAACGTGACACCGCAATCGCACGATGCCGAGCAAAGCGCCGCTCGACCTGAATTTCCTTTGCGTTCATCCGCAGTCCCTCGAATTCCCTACCGCACCACAGGGTTAATTGGGTGACATCAATTAACTGTTCGTTTCGGGCGGACTGGGTCGGTGGCGACCGATTTGGCCCGCGGTCGCGCCGTCGTAACCCGCCGTCGCCAGCGGTCAGCATGCCGTCATGAAAGGCCCTCTGACCTGCGGCGGCGTAGGCGGCGCCCACAGACTAGCGGAGGTTGATCGGCTCCGGAAGGTCGCCGGGGGCGGCGGTGCGGCGTTTTTGTCTTAGCCGCAGCTCACTGCCCCTCAATTTACTTCCGCCACTGCCTGGTCCGAAACATTCTGTTGACTTAATACTTGATCTTGGGCAGCATGAAGGCACTTTCGAGACCGCCACAGGAGTTGTCATGGGGGGCGCATGAACCAGCCGTCGGACGGTGGAGCAAGCCTGGAAATGCGTCCCAAGCTGCGGCACGACGTGGTCTTCCTGGACGCTCCGGCCGGTGCCTACCTGCGCGGCCCGGACAGCGCATTCCTGATCAAGGGCAAGTCGGCCTTCCGGTGGTTGACGTCGCTGAGCCCATACCTGACCGGCGAACACACGCTCGGGCAGCTCACCGCCGCCCTCGATCCGGGGCAGCGGCAGACCGTGCTCACCCTGGTCCGCGCCCTGATCTCGCGAGGGTTCGCCAAGGACGCGGGGGACCGCAGCGAGCTGTCCGAGCCGATCGCCCGCCGCTTCGCCGCCCAGATCGAGTTCATCGACCACTTCGCGGACGATCCCACCGGCCGGTTCCAGCGTTTCCACGCCGCCCGGGTGGCGCTGTGCGGCGGGGGAGAGACGTTGCTCGCCGCGGCGAGTGGCCTGCTCCGCAACGGGTGCGTGCGGCTGGACCTCCACCCGGACGACGACCCGGCCCGGTACGCCGAGGCGCTGCGCCCCGAGCTGGCCGAGCTGCGCGCCGACGGCCTGCCGGCGGAGGTCAGGTTCCCCACCGGAGCCCCCGACCCGCGGGCGGTCGACGCGGTGGTCTGCTGCACCGGTCCCGCCGGCCTGGCCCGCCTGGCCGAGCTGGCCCGCGCCGCTCACCGGGACGGTCCGCTGCTCGTACCGGTGATCTGGGACGACCGGCGAGCGGTGGTCGGGCCGACCGTCGGGGCGGGACAGGCCCCCTGCTGGCACTGCGCTCAGCTCCGGCTCGCGGCCGGCGACGACCCGGCGGCGGCCGCGGAGTTCTGGCGACAGCTCGCCGTCGGCGACCCGGCCGCAGCGGCGGCGCTGCCCGAGGTGACCGCGCGGATGCTCGGCAACGCCGCCGCCTTCGAACTGTTCCGGGCCCTCACCGGCGCGGTCGCCCCGGACACCGCCGGCGGGGTGCTGCTGCTCGACGCGGCCACCCTGGAGTCCAGCCGGGAGCGGGTGCTGCCGCACCCCGGGTGCCCGGTCTGCCGGGACGTCGAGGTGACCGAGCCGGGGCCGCCGGCCGGCTCCGACGACGAGACCTACCAGCGGGCCGAGGCGCTGGTCTCGCCGAACGCCGGGGTCTTCACCCGGTTCGTCGACGACCCGCTGGAGCAGGCCCCGCTGAAGACGGCCCGCCTGCGGCTGCCCGGCCGGCGTGGCCCGCGCGAGGTGAGCGCCTTCGACGTGCACACCGTGATGGGCGCCCGACTGGCCGCCTACCGGGCGGCGGTCCGCGACCACGCCGCCCGGTACGCGGACCCGGCCGCGGCGGTCACCGCCTCCGCGGCCGAGCTGCGCGAGCGGGGCGAGCACCCGGTGCCCTGGACGGACCTGGCGACGGCGACCCTCGTGCCGCCCGACGACCGGCCGGTCCGCTGGCTGCCGGCCGTCGTGCTGGGCCGGGCGGAGTCCGTGTGGGTGCCCGCCGCGCTGGCGCTGCCCACCTCCGCGTTCAACGCCGAGGGCTGGGCCGAGCCGACGGTGGCCGGCGCGGCCGCCGCCGGGACCCTCGACGAGGTCATCGACCAGGGGCTGGCCGACGCGCTGGCCTACCGGGCGCTGACCGCCGCGCTGCGCGGCCGGGGCGGGCCGCGCGTGGTGAACGAGGAGGACCTGGTGGGCGACGACGACACCGCCTTCGTGGTCAAGGCCGCCCACCGGTTCGGCCGCCGGCTGTCGGTGTTCGCGCTGGCCGGGGCCGACCCGGCGTACGCCGTGCTCGCCGTCGCCGAGCCGCCCGGCGGCGGTGACCGGGACTGGGCGCTGGCCGGCGGGTTCGACCCGGTCGCCACTCGGCTGGCCGCCGTCCGGGACGCGGTCGGGCGTGTTCAGGTGCGGCACTTCGAGGACGCCGCCGCCGACCTCGGCGACCCGGTGCTGCGTGACTTCGACCCGGCCGCGCTCACGGCCGGCGCCACCCCCGCCGGCCCGGCCGGACCGGCGACCGACCGGGCGGCCGTGCTGGCCGCGCTGGACGAGCAGGGAATGAGCGCCCTGCTGGTCGAGACGACCACCCGGGACGTCCGGGCCACCGGGGCCTTCCGCAGCGGGGTCGTCCTGCTGCGCCGGTCCGCCCCGGCGGCCGACTGAACCACCACGTCAGTGGTTTCGGCGAGGCACGCACCATGGAAGGAGGTGGAAAAGATGCCGATCACCCTGAACGACGAGCTCCGCGAGCTGGAGACCGAGACCTTCGAGATCGAGGAGGTCGAGGACGGCGGCGAGGCGCTCGCTGCGACCAGCTCCAGCTGCTCCTGCTCCAGCTGCTGCAGCTGCAGCACCTCGAGCTGCTGCAGCACCAGCACCAGCACCTCCAGCTGCGGCTGACCGGGTGAACGGGGTTGCCCCCGACGCTGACGACTTCCAGTCCCCGGTGGGACGCCGCACGAACGACGCACCATCCGCCGCCGGCCCGACCGGCGAGTAGCCCTGCGTGCCTCCGCTGGATCCACCGTGGTGGTGCGACGCGGACCCACCGACGACTGGCGCCACCGCGGCTCAAGGAGAGGCCCGTGCCGACACAACCCCCGACATCCGGCCTACTGCCCGACTCGGTCCGCAGCGAGCTGCGCGACCTGCAGACCGAGACGTTCGAGGTCGAGGACATCGCTGAACTGTCCGCCGACCTGATGGACATCTGCAGCAGCAGCACCAGCACGTCCAGCTGCTCCAGCTGCAGCACGTCCAGTTGTTGCAGCTGCACCTCGTCGAGTTGCAGCAGCACCAGCTGAGCCACGGCGCCGCCGGTCGCTCCGGACGTCCGGCCGGCACCGCGGCCCTGATCGACCGAGGGGAGGTAGAAGGAAAATGCCGGAACTGACTGAGGAACTCCGCGCGCTCGAGACGGAGACGTTCGAGATCGAGGACGTCGACGCCATCGACGCGATGGTCATGGACTGGTCCAGCTCCAGCTGTTCCTGCTCCAGCTGCTGCAGTTGCAGCACGTCCAGCTGCTGCAGCAGCAGCACCAGCACCGGATGCGGCGGCGGCTGACCCAGCCCAGCGCCGTAACCGCCCCCGCCGGCGGGCCACGTCGGCGGGGCGCCGGTCCCAATCTCATCAGCACAGGTCGCGACCGTAGACAGGTGAACCGCATGATCGTCGATGTCCGGACCACCTCCACCGGGTGGGACAGCAGCCTCAAGCAGCTCGGCGAGGCGTTCCACGAGCGACGCCAGGACCAGGCGCGGCAGCCGGCCCGCCACGCCGCGCCGCTCGACGGGATCACCGTCCGGATCGCCGCCCTCGGCCTGACCGACGGGTACGCCGACGGCGGCGAGGGCCTGACCGGCGACGTGGTGCCGATCTGGCTGCACGGCGCGACCGCGCTGGTCGGGCCACGCTGGACGGACACCGACGACGTGGCGGGCGCCCGGCCTGGCCCGTGCCCGCTCTGTGTGCAGCGGCGCTGGCAGGCCATCCGGGTACGCGACGAACGGCACGCCCTGGAGCACCAGGCCCGGGTCGGCACCGTGGCCCCGCTGCCCCACCTGACGCCGTTCGCGGTCGACGCGCTGTGGCAGCTCCTGCTGGACGCCTGCCGCCCCCGGACCGACCGGCCCGGCGTGGGCCGCCTGCGGCAGCTGCGGATGGACACCCTGGAGACCACCGTCGTCGAGGTGCTGGCCGACTCCGAGTGCCCGGCCTGCGCGACCGTCCGCCCGGACACCGCGGAGGCCGCGGTCATCCCGCTCACCAGCCGGCCCAAGCCGGACCCGTCCGCGTACCGGCTGCGGTCGGCCGGCGAGCTGGACCTCCCGGTCGCCGCGCTGGCGAACCCGGTCGCCGGGGCGCTGGGCGGCAGCGCCCTGCGCGCGTACAACGCCACCGCCACCGCGCCGGTGACCGGCTACTTCCGGATCCGCAGCCGCTACGACCTGCACGAGATGTGGTGGAGCGGGCACGCCAACAGCTACGGCAGCAGCGAGACCTACGCCCTGCTGGAGGGGCTGGAGCGGTACGCCGGCCAGTTCCCCCGGGCGCGGCGGACCACGGTCGTCGACAGCTACGCCAACCTGGCCCCGGACGCCCTCGACCCGGCCGGTCTGGGCTACCACCCGGCGTTCTACCACGGGCACGGGCTCTACTACGCCCCGTACTCGCCGGATGCGCCGATGCCCTGGGTCTGGGGTTACTCGCTGCGCGACCGCACCCCCCGTCTCGTGCCCGAGCAGCTCGTCTACTACCTGGACCGCCGCACCGACCACCGCAAGTTCGTCCAGGAGTGCTCCAACGGCTGCGCCAGCGGCAGCTGCCCGGAGGAGGCGCTGCTGCACGGCATGCTCGAACTCATCGAGCGGGACGCCTTCCTGCTCGCCTGGTACGGCTCGGCCCGGCTGGCCGAGATCGACCCGAGCACCTGCCGGGACGAGCGGGTGCACTTCATGCTCGACCGGGTGGACCTGCTCGGCTACGACATCCGGCTCTTCGACACCCGCGCGGACCTGCCCGTCCCGGTGGTCACCGCGGTCGCGGTCAAGCGCGGCGACGGGCTCGGTCAGCTCTGCTTCGCCGCCGGCGCCAGCCTCGACCCGGACGACGCGGTCCGCGCCGCGGTCTGCGAGACCGCCTCCTACGTGCCCGGCTTCGACGAACGGGTCGCCGCCAGCGAGCCGGAGCTGCGCGAGATGACCCGGGACTACACCAAGGTCACCGAGCTGAGCCATCACGCCCTGCTCTACGGGCTGCCGGAGATGACCCGCCACGCCGCGTTCCTCTTCGACGACCCGCCGCTGCGGTCGATGACCGAGCTGTACGGCGACTGGCTGTCGGCCCGGCCGAACCACGACGACCTGCGGGCCGACATGGAGTACCTCACCGGGCTGATCGCTGGGCTCGGCGGCGACGTCGTCGCGGTCGACCAGACCTGCCCGGAGCAGGAGGTCGCCGGGGTGCACACGATGGCCGTGGTGGCGCCCGCCCTGGTCCCCATCGACTTCGGTTGGCAGCGGCAGCGGGTGCTCTGGAGCGACCGGCTGGAGCGCCACCTGGCCCGGGGCACGCACGGACCCGACCGGCTCGGCGCCACCGGCCGCAACCCCCACCCGCACCCCTTCCCGTAGGAGCACCGACATGCAGCAGGAGGCCCTCGAGGTCGTCCGGGAGTACGCGCAGGCGGTGTTCCGCCGGGCCCGGGTCCCGATGGAACCGCTCAACTACGAGGTGGACTGGGCCGACCAGCCCTCCCGGCACACCAGCTACCCCGGCGCCCCCCGGGTGCCGCTGCCGGTGGCGCTGCCCGACCTGCCCACCCTGCGCGACTTGTTCACCGGGGAGCACCTGCCGCCGGCCGGTGGCTGGACGCTGGACCGCCTGGCCACGCTGCTGCGCCTGTCGTACGGGGTGCTCGACCGGCGGCTGACCGTGAACTGGAACCAGGACCTGGCCAAGCGGGCGCACTTCGAGCACGCCGTCTGGGGGCGGGGCACCGCCTCCGGCGGGGGCATGTACCCGGTGGAGCTCTTCCTGGTCGCCGGGCCCTCCGCGCCGCTGCTGCCGGGGGTCTACCACTACGGCACCGGCCCGCACGTGCTGGAGCGGCTGCTGCTCGGCGACGTCAGCGGCACGATCCGCGCCGCCGTCGGCGACCCGGCGGGCGGTGCGGACAGCTTCCTGGTGGCGAGCATCCGGTTCTGGAAGAACTCGTTCAAGTACAACAGCTTCTGCTACCACGTGGTCACCCAGGACCTCGGCGCCCTGCTCGGCTCCTGGGACCTGCTCGCGCGCGGGCTCGGCGTGCCGCTGCCCCGGCTGCTCGGCTTCGATCCGGCGCCGGTGGACCGGCTGCTCGGCTTCGACAGCGACCGGGAGAGCGCCTTCGCGGTCGTACCCCTGGACTGGGCCGGCGCCGCCCCGGACGCCGGCGCCGACACCGCCCCCGACGGCGGCGGTCGTGAGGGCGGAAGCGGACCCACCGGGGAGCGGCCGGCGCAGCC
Source organism: Micromonospora sp. NPDC007230 (assembly GCF_042869115.1). Lineage (NCBI taxonomy): Bacteria > Bacillati > Actinomycetota > Actinomycetes > Micromonosporales > Micromonosporaceae > Micromonospora > Micromonospora sp. NPDC007230. The sequence continues at coordinate 28,717 of NZ_JBIAFE010000003.1, read as the reverse complement.
CCGGGTCCGGTACCCGGCGTTCGAGCGGTCCCGCCGGTTGCGGGAGTTCCCGGCCGTCACCGAGGTGCACCGGGCGGCGGCGGCCCCGGCCATCCCGGCCCCGGACGCCCTGACGGACGCCGCGCCCCGCGAACTGCCCGGCGAACCGCAGGCCCTGCCCGCGCCGGAGCTGGCGCGACTGGCGCGTCCCCTGTCGACGGTGCTGGCCACCCGGTCCAGCAGCTTCGGCCGGTTCCGCCGGCCGCCCGAGCTGACCGCCGCCGAACTCGGCACCACCCTGGCCTTCGCCACCGCGGGCCGGCACCACCCGGCCGACGCCGGGCTGCCCGGGGACGCGCCGGCCCTCACCCGCCTCTGGGTCTTCGCGAACCACGTCGACGGCCTCGACGCCGGCACCTACGCCTACTGCTCCCGGCGGCACGTGCTGCTGCCCGCCGCGCCCGAGCCCGACGGTGGGATGTCCGCCTTCCTGCAGCAGCAGTACTTCCTCACCAACTACACGATGGGGCAGGTCGGGGCGGTGCTGGCGATCGCCGGCCGGCTGGACGCCGTGCTCGACGCCGTCGGCCCGCGCGGCTACCGCATCCTCAACGCCGAGATCGGCGCCGTCGCCCAGCGGGCGTACTGCGCGGCCACGGCCCAGCGCCTGGGCTGCGGCGCGGTGCTGGGCTTCGACAACGTCGCCATGGACGAGGCCCTCGGCCTGACCGGGACCGACGAACGGACCGTGTTGTTCCTGCTGCTCGGGCGACACCCGGACGCCACCGCCGACCTGATGTACCGGCTGTGACCACCCGCCTCGCGAAGACGTCGACGAAGGAGAGACCCGTGACCGTGTCCCTGCCCGCGCCAGCGGTCACCGAGCTGTCCTGGCGGATGCCGGAGGTGTTCATGCTCCGCACCGCCGGCCTGCCGCTGGAGGTCGCCGACCGGCTCGCCTTCGACCGCAGCGCCGCCTGGGCCCGCCGCGTCCTGGACCTGGAGGACCGGCTGCGGGCGACCGGGCCGCCGCTGGCCGACGCGCTGCAGGAGGCGGTGGCCCGCAACCTGGACGACGACCAGCTGCGGCGACGGCTGATCCGGCTGCGCCGGGACGTCTGGAACCTCCGCCGGCCCAATCCCGCCGACCCCGGGGCCTGGCCGGCCGGTCCACTGGGCGGGGACACGCACCGGATGCTGGTCGGCTGGCTGGAGACCTTCGCCGCGTACCGGCGGGAGCTGGCCGACGGCGCGGCGGTGCTGGACGGTGAGCTGGCGGAACGCCGGGCCGTGCTGCACGAGCTGGCCGAGGACCCCGACCTTCGCGGCGGCATCCTGCTCGCGTCCCCCTCGCTGGACCAGTACCTGCCCGCGTACCTCGCCGGACAGGGCCGGCTCGGCAAGCGGGCCCGGCGGGTGGAACGGTCGCTGCTGGAGTACGCGCTGCGCACCACCGCCAAGACCAGCCCGTTCAGCCGGCTGACCACGGTCAACGTCGGCACCTTCGGCCCAGGGTCCGGCGCGCTGCTCGACGCCGTGCCGGTGACCGAGCGGAGCGAGGAGCCGAAGCGGGGCGTCGCCCGGCTGAACCTGGCCGCGCTGGGCCGGTTGTCGGCCATCGTGCTCGCTGACGAGGGGCTGCGGGCGGACCTGCCGGTCGCCCTCACCACCGGTTGGCGCATCGAGCGTGGCCGGCTGCGTTACCTGCGCCGGCGGCGGACCAGTTCGGAGGACGGCGAGGCCGCGATCACCCTGGAGTCGATCCACGAGTCGCTGTTCGTGCTGCCCACCGGCCGGGTGCTGCACGACATCCTGGCCGCGCTCGACGGCGGCCGGGCCCGGCGGATGGCCGACCTGGTCACCGAACTGGCCACCGCCGACCGCCCGGCGGCCGAGATGGAGCAGTACCTGCACCACCTGCTCCGGGTCGGCCTGCTGGTGGTGCCGAACCTGCACCTGGACATCCACGCCGACGACCCGGTCGAGGGCTACCGGCGGGCACTGCGGGAGATCGGCCGCGACTGGGCGGACCGGCTCGCCGAGCGGGTCGGCACCGTCAACCGGCTCGCCGCCGGCTATCCCGACCAGGACGTGGCCGGCCGCCGCCGGGTGCTCGCCGACATCCGGCGGGAGCTGGTCGCGGCCCACGCGGATCTCGGCCGCGCCGACGTCCCGGCCCCCCGCACCCTGGTGTACGAGGACGCGACCCTGCGCACCCGGGTGCCGGTCACCGCCGACCGGGGCCGCTGGGAGCGGGACGTGCTGCCCGGCCTGCGGGCGCTGGCCCGGATCATGCCGGTGTTCGACATCAACCTGCCGCGCCGGCTGGCCACGAAGGGGTTCTTCCGGGCCCGCTACGGGGTCGGTGGCCGCTGCGACGACCTGCTCACCTTCGCCCACGAGTTCCAACAGGACTTCTTCGAGCACTACTCCGGTCGGATGATGCGCCGCCGGGCGTTCGACGCCGACAACGCGTACGTGCGGCAGGAGAACTGGTTCCGGCAGGAGGAGATCACCGCGCTGGACGACGCCCGGATCGAGGTGGCCCGGCGGGTGAACGAGGCGTACGACCGGTTGCCGGCCGGCGCCGAGGAGCTGCGGCTGGACGACGACTTCATGGCGGACGTCGCCGCCATGGTGCCGGAGACGCTCGGCACGCTCGATCCCCGGTCGTTCTTCCTCCAGCTCGCCGACCAGGGCGACCGGCACCGGGTGGTGGTCAACCGGATCTACTCCGGCATGACGCTGCTGTTCTCCCGGTTCGCCCACCTCTTCGCCGACCAGGACCTCGCCGGCACGCTCCGCGCCGAGCTGGCCCGGCTGCAGCCGCCGGGCGCGGTGCTCGCCGAGCTGAAGGGCGGGTACGACGCCACCAACCTGAACCTGCACCCGGCGGTCACCCCGTACGAGCTGGTCTGCCCCGGGGAGATCAGCTTCCGGCCGGCCGGCGAGCAGATCCACATGGACGACCTCAGCGTCGAACACGACCCGGTCGCCGACCGGCTGCTGCTGCGCTCGCGCCGGCTCGACGCCGAGGTCATCCCGGTCTACCTGGGCTTCCTGCTGCCGATGGCGCTGCCCGAGGTGCAGCAGGTGCTGCTCACGTTCGCCTACCTGGGCATGGCACAGCCGGACCTGTGGGCCGGCACCACCGTGCCGTTGCCTGGTCGCGGCATCGCCGGCTACCCGCGGATCGTGCACGGCGACCTGGTGCTGCAACGGCGGATGTGGAAGCTGCACCCGGACCACCTGCCGCCGGCGCGTACCCCGGAGCAGAGCGACGCCGACTGGTTCCTGCGCTGGCAGCGGTGGCGGCGCGACAACGGCCTGCCCCGGCGGGTCTTCGCCACGCCGGAGGGCACCCGGCTCACCCCGGCCGCCGGTGACGACGGCCAACCGGGGGCGCAGCCGGGCGGCCGGCCGGACCACAAGCCGCTCTACGTCGACTTCGACAGCCACTTCTGCCTGCAGTTGCTGGAGGCGACCGGACGGGGGGCGGGCAGCCGCCTGGTGCTCACCGAGATGTTGCCGGACCGCGACGAGCAGGTGCTCCGCGGCGCCGGTGGCAGCCACGTCACCGAACTGACGGTGGAACTCAACGGCGTCCGCGCCGGAAAGGTGGACCGATGACCCACTTCCCCTCCCCGGTGGAGCACGGCTGGCTCAGCGTCCACGTCTTCTACGCCAGCAACGCCAACCCGATGCTCGTCGAGGGCGTCCGGCCGCTGGTGGACGAGCTACGGGCCGAGGGGCTGATCAGCCGGTACTTCTTCATCAAGTACTGGATGGAGGGGCCGCACGTGCGGCTGCGGGTGCTGCCGGCGCCGGGCGTCGATCCGGCGGTGGTCCGGGCGCGGGTGGACGAGGCGATCGAGGCGTTCCTGCGCCGCCGTCCCGCCCTCTACGAGGTGGACAGCGAGGGGCTGGGCGACCTGTACAAGCAGATGTTCCTCGCCGAGTACGGCCAGCAACGGTGGGACGAGGAGTACGGGCCGGACGGCGTGATGCCGATGCGGGCGAACAACAGCTACCACCACATCGCCTACGAGCGGGAGTACGGCCGCTACGGCGGACCGGCCGGGATCGAACTCGCCGAGTGGCACTTCGAGCACTCCAGCGACGTGGTGCTGGACCTGCTGGCCACCACCAACGTGCACGTCCGTCCGGTGCTGCTCGGGCTCTCCGCCCAGCTCAGCATGATGATGTGCGCGGTGTTCCTCGCCGACGACCGGCGGATCGCCGACTTCCTCGACGAGTACCGCCGGTTCTGGGAGGTCTCCTACTCGGAGCCGAGCGACGAGTACCACGCCAGCTTCGACACCAGCTACCAGCGGATGGACACCGCGTTGCGCGGGCGCCTGGCGCAGATCCGCGCGGCCGCCCGGGACGGGGCCGACGTCCGGCCCGGGGGTGTGGAGGGCCGCTGGTCGGCGCACTGCCGGGAGCTGCGGGGCCGGGTCGTCGCCGCCGTCGAACGGGGTGACCTGGTGTTCCAGCGCGGCGGCGGCGAACCCACCCCGGTCCGCGACCTCGACGTCGCGCTGCCCATCCTGCTCAGCTCGTACCTGCACATGACGAACAACCGGCTCGGCGTGAGCATCCTCGACGAGATCTACCTGTCGTACGTGATGCGGACCGCGCTCCTCGACGACGTCGCTCCGGCCGGTCCACGATGACCACGGTGGACGTGACCTGGACCCGGCCCCGGCTGCGGGCCGGGATCGTGCTCGGCCCGGGCCAGTGGCGGGGGGAGAAGCTCGTCCACCACGTCAAGGACCCGGAGACCGGCTGGTACTACCGGATCGGGCCGCGCGAGCACTTCCTGCTGTCCCGGATGGACGGCACCCGGACGCTCGACGACCTGGCCACCGAGTACGCCGCCGCGTTCCGGCGGCGCCTCGGGCCGGAGAACTGGCAGCAGCTCTTCGGCATGCTGCACAAGCGGCAACTGCTCGACGGCGCCACCGATCCGGAGGCTGTCGCCCGGCTCACCGCGGCGGCCGCCGAGGGCGCGGCCAAGACCCGGCGCGGCCCGCTGTCGGCCCGGTGGCCGCTGTACGGCCCGGACCGGTTCTTCGACCGGCTGCTGCCCCGGCTGGCGCCGCTGTTCACCTGGTGGTTCGTGCTGCCGGCGCTGCTGGTCGTGCTGGCGGTCGCCGGGTACGTGGCGCTGCACCTGCCGGCGTTGCTCGACGTGGTCGCCCGGGGCGACCGCCCGCTCCCCGCGATCCTGGCCGCCGTGGTGATCACCTGGGTGATCGTCTTCCTGCACGAGTGCGCCCACGGGCTGACCTGCCGGCACTTCGGCGGGCGCGGCACCGAGATCGGGGTGATGTGGCGCTTCCCGCTGCTGGCCCCGTACTGCAAGGTCGACGACATCGTGCTGTTCACCCCGCGCCGGCGGGTGGCGACCGCGTTCGCCGGCGTGTTCGTCAGCATGCTGGCGCTGGTGCCGTTCGCCGCCATCCGGCTCTGGGGTACGCCCGGGGCACTCCACGACCTGGCCGGCACGATGCTGCTCTTCGGCACCGCGACCGCCGCGCTCAACCTGGTGCCCTTCCTCCGGCTCGACGGCTACTACATGCTCAGCCACGCGCTGAACCTCGGCGACCTGCGGACCGACAGCTACCGGTTCTACGGCCGGCTGCTGCGCCAGGGCCCGGGCGCGGTCCGTGGCTACCGCCCCCGGGACCGGGTGGCGTACGCCCTCTACGGCCTGGCCTCCCTGGCGTTCGCGGTGACGGTGCTGACCCTGCTGGTGCGCTACTGGTACGTCTCGCTGGCCGGCTGGGTGGGCCCCGGGTGGGCCGTCGCCATCCTGGTCGCGGAGGCGGTGCTGCTGATGGCCCTGGCCGCCCGCGTCGCCCGCCGGCGCACCCGGAATCCCTCGACCTGACGCTGCCCTGCGCGACAGCGTGGAATACTGCCCGAAAGGGGAAAAGTAGGGCAGATCTGTATGGTCATGCGGGGTGGGGCGGCTGAGCTGCCGGGGAGCCGCCAGCCCCCGCAGCGGGCCGGCTTCGTCGAACTGCTCTTCGACGTGGTGCTGGTCTTCGCCCTCACCCGCCTCTCCGACCGCCTGGTCCACCAGTTGGACTGGCACGGCTTCTACTCGGCGCTGGTGCTCACCCTGGCCATCTGGTGGCTCTGGTACCGGATGGCCTGGACGGCCAACCGGTACGACCCCACCCGTCCGATGATCCAGGTCATGGTCATCGTGACCATGCTCGGCGCCTTGTTGATGGGCGCCGCGCTGCCGGCGGCGTTCGAGGCTTACGGGGCCGTCTTCGCGGGGGTCTACGTCGCCGTCGAGGTTCTCCGACATCTCTGGCTCGTGCTGTTCGGCGGCGACGGTTACGCGCGGGGGGTCAGCGTCCGGATCCTCTTCTGGGCATGCATCTCGGCCGTCCCGTGGCTCGCCGGGATATTCGCCCACGGCGACATCCGGCTGGTCTGGTGGACCGTGGCGGTCCTCATCGACTACGTCGGCGGGCTGCTCGACTTCCCGACCCCCTGGCTGGGCCGTGCGGGCCTGCGCGGTCAGCCGATCGCCGAGGAGCACCTGACGGAGCGCTACCGGCAGGTGCTCATCATCGCCTTCGGGGAAACCATCCTGACCTCCGGCATCCAGATCAGCCCGTACGGCTTCCAGCGCGAGCGGACGGCCGCGCTGCTGGTGGCGTTCGTGATCACCGTGCTGCTCTGGCAGATCTACTACTACCGCGCGGGCGAGTTGCTCCCCGCCGCCATCGCGTCGTCCCGGGCCCCGGCCTATGTCGGTGAGCTCGCGTCCTACGCGCACCTGATCATGGTGGTCGGCGTCTCGGTCAGCGCCGTGGGGGACCGGCTGATCATCGCGGAACCCTTCGGCGAGACCAAGCCGTCGCGGTTCCTGGTCATCCTCGGCGGTCCGGCGCTGTTCCTGGTCGGCCGGGCGATGCTCGACTACGCCGCCTTCAGTCGCATCTCCTGGTCGCGGCTGGTCGGGCTCGCGCTGCTTGCGATCCTGGTCCCGGTGGCGCACGCGGTGCCACCGCTGCTGGTGGCCCTGGCCGCGGCCCTGGTGCTGGTCGGCGTCGCCACCGCCAACGTGATCTCCTGGCGGCTGTACCCGAGGGAGGCGGCACCGCCCGACGTGCCGCCGAGAGCCTGACGGCAGGTTCATGCAGTCGCCTGTATGAACTTGCAGCGCGATGCCGATCCTGTTAGCCTGTGATGCATAGTCATGCGGAGGTGAGTATGGGTATCCGGGTCGCGGTCGCCGGGGCGAGTGGGTACGCCGGTGGTGAGCTGCTGCGTCTGCTCGCCGGGCACCCCGAGCTCGACCTCGTCGCGGCCACCGCCCACTCGCAGGCCGGCCAGCCCGTCGCCGCCATACACCCGCAGCTCGCCGGGCTGGACCTGGTGCTCGGGGCGACCGATCCGGCCACCCTGGCCGACGCGGACCTGGTCTTCCTGGCCCTGCCGCACGGCCAGTCGGCGGCCCTCGCCGCGGCGCTCCCCGCCACCGTCAAGGTGGTGGATCTCGGCGCCGACCACCGGCTGCGTGACGCGGACGCCTGGTCCCGCTACTACGGCGGCCCGCACGCCGGGGCCTGGACCTACGGGCTGCCGGAGCTGCCCGGCCAGCGGGCCGCGATCGCCGCGGCGACCCGGGTGGCCAGCACCGGCTGCTACGCGGTGGCCACCACCCTCGCCCTCGCCCCGCTGATCGCCGCCGGTGCGGTCCACCCCGCCGACGTGGTGGTGGTCGCCGCCTCCGGCACCTCCGGCGCCGGCCGGGCCGCCAAGGCCCACCTGCTCGGCAGCGAGGTGATGGGCGACCTGTCGCCCTACAAGGTCGGCGCACACCAGCACGTGCCGGAGATCAAGCAGGCCACCGGGGCGACCGGCCTCTCCTTCACCCCGGTGCTCGCCCCGATGCCCCGGGGCATCCTCGCCACGGTCACCGCCGTCCCCACCGGCGACGCCGACCCGCGCGCGGTGCTGGCGCGGGCGTACGCGGACGCGCCCTTCGTGCACGTGCTGCCCGAGGGGGCGTGGCCGCACACCGCCGCCACCGCCGGCTCGAACTCGTGCCACCTCCAGGCCACCGTCGACGTCGACTCCGGCCGGGTGATCGTGGTCAGCGCCATCGACAACCTGGGCAAGGGCGCGGCCGGCCAGGCCGTGCAGAACGCCAACCTGATGCTCGGCCTCCCCGAGACCACCGGACTCCCCGTCTTCGGAGTAGCCCCATGAGCGCGCGTAGCGAGCGAATCAGCAAGCACAGCCCGCCGCGGCGTCATGCCGCGCCTGCGCGGAGCGGAGGCGGAGCATGACCGTCACCACCCCCCGGGGCTTCCGGGCCGCCGGTGTCGCCGCCGGCCTCAAGGCCAGCGGCGCCGGCGACGTTGCCCTGGTCCTCAACGACGGCCCCGACGCCGGGGTGGCCGCCGTCTTCACCGCCAACCGGGTCAAGGCCGCCCCGGTGCTATGGACCCAGCAGGTCGTCCGGGGCGGCGTGGTCCGCGCCGTCGTGCTCAACTCCGGCGGGGCGAACGCCTGCACCGGCCCGGCCGGCTTCCAGGACACCCACGCCACCGCCGAGCACACCGCCACCGCGCTCACCGCCAGCAGCCCCCGGCTGATGCTCGGCGCCGGTGAGGTCGCCGTCTGCTCGACCGGCCTGATCGGCGAGCGGCTCCCGATGGACAAACTCCTGCCCGGCGTCCGCGCCGCGGTCCGCGGGCTGTCCCGCGAGGGCGGCCAGCCGGCCGCCGAGGCGATCATGACGACCGACACCCGGCCCAAGACCACCGTGGTCGGCGGCAGCGGCTGGACCGTCGGCGGCATGGCGAAGGGCGCCGGCATGCTCGCCCCGGCGATGGCCACCATGCTCTGCGTGCTCACCACCGACGCGGTGGCCGGGCCGGAGATCCTCGACGCCGCGCTGCGGGCCGCCACCCGGGTCACCTTCGACCGGATCGACTCGGACGGCTGCATGAGCACCAACGACACGGTGCTGCTGCTGGCCAGCGGTGCGTCCGGGATCGCGCCCACCGAGGCGGAGCTGACCGCCGCGGTCACCGCCGCCTGCCACGACCTGGCCCAGCAGCTCATCGCCGACGCCGAGGGCGCCACCAAGCAGATCGCCATCGACGTGGTCGGCGCCGCCACCGAGGAGGACGCGGTCGAGGTCGGCCGGTCGGTGGCCCGGAACAACCTGGTCAAGACCGCGCTGTTCGGCAACGACCCGAACTGGGGCCGGATCCTCGCCGCGGTCGGCACCACCACCGCCGCCTTCGAGCCGGACGGGGTGGACGTCGCGGTCAACGGGGTGTGGGTGTGCCGCAGCGGTGCGGCCGCCGAGGACCGCGCCAAGGTGGACCTCACCGGCCGGGACGTCACCATCCGGATCGACCTGCACGCCGGCGAGGCCGCCGCGACGATCTGGACCAACGACCTGTCGCACGCGTACGTGCACGAGAACTCGGCGTACTCCACATGAGCCTCACCGCGGACCTCACCCGGGCCCAGGCCAAGGCCGAGACGCTGATCGAGGCCCTGCCCTGGCTGGCCCGCTTCTCCGGCGCCACCGTCGTGGTCAAGTACGGCGGCAACGCCATGGTCGACCCCGAGTTGCAGCGCGCCTTCGCCGCCGACATGGTCTTCCTCCGGTACGCCGGTCTCAAGCCGGTCGTCGTGCACGGCGGCGGGCCGCAGATCTCCGCCATGCTGGGCCGGCTCGGCATCGCCAGCGAGTTCAAGGGCGGCCTGCGGGTCACCACCCCCGAGGCGATGGACGTCGTGCGGATGGTTCTCGTGGGGCAGGTCGGCCGGGAGCTGGTCGGCCTGATCAACGCGCACGGCCCGTTCGCGGTCGGCCTCTCCGGCGAGGACGCCGGGCTGTTCACCGCGGTGCGCCGCCCGGCGTACGTGGACGGGGAGCCGGTCGACGTCGGCCAGGTCGGCGACGTGGAGTCGGTGGACGTGTCGGCGGTCGCCGACCTCATCGCCGCCGGCCGGATCCCGGTGATCTCCACGGTCGCGCCGGACGCCGACGGCGTGCTGCACAACCTCAACGCCGACACCGCCGCCGCCGCGCTGGCGGTCGCCCTGGACGCCCGCAAGCTGGTCGTGCTCACCGACGTCGCCGGCCTCTACGCCGACTGGCCGGACACGTCCAGCCTGGTCAGCGAGATCAGCACCGACGAGCTGGCGAAGCTGCTGCCGTCCCTGGAGTCGGGAATGGTCCCGAAGATGGAGGCCTGCCTGCGGGCGGTGGGCGGAGGAGTGCCCGCCGCGCACGTCGTCGACGGCCGGGTCGCCCACTCCACGCTGCTCGAGGTCTTCACCTCAGAAGGTTTCGGCACGATGGTCGTGAGCGCGAGGAGTGAGCTTGCGAGCCCCGCAGTCGGGAACGAAAGGGGAGCCCGGTGAGCGCGAGGAGTGAGCTTGCGAGCCCCGCAGTCGGGAACGAAAGGGGAGCCCGGTGAGCGCGAGGAGTGAGCTTGCGAGCCCCGCAGCCGCGAACAAGGAAGGCAAGGTCGGATGAGCACGCTGGTGGAGCGCTGGGGCGCGGCCATGATGGACAACTACGGCACCCCGCCGCTCGCGCTCGTCTCCGGCTCCGGCGCCGTCGTGGTCGACGAGGCCGGCCGGGAGTACGTCGACCTGCTCGGCGGCATCGCGGTCAACGCCCTCGGCCATGCCCACCCGGCCGTGGTGGCCGCCGTGTCCAAGCAGGTCGCCACCCTCGGGCACGTCTCCAACCTGTTCGTCGCCGAGCCGCCGGTCGCCCTCGCCGAGCTGCTGCTGGCCCTCGCCGGCCGGCCCGGGCGGGTGTTCTTCGCCAACTCCGGCGCCGAGGCGAACGAGGCCGCGTTCAAGCTCTCCCGGCTGACCGGGCGCACCCACGTGGTCGCCACCCAGGGCGGCTTCCACGGCCGGACCATGGGCGCCCTGGCGCTCACCGGCCAGCCGGCCAAGGCCGACCCCTTCCGCCCGCTTCCCGGTGACGTCACCCACGTGCCGTACGGCGACGCCGCAGCCCTGGCGGCCGCCGTCACCGACGCCACCGCCATGGTGATCATCGAGCCGATCCAGGGTGAGAACGGCGTCGTCGTCCCGCCGCCCGGCTACCTGGCCGAGGCGCGGCGGATCACCGCCGGCCACGGCGCCCTGCTGGTGCTCGACGAGGTGCAGACCGGCGTCGGCCGCACCGGGCACTGGTTCGCCCACCAGGCCGAGGGCGTCGAGCCGGACCTGGTCACGCTCGCCAAGGGACTCGGCGGGGGCCTGCCCATCGGCGCCTGCCTGGCTTTCGGCCGGGCCGCCGAGCTGCTCGGCCCCGGCTCACACGGCACCACGTTCGGCGGCAACCCGGTCAGCTGCGCGGCCGCCCTCGCGGTGATCTCGACGATCGCCAGCGAGGGGCTGCTCGACCACGTCAAGCGGATCGGGGAGCGGCTACGGCGGGGGATCGAGGCGCTCGGCCACCCGCTCGTCGCCGAGGTACGCGGCGCCGGCCTGCTGCTCGGCGTCGTGCTCGACCAGCCGGTGGCCGGCGCGCTGGCGACCGCGCTGCGCGGCGCCGGCTTCCTGGTCAACCCGGTGCAGCCCGGCGTGGTCCGGCTCGCCCCGCCGCTGATCCTCAGCGCCGCGCAGGTCGACGCCTTCCTCGCCGCCCTGCCGGCCGCGCTCGCCGCCGCCGCGCCCGTCCCGGCGATCCCCGCCGAGGATGCCCCGACCACGACGGAGGTCCCCGCATGATCCGGCACTTCCTGCGGGACGACGACCTCTCGCCCGCCGAGCAGTCGGCCGTGCTCGACCTCGCGGCCCGGATGAAGGCGGACCGCTTCGGCCACCAGCCCCTCGCCGGGCCGCGGTCGGTGGCGGTGCTCTTCGACAAGCAGAGCCTGCGCACCCGGTTCTCGTTCGACGTGGGCATCGCCGAGCTGGGCGGGCACCCGCTCGTGGTGGACACCCAGGTCACCCACTTCGGGCGGGGCGAGACCCTGGCCGACGCCGGTCGGGTGCTCTCCCGCTACGTGGCCGCGATCGTGCTGCGGACCCACGGCGACGACCGGATCGCCGAGGTCGCCGCGCACGCCACCGTGCCGGTGGTCAACGCGCTCACCGACGCGTACCACCCCTGCCAGTTGCTCGCCGACCTGCTCACCGTCCGCGAGCGGTTCGGCGCCACCGCCGGACGGACCCTCGCGTACGTCGGGGACGCGGCGAACAACATGGCGCATTCCTACCTGCTGGCCGGGGCGACCGCCGGGATGCACGTCCGGATCGCCGGGCCGGCCGGGTTCCAGCCCGACCCCGAGGTGGTCGCCCGGGCCGAGAAGATCGCCGCCGGCACCGGCGGATCGGTCCGCGTGCTCACCGACCCGGTCGAGGCGGTCCGCGCCGCCGACGTGATCGCCACCGACACCTGGACCTCCATGGGTCAGGAGTCCGACGGCCTCGACCGGACCACCCCGTTCCTGCCGTACCAGGTCAACGACGCGTTGCTCGGCCACGCCGCGGCCGACGTCATCGTGCTGCACTGCCTGCCCGCCCACCGGGGCGAGGAGATCACCGACGAGGTGCTCGACGGGCCGCGCAGCGCCGTCTTCGACCAGGCGGAGAATCGCCTGCACGCCCAGAAGGCGCTGCTGACGTTTCTCCTGGAGGCATCAACCCCATGACCGCCCCGCTGACCCGCGCCGCCCGGCACGCCCGCATCGTCGAGCTGATCCGCGACCGGGCCATCCACTCGCAGACCGAGCTTGCCGACCTGCTCGCCGGCGACGGCATCCAGGTCACCCAGGCCACCCTCTCCCGGGACCTCAAGGAGCTGGGGGCGGTCACCGCGCGCGGCGGCGACGGGCGGGGCGTCTATCTGATCCCGGAGGACGGCCACCGGCCGCTGCGCGAGGCCGAGGCCGCCCCGGCCCGGCTCGTCCGGCTGCTGCGTGAGCTGCTCAACGGGGTCGACTCCAGCGGCAACATCGCCGTGCTGCGCACCCCGCCGGGCGCAGCCCACTATCTGGCCAGCGCGTTGGACCGAGCGGGCCTGCCCGAGGTCGTCGGCACCATCGCCGGCGACGACACCATCCTCGTCGTGGCCCGCGAGGCCGTCGGCGGCGCCGCGTTGGGCGACAAGCTCGCCGCGTGGGCCCGCCGGGAAGAGAACGTTGAAGGGAGCACCACACCATGACCGAGCGGGTCGTCCTGGCGTACTCCGGGGGTCTCGACACCTCCGTCGCCATCCCGTACCTGGCCGAGCAGACCGGCGCCGAGGTGATCGCGGTAGCGGTCGACGTCGGCCAGGGCGGCGAGGACATGAACGTCATCCGGCAGCGGGCGCTGGACTGCGGCGCCGCCGAGTCCGAGGTGGTCGACGCGCGCGACGAGTTCGCCGCCGAGTACTGCCTGCCGGCGATCCGCGCCAACGCCCTCTACATGGACCGCTACCCGCTGGTCTCCGCGCTGTCCCGGCCGCTGATCGTCAAGCACCTGGTGGCCGCGGCGAAGAAGCACGGCGGCACCATCGTGTCGCACGGCTGCACCGGCAAGGGCAACGACCAGGTCCGCTTCGAGGTCGGCCTCGGCGCGCTCGCCCCCGACCTGAAGATCATCGCCCCGGCCCGGGACTTCGCCTGGACCCGGGACAAGGCGATCGCCTTCGCCGAGGAGACGGGGCTGCCGATCGACGTGTCGGCCAAGTCGCCGTACTCCATTGACCAGAACCTGTGGGGCCGCGCGGTCGAGACCGGCTTCCTGGAGGACATCTGGAACGGCCCGATCGAGGACCTCTACTCCTACACCTCCGACCCCAGCGAGCCGCGGGACGCCGACGAGGTCGTCATCACCTTCGACGCCGGCGTGCCGGTCGCCATCGACGGCGAGACCGTCACCCCGTACCAGGCGATCCTGGAGCTCAACCGGCGCGCCGGCGCCCAGGGCGTCGGCCGGCTGGACATGGTCGAGGACCGGCTGGTCGGCATCAAGAGCCGCGAGGTGTACGAGGCGCCCGGCGCGATCGCCCTGATCACCGCCCACCAGGAGCTGGAGAACGTCACCGTCGAGCGGGACCTGGCCCGGTTCAAGCGCGGCGTCGACCAGCGCTGGGGCGAGCTGGTCTACGACGGCCTCTGGTTCTCGCCGCTGAAGAACGCCCTCGACGCGTTCATCGACGACGCCCAGCAGCACGTTTCCGGCGAGGTGCGGCTCACCCTGCACGGCGGCCGGGCCACCGTCACCGGCCGGCGCTCCGAGGCCAGCCTGTACGACTTCGGCATGGCCACCTACGACACCGGCGACACCTTCGACCAGTCCCTCGCGAAGGGCTTCGTGCAGCTGTGGGGCCTGCCCAGCCGGATGGCCGCCGCGCGGGACGCCCGGCTGGGTGGCGCCTGATCGTGAACAGCACAATGGGTGGGGTGGACGACAAGAGCCTGACCGAGAACAGCGCCGCCCCCAACCGGACGAGCCTCTGGGGAGGCCGGTTCGCCGGCGGCCCCGCCGAGGCGCTCGCGCGGCTGTCGGTGAGCGTCCAGTTCGACTGGCGCCTCGCCCCGTACGACATCGCCGGCTCCCGGGCGCACGCCCGGGTCCTGGCCGGCGCCGGCCTGCTCGACCCCGAGGAACTGGGCAAGATGCTGGCCGCGCTGGACGACCTGGAGGCCGCCTGCGCCTCCGGGGCGTTCCGCCCGACCGTCGATGACGAGGACGTGCACACCGCCCTGGAGCGCGGCCTGCTGGAGCGGCTCGGCAGCCTCGGCGGCAAGCTGCGCGCCGGCCGGTCCCGCAACGACCAGGTCGCCACCGACCTGCGGCTCTACCTGCGCGATCACGCCCGGGGCGTGGCCGCCCGCCTGGTCGAGCTGGCCGAGGCGCTGGTCGAGCAGGCCGGGCGGCACGTGGACACCGCCGCCCCCGGCATGACCCATCTCCAGCACGCCCAGCCGGTCACCTTCGGGCACTGGCTGCTCGCCCACGTGCAGCCGCTGCTGCGCGACCTGGAGCGGCTGCGCGACTGGGACCACCGGGCGGCGATCAGCCCGCTCGGCGCGGGCGCGCTCGCCGGCTCGGGCCTGCCGCTGGACCCGGTGGCGGTCTCCAAGGAGCTGGGCTTCCGCACGTCCTTCGCCAACTCGATGGACGCGGTCGCCGACCGGGACTTCGTCGCCGAGTTCCTCTTCGTCACCGCGATGATCGGCGTGCACCTGTCCCGCCTCGGCGAGGAGGTGGTGCTCTGGACGTCGCACGAGTTCGGCTGGGTGGAGCTGGACGACGCGTTCGCCACCGGTTCGTCGATCATGCCGCAGAAGAAGAACGCGGACATCGCCGAGCTGGCCCGGGGCAAGTCCGGCCGGCTGGTCGGCGGCCTGATGAGCGTGCTCACCATGCTCAAGGGCCTGCCGATGACCTACGACCGGGACATGCAGGAGGACAAGGAGCCGGCCTTCGACGCGGTCGACACCCTGGAGCTGCTGCTGCCGGCGCTCGCCGGGATGATCTCCACGATGACCGTACGCGTCGACCGCTTGGTCGCCGCCGCGCCGGTCGGTTTCTCGCTCGCCACCGAGGTGGCGGACTGGCTGGTCCGCCGGGGCGTGCCGTTCCGTGACGCGCACGAGATCACCGGCCAGTTGGTGGCGCTCTGCGTGGCCCGGGACTGCGCCCTGGACGAGGTGTCCGATGCCGACCTGGCCGCGGTCAGCCCGCATCTGGACCCGTCGGTGCGGGACGCGCTCTCGGTGCGCTCCGCCCTCGCGGCCCGGACCACCCCCGGCTCGACCGGCCCCGGCCCGGTCGCCGACCAGCTCGCCGTCGCCGCGGACAAGCTGGCCGGCTGGCGCGACTGGGCCGCCGAGCAGGTCGTGCCCCGCTGACCCCAGGGACGGAAAGGAGCAGGCCCTCAGCATGCTGCTGAGGGCCTGCTCCTTCGCTGTGTCAGGACTGCTTGGCAGACTTGACGAACGAGCGCCACGTCTGCGGGTCGAAGGCGAGCACCGGGCCGGCCGGATCCTTGCTGTCGCAGACGGCAACCACGCCCGGCAGGTTGTCGGCCACACCTCAACGCGGCGGGTGTGTCCCACCTTGAATGCGGTCAGGCCGTCGGTCGCTCACGCTTGGGCAGCTTGGCCACCACCGCGTCGTACGACCCGTCGAGCGCCTCGCGCAGTTCCTCGTCGGGGATGCCGCCGTCGAGCCGCAGCGTGTTCCACCCCGAACGGCCGATGTATGGGGAGGCGCGGGCGTCGTCGGGGAACCGGTGCAGCCACTCGTCGGCGACCTCCCGGGACGGGCCGCACTTCAGGCCCACCCGCGCGTCGCCCTCCGGCGAGCCGAGGAAGGCAAAGATCCTGCTGCCGACCTTGACCACCTCGTCGCCCTCCCACGGCTGGTCCAGCCAGGCGCCCGGCTTCGCCAGGCAGTACGCCCGCATCTCGTCGCGCGTCATCGCGTCCTCGTCCCGTCCACCCGGGCAGTCTCGCCGGACCCTGTGACAGTTTCCGTCGGTCAGTCGGCGGTGCCGGTGCGCACCGTGATCCGGTCGTAGCGCTGCCGGGCCGCCTGCGCGCTGCCCAGCCCGAGCCCGAAGGCGATCGCCTGCCAGGTCAGCCCCCGGCCGCGGGCCACCTGCACCAGGCCCGCCTCGAGCGCGTCCACCTCCGCCCGCACGTGCGGGACCAGGGTCAGCGCCGCCATCAGGTCCGCCTGGTCGACCGGCTCCTCGCCGGGCTCCAGCTCCGCGCCGCCGGCGAGGGCCATCACCAGCGTGGCCGCCTCGTACGCGTCCGGCACGTCGGGGTGTGCGTACCGCCGGCGGCGGGCATTGGTGCCGGCGTGGCGCTCGGCGATCCGCAGCAGCGCGGCGTAGTTGCGGTGTGCGCGGGCCTGGGCCGCGTCCGGAGCGGTGAACGGGTCGTTGTCCAGCGTGGGCATGGTTCCATGACACACCCTTGAACAGCATCTTGTCAACGGTGTATTGAAAAGGTCGTCAGCGTCTAGCGGCTATCGTCGACCCATGACCAGTGCCGAGCCCGCCACCACCGCAGCCGACCTGGCCGACCTGCTGGCCGGGCCGGTCGTGCCGGCCGCCCGCGGGCTGCTCGGCTGCCTGCTCACCGCCGACGGGGTCACCGTCCGGATCACCGAGGTCGAGGCGTACGCCGGCACCGCCGGGGACCCGGCCTCGCACGCGCACCGGGGCCGCACCAAGCGCAACGCGGTGATGTTCGGCCCGTCCGGGCGGGCGTACGTCTACTTCACCTACGGGATGCACTGGTGCATGAACGTGGTCACCGGCCCGGACGGGGAGGCCTCGGCGGTGCTGCTGCGCGCCGGAGAGGTGGTCGACGGGCTGGCGGCGGCCCGGTCGCGACGCCCTGCCGTACGCCGGGACGTGGACCTGGCCCGCGGGCCCGCCCGGCTCTGCGCGGCGCTCGGCATCGACGGCGCGGTCTACGGCGTCGACCTGCTCGGCGACGGCCCGGTACGGCTGAGGCCCGCGGCGGCGCCGGTGCCGGCGGCGGCGATCGCGGCCGGCCCCCGGGTCGGGGTGACCGGGGCGCACGACGTGCCCTGGCGGTTCTGGATCGCCGGCGATCCGACGGTGAGCGCCTACCGCCGCCACGTGCCCCGCACCCGTCGCTGACGCCGGCGGCTGCCGGACGGCGGTGCGGGCTGGCCACCGGCCCGGTGAAGCGGCATTCTGTCGGACGGGGTGACCATAATCACGACGCCAGGTCCCGCCCGCCCGCGTCGTACGCCTCTCGCCGGGTGCCGCCCGGACCTGGCAGCCACCCGCTCGGCACGGATCGGAGGACCGGCATGGCGACACTGCTCGCAATCGGCACCGGCAAGGGGCTCTTCCTCGCCAGCAGCACCGATCGACGCGCCTGGGAGGTGACCGGCCCGCACTTCCCGATGACTGGCGTCTACGCGGTCGCCGTCGACAAGCGCGCCGGCCGGCCCCGCCTGCTCGCCGGGATGACCAGCTCGCACTTCGGGCCGAGCGTGGCGACCAGCGACGACCTCGGCGCCTCCTGGCAGGAGCCCGACCGGGCGCCGGTGGCCTTTCCGGCCGACACCGGCGCCAGCCTGGGCCGGGTCTGGCAGCTCACTCCGGCGGGCGCCGACCAGCCCGACGTGGTCTGGGCCGGTGCCGAGCCGTCCGCGCTGTTCCGCTCCGACGACGGCGGGCGCAGCTTCCAGCTCGTCCGGGCGCTCTGGGACCATCCGCACCGCGAGTCCTGGGGCGCCGGCTTCGGCGGCCAGGCGATCCACAGCGTGCTGCCGCATCCGCGGGATCCGGCCCGGATGGCGGTGGCCATGTCCACCGGCGGGGTCTACCGCACCGAGGACGCCGGGGCGAGCTGGACGCCCGGTAACAGCGGCATCCGGGCCTACTTCCTGCCGGACGAGTGGCCCGAGTTCGGGCAGTGCGTCCACAAGATCGCCCGGGACGCCGGCAACCCGGACCGGCTCTACGCGCAGAACCACCACGGCGTCTACCGCTCCGACGACGACGGGCGCACCTGGAGCTCGATCGCCGCCGGCCTGCCCAGCGACTTCGGCTTCCCGATGGTCGCCCACCCGTCCCGCCCCGGCACGGTCTACGTCTTCCCGCTGGTCGCCGACGGGCAGCGCTTCCCGGTCGACTACCGCTGCCGGGTCTACCGCTCCACCGACGCGGGCGACAAGTGGGAGCCGCTCTCGGTCGGGCTGCCCGAGGGGCCGTTCTACCCGTCGGTGCTGCGCGACGCGATGTGCGCCGACGACGCCGACCCGGCCGGGGTCTACTTCGGCACCCGCTCCGGCGAGGTCTACGCCAGCCCGGACGAGGGTGACTCCTGGTCGCTGGTCGCCGCCCACCTGCCGGACGTGCTCTGCGTCCGGGCCGCGGAGGTGTGAGTGGTCACCGTGCTGCTGCCCGGCCCGCTGCGCGGCGAGGCGGGCGGCGCGAGCCGGCTGACCGTCGCCGCCACCGGCACGCTGCGGGCCGTCCTCGACGAGCTCGACGGCACCTGGCCCCGGCTGGGCCGCCGGATCCGCGACGAGCGCGGCGAGCTGCGCCGCTACGTCAACGTCTACGTCGACGGCGAGGACTGCCGGCACGCCGGCGGGCTGGACACCCCGGTCGGCGACGGCGCGGAGGTGCAGGTGCTCCCCTCCGTGGCCGGCGGCTGACGGGGCCGCGTGCCGGACAGGAGTGACGCCGGCGGGCCGCAACCGGCCGGCGGGTGGTGACCTGGGCCACGCCGCCCACGACCCATGACGGAATAGTTGACTCGTCAAATATGTTGTGGGGTGCGATCCGGGCCGCACCGGCCCGGGCGTCACGCGAGGAGCTGGATCATGCAGTTCGGAGTCTTCACCGTCGGCGACGTCACGGTCGACCCGACCAACGGGCGGCTGCCGTCCGAGCGTGAGCGGATCAAGGCCATGGTGGCCATCGCGCTCAAGGCCGAGGAGGTCGGGCTTGACGTCTTCGCCACCGGCGAGCACCACAACCCGCCGTTCGTGCCCTCGTCGCCGACCACCATGCTCGGCTACATCGCCGCCCGGACCGAGCGGCTGCTGCTCTCCACCTCGACCACGCTGATCACCACCAACGACCCGGTGAAGATCGCCGAGGACTACGCGATGCTCCAGCACCTGGCCGACGGCCGGGTGGATCTTATGCTGGGGCGCGGCAACACCGGCCCGGTCTACCCGTGGTTCGGGCAGGACATCCGCAACGGCATCCCCCTCGCCATCGAGAACTACGACCTGCTGCACCGGCTGTGGCGTGAGGACGTGGTCGACTGGAAGGGCCGGTTCCGCACCCCCCTGCAGTCGTTCACCGCCACCCCACGCCCGCTGGACGGGGTGCCGCCATTCGTCTGGCACGGCTCGATCCGCAGCCCGGAGATCGCCGAGCAGGCGGCCTACTACGGCGACGGCTTCTTCGCCAACCACATCTTCTGGCCCAAGGAGCACACCCAGCGGATGATCGGGCTCTACCGGCAGCGCTTCGAGCACTACGGCCACGGCTCCGCCGACCAGGCCATCGTCGGCCTCGGCGGGCAGGTGTTCATGCGGAAGAACTCCCAGGACGCCGTCCGCGAGTTCCGGCCGTACTTCGACAACGCCCCGGTCTACGGGCACGGGCCGTCGCTGGAGGAGTTCACCCGGGAGACCCCGCTGACCGTGGGCAGCCCGCAGCAGGTCATCGACCGCACGCTCGGCTTCCGCGAGTACGTCGGCGACTACCAGCGTCAGCTCTTCTTGATGGACCACGCCGGGCTGTCCCTGAAGACCGTCCTGGAACAGCTCGACCTCCTTGGCGAGGAGGTCGTCCCGGTGCTGCGCAAGGAGTTCGACTCGCTGCGACCGGTGCAGGTGCCGGAGGCGCCCACCCACGCCTCGCTGCTGGCCATGGCGGGCGGCGCCAGGGACAACACGGTGCACGCCGTCGACGACGTGACCGGCAAGGCGCCCGAGGGGGCCCGATGACCCGGCGCACCCTGGCGGTGGTCTCCGCCGGCCTCGGCCAGCCCTCCTCGACCCGGCTCCTCGCCGACCAGCTCGCCGCGGCCGCCCGCGACGAGCTGGTCCGGCGCGGCGCCGAGGTGGAGATCCGCCCGATCGAGCTGCGCGAGCACGCCCACGACGTGGTGAACCACCTGCTCACGGGCTTCCCGTCGGCCGCCCTGCGCGAGGCGCTGGACACCGTGGCCGGGGCGGACGGGCTGATCGCGGTCACCCCGATCTTCAACGCCTCGTACAACGGGCTGTTCAAGTCGTTCTTCGACGTGGTGGACCGGGACGCCCTGGCCGACCGGCCGGTGCTGATCGGTGCCACCGGGGGCACCGCCCGGCACTCGCTCGCCCTGGAGCACGCGGTCCGGCCGATGTTCGCGTACCTGCGGGCGGTGGTGGTGCCGACGGTGGTCTACGCGGCGCCGGAGGACTGGTCCGGCGAGAGCGCCGACGGTGCCCTGCGGGCCCGCATCCGGCGGGCCGGGGTCGAGTTGGCGGAGCAGGTGGACCGCCGCCCGGTCGCGACCGGCCCGGCCGACCCGTTCGCCCTCACCACCAACTTCGAGGACCTGCTCGCCGGCCGCGACCCGGTCTGACCGGCCCGTTCCGGGCGGTCCTCACTCCGCCCGCTCGTACGGATGGGCCACCAGCACCGGGCAGTGCGCGTGCTGCACCAGCGCCTGGCTGACCGACCCGAGCAGCAGTCCGGCGAAGCCGCCGCGGCCCCGCGACCCGACCACCACCAGCGCCGCCTCCCCGCTCGCCTCGATCAGGGCCTGCTCCGGGGAGGCGGCCCGGACCGGCCGCTCGACCACGGCCAGCACCGGATGGTCCGCGCGGACCTGGGCCGCCGCCCCGGCCAGCAGCTCGGCCGACTCGGCCTGCCCGGCCGCCGCGGACTCAGCCGCCTGCTCCGGCACCGGCCCGGCCCGCTCGGGCGGCCGGACGTGCACCAGCACGAGATCGCTGTCGCGGCGGTCCGCCTCATCGGCGGCTAGCCCGACGGCGAGCCCGCCCGACTCGGAGCCGTCCACGCCCACCAGCACCGGTCCGTCGACCGGGATCGGCTGCTCGGCCGGGCGGACCACCAGCACCGGGCAGTGCCCGTGCTGGGCCACCTGGCCGCTGACCGAGCCGAGCAGCAGCCCGGCGAACCCGCCCATCCCCCGGCTGCCCACCACCACCAGGTCGGCCCGGCGGGACTCCTCGACCAGCGTGGCGCCCGGACCGCCGGCCACCTGGCGTACCTCCACCCGCAGGCCCGGATGCCGGTCGGTCAGGTCGCCGGCCACCTGTTCGAGCATCTTCTGCGCCGCCTCGGTCGGCGCCGGCACCCCGAGGTCGTACGGGTTGAGTGGCACGCCGTAGCCGAGCGGGTGCAGGTAGCCGTGCACCAGGTGCAGCGGCCGGGATCGCTGGACGGCCGCCCGCGCGGCGTGCTCGGCGGCGGTCAGGCTGGTCGGTGATCCGTCGACCCCCACCACGACAGGTCGGTTCATCGGAATCCCTTCGGTCGGCTCAGGCCATTGTCGGCGGCCCGCTCGTCCCCGGACCGCATTTGCCCGGCCACCCCGGCGTTGACACCTCGGCCCCGAGGTTCGGCCTGCCGGACCGCCATCCGTGTCGGCGGGGGAGGGGCCGGCGCGGAGGCGTCCCGGGGAAATCCGGCGGCGTCGCGCATCCGCGGTCCGGGACCTTCGGCCCTGACGATCCCGGCCGGGTCGAGGTCCAATGGATCCAGGACCGTCGACCCGGACCGTGGACGGGGGTGAGACTGATGACTCCGCTGGAGATGCTCCGCGCGCATCCGTTCCTCGCCGGGCTGCCGCCGGAGTGGCTGCCCCCGCTGACCGGTCACGCCCGCCCCGTGGTGTGGCACCCCGGGCACCGGCTGTTTCGCGCCGGGCAGCCGGCGGAGCGGTTCTGGCTGGTCCGCGGCGGCGAGGTGGCGCTGGACTTCCCGGTGCCCGGTCGCGGTGACGTGGGGATCGAGACGATCGGCGCGGGTGGGGTGGTCGGCTGGTCCTGGCTCTTCCCGCCGTACCGATGGCAGTTCGGGGCGGTGGCCGTGCGGCGCAGCCTCGCCGTCGAGTTCCAGGCCGCCGGGGTACGCCGGCTGATGGAGTCCGACGACGCGCTCGGCCGGCAGCTCACCACCTGCTTCATGAGCGTGGTGGTGGACCGGCTGCAGGCCTCCCGGGTCCGCCTGTTGGAGCTGTACGGCTATCAGACGAGGCTGCCGCCCACCGGCTGACCGCCGTCGGTCCGCCGCACGACCAGCTCGTCCACCTCCAGCCGGCCGATGCGCAGCTCCTTGATGACCGCCCGGCGGATCGCCAGCCGACCGATCGCCAGCGTGCCGACCGCGACGGCACCGAGCGCCGCCGCGGCGAGCGCCAGCGGCGCGGCCGCCGTCGGGCCCAGGGCCCGCGGGCCGGCCAGCATCGGGCCCGTGACGGAGGGGGTACGCATCGGGAATGCCGGCCGGTGCCGGCAGTGGGTCATCCGCTTCACCCGACGAATCCTCCGCTCCCACCCGGCCGTCCGGGGCGGGTCCGGGCGCCGGTCCACCGCCCGGGTGACGTCGCCCGTTCGCCAGCGGGTCCGAACCTGTCGGTCGGTCCGCGTATCCTCCGGCGGTGACCAGTGAGGTGCGGCTCCGCCCGGTGCGCGACGACGACCTGCCCGCGTTCTTTCGCCACGAGCAGGATCCGCAGGCCAACTGGATGGCCGCGTTCGGCCCGAAGGACCCGGCCGACCGGGCCGCCTTCGACGACCACTGGACGCGCATCCGCGCCGACCCGCGCATCGTCCTCCGGACCGTGACGGTCGACGGGGAGGTGGTCGGGCGCGTGACCGCCTTCCCGGTGGGGGAGCGCACCGAGGTCAGCTACTGGATCGATCCGCGCCGCTGGGGCCGGGGCCACGCCACCGCCGCGCTCGCCGCGCTGCTGCGTGAGCTGCCGCAGCGTCCGGTGCACGCCCGCGCCGCCAAGGACAACGCCGCCTCGCTCGCCGTGCTCCGCAAGTGCGGCTTCGTGGTGGTCGGTGAGGACTCCGGGTACGCCAACGGCCGCGGCACCGAGGTCGAGGAGTACGTGCTGGAGCTGCCCGCCGTGGCGG
The DNA here is from genome assembly GCF_042869115.1 of Micromonospora sp. NPDC007230. NCBI lineage: Bacteria > Bacillati > Actinomycetota > Actinomycetes > Micromonosporales > Micromonosporaceae > Micromonospora > Micromonospora sp. NPDC007230. The sequence continues at coordinate 5,104 of NZ_JBIAFE010000003.1, read as the reverse complement.
CTGACCAGCGCGACCACTAGTCTCCCCCGGGTGAACTGGCTGGAACTCGTCGGCTGGGCCGGCTCCGCGCTGCTGGTCTGGTCGCTGCTGCAGACCCGCATCCTGCGGCTGCGCGCCCTCAACCTCGTCGGCTGCCTCATCCTGATCGGCTACAACGCCGCCGTGCACGTGTGGCCCATGGTCGGGCTGAACGTGGTGCTCGCCGTGATCAACGTCTGGTACCTGCGGAAGCTGCTGGCCACCCGGCACGACGAGCAGACCTACCAGGTGGTCGAGGTGGGCACCGGGGACGCCTTCCTGGCCCACACGCTGCGGGTGCACGCCGCCGACATCGCCCGGTTCAACCCCGCCTTCCGCTGGGACCCGGCCGGCGCCGACCGCTCGGCGTTCCTCGTGGTCCGCGCCGACCAGGTGGTCGGCGTGGTGGTGTCGCACGCCGAGGCCGACGGGGTGGCCCAGATCGACCTCGACTACGTCACCCCGCCGTTCCGCGACTTCACCCCGGGCGAGTTCGTCTACCGGCGCAGCCGCCTCTTCACCGACCGCGGCTTCCGCCGGGTGGTCAGCCCGCCCGGCATGGTCGCCCCGTACTACCACCGGCTCGGCTTCAACCGGGAGGGTGACGCGTTCGTGCTGGACCTGCCCGCAGCCCCGGCCGGGCAGCGCGGGTAGCCGGGGGAGCGGATCGGGCGCGCGGCGGAGGATTCGCGGGCCGGTCCGATGGGCACCGGGCCGCCTCAGCCGGGGTGGCCGGGCGGCCCGGACGGCGCGCCGAACGGGAAGTCAGCGACCGGCGGGAGCAGCTGCACCCGGTCGGCGGGGAACTGGTGGGTGCTCCGGCCGAGGACCCGGGCGGCGGCGCGCAGCAGCCACGGTCCCGACGGGTGCAGCTCCGGCGCGATCAGTCGCCCGACCACCCGGGTCCACCAATGGCCGGCGACGATCACGTCGGTGATCCGCAGCCGGTCCGGCGGCCAGCCGCCGCGCACCACCACGTCGACCACCCGGCCCAGCCGCCGCCCGTGCAGGTCGTACGCCATCCGGCCGAGCAGCTCACCGGCGCGCATGATCCGCCCCCGGGATCTGGTCGATCACGTGCCGGCGCAGCCAGGACTCGGTGGGAGACGGCGGCAGGTCGGCCGCCCGGCAGCGCAGGCGTACCGCGCTGTCCACCTCGGCGACCTGGGCGAGCGGGATGCGTCGCGGCGGCACCGGCACCTCCTCGGCGAACCGCTCGGCGATCGACACCAGCAACCGCCCGATCCGGCCGCCGATCCGCTGCCCCAGCACGCCGTGCCCGGAGAGCAGGCAGTCCACGTACGGCACCCCATCGGCGTCGATCGCGAACGCGATGTCGTCGACCCGGCCGACCAGCCGGCCATCCCGGTCGACGATCTGCCGGTCGAGCAGCTGCTTGGCGAGCTGGAGCCTCACTGTCCCATCCTCGTGATGATCGCCAACGGGATCGCCGCCACCGACGCGGCGACGATGAGCAGCAGGAACACGGCCCCGAGCAGGTTGATCCACGGGCCGTTGACCCGGTCGCCCAGGTAGTTGCGGTCGTTCGCCACCACCAGGATCGGCAAATACGTCAGCGGCAGCACCACCGCGCTGAGCACCAGCATGTATTCGGTGAGCTGCACCGGGTCGATGGTGGTCAGCAGCATCAGCACCCCGAGCAGCACGCTGACCAGCAGCACGGTGTGGAACCGCGCCGCCTCCCGGGGGGTGACCCGCTTACCCCACTGCCAGCCGAAGTACTGCGCCACCGCGTACGCGGCGGACAGCCCGGTCTCCAGCGCGGCGCCGAAGGTAACCGCGAAGAACGCCAGCACCGCGACCGCCAGCCCGGCCCCGCCCAGCGCGGTCGCCACCGGCCGGGCCACCTGGTCGAGGCTGTCCAGCGCCGTCCCGGACGGGTGGTACGCCACGGCCGCGACGGCGAGCAGCGACAGCGCCAGGAACCCGCCGACCGGGAAGCCGATCAGCACGCTGGAACGCGCGTCGGCCAAGTCGGCGGCGCTCCATTTCTCCTCCACCCCGCCGGAGGAGAAGAAGAACACCTCGTACGGGCTGACCGTGGAAGCGAACAGCGCCACGGCCACGAACCAGTACACCGACCAGCCCGCCCCGGCGGAGCTGACGTACAGCGCCTCGTGGCCGAGGCGCACCCAGTCGGTGGGCAGGGCGAACAGTGCGACCGCGAACACCAGCAGCGCCAACCCGGCCAGCCCGAACACCCGCTCCATCAGCGCGAAGCGCATCCGCCACAGCACCAGCCAGACCGCGACCGCGGCCACCGGCACCCAGAGCAGGTAGCTGAGCCCGGTCGCCAGCTGCAGCGCCAGGGCCACCCCGCCCAGCTCCGCGGCGAGGGTGACCACCGTGACCAGGTAGGAGGCGACCAGGTTGAGCAGCGCCACCCGCGGCCCCAGCCGCTCCCGGACCAGGTCGAACACGGCCCGGCCGCTCACCGCCGCGATCCGGCCGGACATCTCCGCGTACGCGCAGATGCCCAGCACCCCGACGAGCAGCACCCACGCGTGGGCCATGCCGAACCGGGCGCCGGCCTGGCTCGCCGCCACCAGGTCGCCGATGTCGACGAAGCCGCCGATGGCGGACAGGACGCCGAGGGTGGCGGCGAGGAGCTTCCTCACGTCGGATCGGGAGCGGGTGATCTCACCGACGCGACGATATCGGCGTCAAGTATCTCTTTTAGGCTGAATCGACCAGGCCGTCGCCCGCGCCGGCTCCGGTGGCGCGTCGTTCGGCACCCGTCCGAGGTCAGGCGGCGGTGAGATTCTGCAGCCGTACCTGGCCACGCGCGACCAGCCGGCCGTCCCCGTCGGTGATCTCCACCAGCCAGAGCTGCTGGCTCCGGCCCCGGTGGATCGGGGTGCCCACCGCGGTCAGCTCGCCGTCCCGCACCGCGCGCAGGAAGTCGGTCTGGTTGGACACGCCCACCACCTGGCCCTTGTCGCCCAGCCAGAGCGCGCCGCCGATGCTGGCCGCCGTCTCCACCACCGAGCAGTAGACCCCGCCGTGCTGGATCCCGTACGGCTGGTGCAGCTCCGGGCGGACCTGCCAGCGGATCACCACCCGGTCCCCGCTGACCTCGTCGAACTTCAGGCCCAGCAGGGCCACGAAGCCCCCGGTCAGGTCCGGCATCTCCACGGCAGCCCTCCTCGCCCTCGATGCAGCGCCAGCCTAATCGCCTCGGCGTGGGCAAACCCGGTACGGGTCCTGGCCGGTGATGGGGGAGAATCGGTAGCCGTGACCGACAGCAACCTCCCGCAGGGGCGGGACTCCCTGACCGAAGACCTGCAGTGGCGGGGCCTGATCCAGGACTCGACCGGCCTCGACGAGCTGCGCGAGCTGCTCGACGGCGGGACGGCCACCTTCTATGTGGGCTTCGATCCGACCGCGCCCAGCCTGCACGTCGGCCACCTCATGCAGGTCATCACCGCGCGCCGGCTCCAGCTCGCCGGGCACCGGCCGCTGCTGCTGGTCGGCGGCGCCACCGGCCAGATCGGCGACCCGAAGGAGACCGCCGAGCGCACCCTCAACCCGCCCGAGGTGGTGGCGGGCTGGGTCCAGCGCATCCACGACCAGCTCGCCCCGTTCGTCTCGTACGCCGGGGAGAACGCGGCCCGACTGGTCAACAACCTGGACTGGACCGGCGAGATGTCGGTGGTCGAGTTCCTCCGGGACGTCGGCAAGCACTTCCCGGTGAACAAGATGCTGGCCCGCGAGGTGGTCAAGGCCCGGCTGGAGACCGGCATCAGCTTCACCGAGTTCAGCTACCAGCTGCTGCAGGCCAACGACTTCTTCGAGCTGCACCGCCGGCACGGCTGCCAGCTCCAGTACGGCGGCTCGGATCAGTGGGGCAACATCACCGCCGGGGTCGACTACATCCGCCGGCGGGGCGCCGGGCCGGTGGAGGCCTTCACCACGCCGCTGGTCACCAAGTCGGACGGCACCAAGTTCGGCAAGACCGAGGGCGGCTCCATCTGGCTCGACCCGGAGATGACCAGCCCCTACGCCTTCTACCAGTTCTGGGTTAACGCCGACGACCGGGACGTCGTCCGCTACCTGCGCTACTTCAGCTTCCGCTCGCGGGAGGAGTTGGAGGAGTTGGAGAAGGCGACCGCGGAACGGCCCCAGGCCCGCCTGGCCCAGCGGGCGCTCGCCGAGGAGCTGACCGCGCTGGTGCACGGCGAGCGGGAGATGGCCCAGGCGGTCGCCGCCAGCCAGGCGCTCTTCGGCCGCGGTTCGCTCGAGGAGCTGACCCCGGCGACCCTGCGCGCCGCGTTGACCGAGGCCGGCCTGGTCCACCTGGCCGAGCTGCCGGACGTCGCCGGCCTGCTCAAGGAGTCCGGGCTGGTGCCGAGCATGAAGGAGGCGCGCCGGGTGATCGCCGAAGGCGGCGCGTACGTCAACAACACCCGGGTGACGGACGTCGACGCGACCGTGTCGGCGGACGACCTGCTGCACGGGCGGTACCTGGTGCTGCGCCGGGGCAAGCGTTCCTTCGCGGGCGTTGAGCTGCGCAAATAGTCGTATCTCGACAATGTGACGTGGGACGCGCCCAGCGGATTTGACGATCAAACCGCTGGGCGCGTAACTTTCTCTCTGCCAGCGCGGAACGGACGAAACAGGGCGAAAGCCCAAAAGGCCGGAGCGCGGGAATGACCGCCAGGATCGGATGGTTCTCTCCGTCTGACCCTGGACCCGGGTGGTGCCCCGGATTCGCCGCGAGGCGGATTTGGCGAGGCGGAACCGACCAGGTAAGGTTATGGGCCGGCAGGGATACGGACGAGCAAGCGGGAGACCGCAGCGGCCGTCCTGCCGAAATCCACGAGGCGTCCGGCGTGAGTCGGTCGAATCGAGGTGCCCGGCAAAAGGGTGGAAGCACGACGAACCGCCAGAGAGCGGTTTGACACGGCAGAAACCACCGGGTAACGTAGTAAAAGCGCCCGGCGCGAGAGCGGCGGTCGCGGTGAACGAAATGCCCCGGACAGGGTCCTGCATGATGCGGGGTTGCTGGATGGTGTGTGGTTGTTCTTTGAGAACTCAACAGGGTGCTTGATAAGCCAGTGCCAAA